>QMSI01000170.1 GCA_003649615.1 Thermoprotei archaeon | reverse complement strand
GTCGGCGTTTCTTCCAAACCGACCTCGACGTGTAGTTCTCCTATCCTCCACTGCCCTCTTCTGAGAGCTAGCCAATAAACGGTCTCGTAACCATGGGTTTCGTATTCGTATTCTTCGAAACAAGCTTGAAACCCTGCAAGCGTAACGTTCCAAATTCTAACAACTCCTTCCGAATCAGAGGTCGTGTTTAGACGTGAAGGAGATGCCACCACTACTGGTGGTTCAGAATCTGGATAAGCGTATAGAAAGCGCGTCTCAGTCCACCTGCTATCTACGCTTAGTAAACCTGCTTCTCCCACTATATCGAAGACATCATCAAAGCTGCTTTCACTAGCTGCGTCTTTATCTCCATAGAACATATAGATGTCCACTTCACCTCCGCTAGGCAGCGAAGGCACCTTAACCCACACGATACTTGTACCTTGTGTGTTCCAAGACTCTATCCAGTAACTAAGCTTACCAGTTGCGTTGGAGTAAAGATAGAACCTTAAATCCCCTCCATTCCACCTGGCCCTGGAATAATTGAAGTTATCGGGAGTTAGCTGGATTTCAACTTGAAAGTCGTGTAGTTCACCGTTTCCTGGAGGATTTTCTATGGTTATCCTTTTCACGTAGTACCCTTCATATTCTCCTTCAAAGATCCTCCCCCTCCTTGTAACAACAAAAACTTCTGAGTCTGGGTTTATCTGGGAACCATTAAGAACTAGGACTACAGAGTCGCCTCCTGGGCTTAAGCCTAGATCAAGGCTGAAGACCTTATCTCCCACCCAGACGTGGTCGACGACCGTGAAGACTTGTCCTTTATTCACTATCGTGAGCTCCACTGCGGTGGAATTTAAGGCCTTAAACTTTACTTCGAGGTCTTCACTAAGCCTTTCTGCTTCCTCGTTTAGTGTTTCCCTAACGCTATTGATGTACTTAGCGTACCTATCTTGCATGTAGAGGAGGGAAGCGAATGCTGCGCCGAAGATCACTATGAATATCATAGCTCCTACGATGGAGCTAAGAGCTCTATGGCTCGACCTCGACCTCATACCTAGTCCCCGTAGACGACACTACTAAGATCCTATAACTCTCCTCTGCCCACTCTGAGTAAGGTACATTAATGCTCCGCCATTCTCCGGACGGTATGTGTTCGTCTACTTGGTTTAGGATACCATTTATGAATACTCCTCTAATGTCTGTGTCGATGCCTCCGTAGTTGTATACCACGACGGTTATGGTGTCGTTATGAGTGTTGAGAAATACCTTAGTTATAATGAACTTCTCTAGAAGCTCTCTTTCATGACTCTGAATAAGTCTATCCATAGCTCCGGACATGGTCTGAAACTGAGTAGTACTATACATATACACTGATAGGCCGACTGAGAGAACGACCACAGCCATTAGGAGGTTCGTTATTATATCGCTAACTCCTCGTCTCCTTGTTATAAACGCCATGTCCAACACGTCTCATAAAACAAGTTTTTTATAGCTCGGTAAAAACCTTTACTTCCAGTAATATAACTGGAGGCCTCAGTCAATCTTGCGGTCTAGGCCAATTAGAGCAAGGAGGGGTATCTCTCCTATCATCGCAACCGTTCTTCTCATAACTATCGGCGTAGCAGCGGCAGCAGCTGTCTATACTTGGGCTCCTACAACCCTTTCTCCCTTAACGAGGCCTGAAGCGGCTGAGGAGTACCTTGAAAGGATCTCGATTGTCGAAGTGATCGTTAGCGAAAGTAACTTTACTGTGTTTTTCATGAATATAGGTGACATACCTGTTGAAGTGAACGCTATCTATGTTATTGACCCTGAGACGGATGTTCCCATGAAGGCCTACACCTTCAACCCTGTCGAAGCTCTCCCTGGCTATCTTGTGAACATAACGCTTCCTCTCCAAGAGGAAGACTCAGCATTCATCAACTCGGAAAGAACCGTAACCTTTAAGCTCACAACTACCCTGGGAACGGCCGCTACGCGTACTTTGACACCCATGTACAGCGAGCTTATAACATATCCTTACATTGTTTACCCTTCTTCGTACAATTTAATCCATGGCACATATGTAGGTGGCATGCTGCCCGATAGTGTCAGGTGGATCGACGGTAACTACTTCTCAATAGCCTCGGAGCCTACTTCGACCGACACTGTTACTTCTCACCCTTCAAGTTATGCTCTTCTAAATGAAACTTCCCTAATAGGAGGAGATGTCGGAGACCTTTCCGCTAACGACGCTGAATACATGGTGTTTGAGAGTTACAGGGAAATTTCTGAAGTAGATTACCATCCTTCAAGCTATGAAACCCTTGGAGGCACCTCTCATGTAGCGGGAGGAGTTGAAAATTTGGTAGATAGCGATGATGACTATATGGTGTTCGAGAGTTATCCATCCATGTACTCGGTAAGAGCCTTTACGGCTTATCGAAGTGATACAGGCAGTGGTAGCGATTACCCTAAAGTTAGGTGGTGGAATGGTACAGGGTGGGAAGCAGAAGAGGAGCTAACTAGTGCCGGGACCATCTATTGGGTGC
>QMSI01000169.1 GCA_003649615.1 Thermoprotei archaeon | reverse complement strand
TTACAGAGGTTCCCGCTGGATACGCCGAATGAGCACCAAATTTTTCCCCTCCACGACAGACCCCATCACCAATCATTGCGAGGGAAAGTGCATAGAAAAATGTTGATAGCATAGATATTAGTGCTAATGCTTCGAAGAATGGCCAGTTAATAATATTAGAGTTCATAAGTGTAAGATGTATGTAGTAGTATATCATTGGACCAAGCAACGCAAGTATACTACAGAAGAAGCTAGAGTATGTTGCTAGTCTCATAACACTCACCATAGTAGTGATAGTGACATTGACATTATTCTATATCTCCAACACTCATTAGGATCTGACGGAGTCATACTCTTCAGGATTGTTCCACTAAAAATGGAGGATTCTCCCCTGTATTGTAGCGGAATAAATGTTATAAATGGTACATACATATCAGTATTCATATATAATCTGCTAGAGCTAATGACAACATTTGAAAGAGAACTAATATACATACAAGCTATCGAAAATCCGTAATAATCAATTGTATTGATGCCAAAAAATATAGAAACTCTAGAGGAGCCAAAACTCAATTCAATAGAAAGACTACCAGATCCAACATCTATCGGGATAAGGTATTAAGTTTCTAAGCAAATACAACATCATTGACAATCCATAGAAAAGCACATTAACTTCGCTGCTTCTATCCAGCTCCATACGCATAGTGCCATCGCGAATAAATATTTCGCCACACCCAGCACCTGCAATAGTGCTCCAAGTAGCTTTAGCCCCCACTCCACTATTGTCTCTATGAGCTTCACTAGGAAGTTTGCCAGTGCCATGAATAGCTCACACAGTAGTCTCCTTACCTCTGTCACGGACCCAATCATAGCCGCCCATATTGATGCTTCTAGGGACATGTATTCTGGCAATGACTTTCCTTGTTGCGGCAAAACGTTGAGTGGTATCATCCTCACTATGTCTTTTGGCAGTAGTATCTTGCTCATCTGCACAATGCTTGCTATCCTCACTCCCGATGTATTCTGTGTTATTGCTGCGACCACCTTGCTCCATGTTGTGCTTGTCGCATCGCTCATTGTTATTAGTCCATATACGTATGGGCATATCTTTCCTTTGCTGAACCCACTTATGTTCGCGTCTCCAAGGCCTAGGCTTTCAAGTTCATCGTCCTTCATTCCCATTATAATGTCTCCTAGTATTGTCTTCAAGAATATTCTTTTTGGATCAGTGGGTATAGTTGCCGAAGACAACATGATTTCCTTCACCATCATGTTTTATTGATGATTATGCCTGAGAGAATCATCTTTCCGACTCTTATGAATTCTAAATTTAGTTCCTCATTCAGTAATCTAACAAATTTTAGAACTTCATTTATCCTGCCACTTATGGTGATTAGTGATATATGGCTATATTTTTTTCTCTCAAGCAACAATATTGTTGGTAACATAAGAACTAATGCGATTGCAGTCAATGTGAATGGTAATATTCTTGGATAGCCCAAATCAATGAGAAAAACAGTACAGATAAGACACACACCAATAGCCACCACTAGGGATATGAAAATTATGTCCTCAAGAAGCCCATGTTTGCCTATGGGGTACATCAACTCAGAAATCTTGATTTTTTCACACCCATACTCGAGCACATAAAGATTGTTAGTTTTGGCGATCCTAACACTCTTGGAGGTCTCAAATCTCTCAAAATCACCATTAAAACAAACAGAGAAGTATGCATGTGTATCAAGAATTTTTGACGCCACTAGACTAAATGTTTTCTTGTCATACCATAAGATGTATGAGGGCATGTAGAACGACACCTCAAGCGTGTCGCTAGTATGCCTGCAAGCATCACTACTTAGAGCATTATTCTTCAACACTAGCACCCAATTGTTTATTGAGTTCCCCTTCTAGTTGAGCTATCAGTTCGCACTCGTTTGATTCATACCTGAGGTTCTCCAAAAGTTCCCTTAGAATGCTCCTCTTCTTAGCCTCGAGATGCCTATCTAGTGGTGCCTTAATCCTATCCATAAACGAGTATGCCGTCAATAGTATTGCCCCAATAATCAAAATTCTAATGAGCCTATATCTAGTCCTTGGTACAACACCGAGCAACATAAGAAAATTTGCGAGGAGTGAAGAAGCATATATGGATCCCCAGACTAAGGAAAAGGCAATAATCATACCATAAATAAGGGATAGAAAGAAGCTATACGTTACATACCTATCCATTGCCTCCTTATAGGCCCTATACATGAGGCATTTTTCCTCGTCTTCATGATTTTTTCGAGGGTTCATCTTTTATACCTGCTCGTCATATGGCAGCCTCAGTATACTTCGTGGAGCATTAACTGTTAAAGTATACTCGAAAAATTATTGGGCCTATTCTATAACAAAAAAACAAATATAAATGCGTCATTATGTAGAGTTCTTAGACTCTTAGCAAGTGAAAATATTAGAGAAGGATACTCCGCACATTACTGATTCTAAATCCACATTATATACTCTGTTGATTCCTATCCCCACCCAAAATCTTTTTCA
>QMSI01000168.1 GCA_003649615.1 Thermoprotei archaeon | reverse complement strand
TAGGCCCTAAAGCCTGACATTACATCGGTCAGCTTTACACCCGTCAGAAGACTAAAGAGCCAGCTAAGGAATTTCACGCCAACGTGCCTATACGGTGCCGTCACAATATGATGAGAATTTTCACATAAGAACCTAGAACCTACAACCAAGTCAGCCCTCCCCTTTTCTATGGGTTCTAGGAGGAAGGGTATGAAAAGTGGATCATGTTGGCCATCCCCATCCATGGTGATCACCACATTAAATCCCTCCTTAAGCGCTTTCCTGAAGCCTAATCTCAGAGCCTCCCACTGCCCCATGTTTCTCTTTAGCCTTATGACGTGGGCACCAGCTTCCCTGGCCCTCTTGGCCGTCTTATCCGTGCTTCCATCATCTATGACTATGACTTTTAGACTCGGATCTACTGATAGTGTCTTTCTGACCACTCGGTATATTGTCTTCTCTTCGTTTAAGGCAGGTATTACCACGCAAGCTCTAGGAGGATCCTTCAGTCGTTTCCTGTGTTTTATGCCTTCCATATTTAGGCCCATACTCAGGTCTACAGCGAACTAGGGCACTATAAAACTTGCCATGTCCTAGCTAAGGACAGCGTCGATAGTGGATATTTGTTCAATTGCTTGTGCAGCATCTATCTCTTGTGGAAATGACTCACGACCTTCTCCACAGCTTCCACTATGAGTTTTAGGTCTTCATCGCTTAAGGCTGGATGGACAGGTAATGATACGACTCTCTTGGCCACCCGCTCCGTCACAGGTAGTCTTACATCCTTCATTAGGCTGCGGTAGGCTGGCTGAAGGTGAACAGGGGTGGGATAGTGAACCCTTGCGTCCACGTTCTCGGCTCTCAGGGCCTTAACGAACTCATCACGAGTGCATCTGAACTCCTCAAGCTCGAGCATTATGGTGTATTGATGGAACACATGTTTGCAACCGGGCCTTACATAAGGCGTTATGATGCCGTTAATATACCTGAGTCCGTTAGTGAGCACCTTAGCGTTCCTTATCCGCGCTTCATTGAATTTCTCCAGTTTCCTCAGTTGGTGGATTCCTACAGCAGCTTGCATTTCCGTCATTCGGTAATTCAGGCCTAACATGATATGCCAGTACTTGCGGACTTGGCCATGAGTCTTCATAAGGCGGATTGCACGTGCTATGTCATCGTCATTGGTCGTCACCATGCCGCCTTCTCCAGTTGTCATGTTCTTCGTTGCGTAAAAACTGAAACAAACTATATCATCAAAAGAGCCTATGTCACGCCCGTCATACTGAGCCCCGTGGGCTTGTGCAGCATCCCATATTATTTTAAGGCCATGGTCTTCCGCTATCTCAGATAGGGCCTTGATATCAGCTGGCTGACCGTATAAGTGAACGGGCTCTATGGCTACCGTCCGAGATGTTATCTTCTCCAGAACATCATTCGGATCTACAGTGAAGGTCTTCTCGTCTATATCAGCGAAAATAGGCCTCCCGCCGGATAACAGTATAGAATTAGCAGACGCTATGAACGTAAATGAAGGTACTATGACCTCATCTCCTGGCTTTATCGTAGTCATCATGGCTAGGTGAAGAGCGGCCGTGCCTGAGCTAACAGCTATTGCATGCTTAGAGCCACATTTCCTCCTCGATTCCTCCTCTATACGCCGCGTTAGCCTGCCTTCCCTAAGCTGGCCCGATTTAAGCACTCGTATAACCTCATTCACCTCCTCATTGCCTATAAGGGGCTTAGAGATCGGTATCCAATGATCAGAAACAGGCCTTCCACCTTTTATCGCAAGCTCTTCCATTTCGCTTAGCCCGAGAAAGCACTATCTATTTAAGCCTTTCTCATTCGTCCACGCCCCTCAACCTCGAACTACACTTAGGGCAAATGATGCGCTCCTTGAGCTTGCCCTGAACAGCGACTATAGGCGTGCTTTCCATTTAACTGAACTCGTAGCATTAATCTTGCCTGCCACGCTCAGAATACTCTGCCTTTCCTACTGGCTTCTTCCAGACCTGCGAGGTCTCAAGCACTATGGCCTTACGTACTTTGCGAGTATTCTTAATCGCTTTAAAGGTTATCTTGCGACAGACATCCATATGACTTTACATAGTCACTCTGAAAAAACAGTGTCTTTAACCACGCCTCTCACACGCCATTAATCGTGCTTTCTTAATGTATACCTGCCTAACCTGGGCTAGAGGTAGCCAAGGGCTCTAAGTCTCCTCTTTATCTCCTCTTCTTCCTCAGGCGTGAAGGCTGTCTCCTCTTCCTCCTTCAGCACCTCCTCTAACACGAAAGCTACATATTCCTCCACATTCTTGAATTCTCCGCCGCTTTCCTTGACGGCCTTCTCTATACGCTCGTAGAGCTTCTTAGGTATGTAAACGGCCACTTTCTCCTCTCCCATACGGCTCACCTCCTGAGGGAGGTGTAGCCAGGCTATATAAGATATGCCTCACGGAACCTCAGAGGCCGACAGCTATTTTCAACAGCATGGCCGAACCCGATGCTGTTATTAACAAGCCCATACCAAACCTAAGAAAGCGTGGGTTCGCTCTCCGTACT
>QMSI01000167.1 GCA_003649615.1 Thermoprotei archaeon | reverse complement strand
TGCTTTGCCCGAGTTTCTTAGAATACGTAACGCTCTTAATGTAGCAATAGTAAGAGATGCTGAGAATTACGCTGCTGAGTACGGTATTGGCGTTAGGAATTGGGCGGATAGTTATTACATTTACGTCGAGTTTATAGAATTATGAGGTGATACAAAAATGGTGAAGCAAAAGCAGGAGGTAAAGGCGATAAGGCAGAAGAAGCTGGGTAAGGTGGAAACGGCTGTAAGAAATACAGTAATAGAACTAAGGAAGATGGGTTTACACAGTGCTGACGTAAAAATAGATGAGAGTGGAACTACGGCTTACATACTGTTTAAAGTGGACGATGTGGTAAACTTAATACAGAAGAAAGCGAGGAATGCAGTGAAGAAGGCTGCTGGAGATACTGTGGAGGTTGTATGCTATACGGAGAGCGACGTAATAGTGGTGAGGGTCAGGAAATGACCGGGAATACCGGGAAAGAAGCTAAGAAAAAGTACAGAAGTATTAGCGAGGCAAGTCTGACGGACGTTGTTAGAGCTATTAGAACTATTAAGGCTTTCACCGATTTTAGGGCTAAGATGCAGGAATTGTTTACGGCTTTCGCTGCAGCGGGTGTAGATGTAAGCAGGCTGAACTTTAACGACCCCATGAGTATGATTAGAGCGTTCGGACAGTTACAGAAAGCTAACACGAATATAGACGTAGATACTATACTGGATGAGCTGGAAAGGTGTGAAGAGGTAACTCTGAGAGAAGTAGAAGAGGCAGTTAGAATACTTAACCAGTATGCAACGCTATCGAGAAAGGTCGATTATACAGTGGGTTCGATAAGCAGGCAGAGAAAAACCCAGCTCGGTGATTTAGAGGCTGTGGCTAAGATGTTCGGGTTCAAGTTACCTGCTACTACTAAGAAGGAGGAGACTGAGGAGGAAGAAGTAGAAGAGGAAGAGCCTGAGCTTACTGAGGAGGATATAAAAGAGATAAAGAGAATAGTAAGGGAGTACAAGCGGGAGAAGGGGTAGTTTGCTAATGGATGACGAGCTAAAGCCTAAGGATATAGCACTAAGTATTGCTCTCGAATTAGGTGTTACGACTTATTATGAGCCGATATACAGTGTAGATAAGCTACTTGAGCTGTATGAGAAATATGGATATAAAGAGCCTTGGCTGGATGTAAGCCTGCAAGATAAGGAGCACTTTTTCTACTTTATTCCGGTACCACGTAAGACTGGTATGACTTTAATAATAACGACTGTTAGTACGGATTTAGAGTTAATGGTTTACTGGAAGGCTTTGTTTCTCAGGACTCCAGACCCAAAGAAGGTGCAATCTAAGATACTCCTAGAGCTTGTAAAAATAGAGAAGCTCGTTAGAGCTCACGGAGGTAGGATAACTACTGAGCATCCGTACAGACCATCGCTGTTTTAAGTGGGGTTTATTGAGTTTAGGCGGGTTAAGTAGTACAGGAGACAAAAGCTTTATATTTGTATCTGGTTATTAATAGTTCTGGAGGTGACCCCGGATGGCTTACACGCTCAATGATATTCTGAACGGAATCCTTACGGCTATACAGGACATACTCGGGAACATTGCATCTGCAGTAGCAGACAACGCAGCAACGATTGCGAGCGTCATCGTTCTTGGAGGTCTGATATTCGGAGTGGTCAGATTTGGCAGCGCAGCTCTCAGGAGAGTCATGGGCATCGTCAGAGTCTTCTGAAGAGCCTGAAGTTTTTTTCTCAAATTTTTTTGAGAGTTTAGGAGGTGAACGTGGTAGTGCTACAGAAGTTACTTTATTTAGCAGTAAAATGTCTGAGGAAGTTCTTGAGAGTAAAGGGAGCTTGGGCTACCTATAGACAGATTCAATTAGCAACGATTACTCAATTAGAAGCTGCAGCTATAACATTAGACAGTAGATACAAAGTTTTAACTTTAGACGAGTGGAAGCAAATAATACAGTCAGATACACTCAATATCAGTAAGAAGTGGAAGAGGGACGTTTTTGACTGCGATAACTTTGCTTTGGTTTTCAGTGCACACTGTGCAGAGTTTTACGAGGTGAATACAGCGGGAATTGCAGTAGGTAAAGTGAAAGACGCCAATACGGGTGAATACATAGGGCGTCACGCATACAACGTATTAGCAGTGAAAGAAGGAAATGAAGTTGTAATGTACGTCTATGAACCTCAGACAGATGAGCTTGGTAAAGCAAGTAGACATACCAGATTGGGAGGCTGGATTTATGAAACTGAATTTGTTATATTTGGGTGAGGAGGTGAAGGTATGAAAGGAGTAGGTGTAGGTACGGCGTATTACGAAATAGAAGTGTATGATAAGAATGGAAAGCTAATAGATAGGAAGAGAGGAAAGGCAGAGAGCATACTGGATAACTGGATGCGTTTGTTCATGAGTATTAGAGATGGCTCACCTTGGATGCCTAAGGATACAAACGGTAACTCTCCTACTATATCCAGTATAGTTTTTGCTAATAGCTATGGACTCGCATCGGCGGGAGATGACAGCTACGGTATTCAGGTAGGTACAGGTACTACGGCTGTAGATAAGTTTGACT
>QMSI01000166.1 GCA_003649615.1 Thermoprotei archaeon | reverse complement strand
TACCAGAAGGCGTCGAGCGCCGTGACTGTCACGCCGTGGAAGTTAACCTGAGTAGGGTAAATGTCGTAGTAGAAGCCGTCAGGCTCCACATAGGGAAAAGGGGTTTGAGGAGTTACGCTGACGTTGTAGACCGCCACCGATAAGTCTGTAGGGTCAGGGTAATCCCTAGTAGCTGTGTAGTATATCCAGAAGTCCCTGGCGAAAATGTCTCCCGTATAGCCTTCAGGTAGCTTTAAGCTTAAGGTTAAGTTATCGTTATGTATAGAAAGCTCGACCTCCTCTTTACCTTGAATAAAGGTCGCGGTGACGGTCGCTACGCGGTCACCCAAAGACTTGTTAAGCGTATAGAGAGATATTACTTCATCTCCTGGGCCTAAAACAGCTACGTGGCTAGGCGTAACCCTTACAGCCACCCCGTGAACCGTGTCGACGAGCTCGAAGGCGTTAAAGCCACGGCCCGTGTTCATAATAAAGCTGCTCGTAACCTTAACCCCCACATACCCCTTAGCAAACTCCTTAGAAATCCTAGCAAAACCTGAACGGTTAGCTGGAACGATAACCTTCCAGGCCCCCAAGACATCGCTGAACTCCACCGATCCCCCAGGGATAGTCGACCTACCCCAGTCAGGCCAGAAGTGAAGCTTATCGGTAAAAGTAACCATGTAGACAGGCTCCTCACTAAAGAGCCCCCTATCCTCAACCCCCCATGCACACGTAACCGTTAAGGCTAAAGCCAGGACGAAGACCAGCGCAGCCATCAAACCCCTCAACCAGGAAAACCCTTAATAGCTAAAACTGGCCGCTCACATAAGGTTAACTTAAAGCCCTACACCACAACGCCAAGTATGCTTAGATCAAACAAAACGCTAGCATTCAAAGCCTTGAGGGAAAGCTAGACAAGATTAAGGAGTATCTAGGTGAGGCTTGGGGCATCCTTCATAATAGCCTTCACGACCCTCCTCATAGCCGCAGCTAGACGTTTAAGCCTAGGCCTAGAAGCCACGGCAAACGAACTAGCCGTATACGCGTCTTACTGCCTAGAAATAGGAGTAATCCCACAAATAGCCCCGTACGTAGAATATGGTCGAGGGGGCAAAGGCCGAGACGAAGAAGAGAACTAGCTGGTTGTTAACCTTGTTGGCTTATTGAGCATTTAGAGGCCTATAGGACAGTGACGGTTCCCTTCAACCCTCCGCTTGAGCTTCTAATAGGCTTCAGGGACGCGGCTAATTATCGTATTTAAGCGGGCTCGAGCATAAATGTCCAAGTTAAAGCTCGCTAAGCTAGCCTACCACGAGCTTGTGTCTAGGTATCCATGGCATTCATGGTATGTGCCAGGCGCTGTAGAGGTGGCATACACCATCCTGAAGAGCTATAGGAAGGCTCTAAGGAGAGGTCTAAGCCTAGGTCCCGAGGGCTAGGTTACAGTAGATATTGATGAGCATAAAGTGACCGTAGCCGCATCTAACGGCGAAGTCAAAGTGTTCGATCAGTCTTGGCTTAAGAGAGCTTGCCATGGCTACTTTGCTAGGCGTAGAGCCATACAGAGGAGGTACCATGTTGATAGGAGGTGTTAAAGAAGCCCTTAAAGCAGGCCCTCAAAGAATAATCGCAACCTCGTATCCCTACTATCTCCACCTCGCTCTCTCCAGACACCTTGAAGCCTCTCAAGTAGGATGCACTTACCTTAGCGTAATCCGCCTTTTAAGGTAGTCATCCACGTTTATAGAGAGGAGCTTTATAGCGCTGGTACTGCCTCAGCCCCCCTAAACTTTTTTGTTACCGGGCCTACCTTAAGCGCTAAGCACTTTAACCTTGCACTCTTCCGAAAACACTATGATGCACGTAGCTTCCTCGCAGAGACGCTCCATGATGGCCCCACCAACTTCACGCTTAACGACCCTACCCTCTTTATGTACGATGGTTGAATTCCCCCTCAAAAACCTCAGCATACATGGAGCAACGGCGCTTAAGGCTCCTTGAACAACATGGCTCGTGGAGCGCCTAGGACAGATAGCTAGGTAACACCGTCTAACCGTACAAGGCCACGCAGTCCTATTACATAAGCTTATATCTAGCGAAAAACCTTAAACACAGAGGTGTTGAATAGGCTTCATGCCGCCCTCCATGAAGAAGGAGCTGCTTGAACTGCTTGAGAAAGACAAGGAGTTTAGGTATGCCGTCATAGGCTACCTGGGCCTAGATAGAATTGAAAGGGCACAGACGGCAATACTCGAAGAGGTTAAGAAGCTATGGGAAGAGGTTAGAGCGCTAAGGGAAGGTCAAGAGAGGCTATGGGAGGAGAATAGAAAAATATGGGAGGAAATTAAGGCTTTAAGAGAGGGTCAGGAGAAGCTATGGGAGGAGGTTAGAGCGCTAAGGGAAGGTCAAGAGAGGCTGTGGGAGGAGAATAGAAAAATATGGGAGGAAATTAAGGCTTTAAGAGAAGGTCAGGAGAAGCTATGGGAGGAGGTTAGAGCACTACGCGAAGGGCAAGGAAGGCTATGGGAGGAGGTTAGAGCGCTAAGGGAAGGTCAAGAGAGGCTGTGGGAGGAGAATAGAAAAATATGGGAGGAAATTAAGG
>QMSI01000165.1 GCA_003649615.1 Thermoprotei archaeon | reverse complement strand
TGCGCATAGGCGAGGGTGAAGTAACTGACCGCTCCTTCATCTATTCACCTGACTACGTGCTCATCTTCGATCCAAAGCTCATAACTCACCCCTCCGTGAAGGTAGGGGTAAAGGAGGATACCTGCTTCCTGGTTAACGCTAAGTCCAAGGAGGAGGCTGCTCCTCTAGGCGCTAAGAGGCTGGCGTTGGTCGACGCCCTCAACATAGCTATGGAGCTACTAGGCGCCCCCATAGTTAACACAGCCATGTGCGGCGCCTTTGCCGCCTTCTCGAAGCTCATAGGTGTTGAGGCCCTCGAAGCCGCGATAATGGAGGTTCTACCCTCCAAGATAGCTCCACGTAACGTAGAAGCTGCTCTAAGAGCCTATAAGGAGGTGGAGGTATGGACAAGCTGAGCGATAAGTTAAAGGTTAGGTATGAAGTGTTCGAGGATCTCCCCCCAACACCGCTGTTAAAGTCAGGGGTCTCCAAGTTTTTCGAGACGCCATGGCACCTCTATGGTAGGCCTGAGATCGACTTGTCGAAGTGCAATAAATGCAGGTTTTGCTGGCTTTACTGTCCTGACGGTGTGATAAGAATGACCGAGGAGGGACCCACGGTGGATTACGCTAGGTGTAAGGGATGTGGGATATGCGCTAATGAGTGTCCCACCAAGGCGATAACCATGGTCTTGAGGTGAGCTGAGTGTCCACGGTATTCATAGATGGGAATACCGCTGCCGCCTACGGCGTTAAGCTCTGTAAACCTGACGTGATATGCGCCTACCCTATTACTCCTCAAACCCCTATCGTTGAGCACCTAGCTGAGTTCGTAGCTAACGGGGAGCTCGAGTCGAAGTACATCCCCATTGAGGGGGAGCACAGCGCCATGATGGCGACCGTGGCTGCGGCGGCGACGGGAGCTAGGACCTTCACCGCTACGTCGTCCCAAGGGTTATCCTACATGCAGGAAGGCCTATACTTCGCCTCGGGCAATAGGCTGCCGGTGGTTATGGCTGTGGTCAACCGTAGCATGGGGGCTCCTTGGACCATCCTGGCGGGGCACGACGACGCCATCGCTCAGCGCGACACGGGCTGGGTTCAAGTATACTGTAGCAAGGGTCAGGAGATCCTGGACATGATAATACAGGCCTACAAGATAGTCGAGGATAGAAGGGTGATGCTCCCCATAATGGTGTGCTTCGAGGGCTTCGTGGTTTCGCACTGCTACGACAGCGTTCAGATACCTAGCCAGGAAGAGGTGGACGCCTTCCTACCGCCCTATGAGGCTCCCTATAAGCTGGACGTGGACGACCCCATGATAATAACCACCTTCGTCGAGGCTGACTGGTGGCTTGGGTTTAAGAAGCTACACGACGAGGCTATGGAGGCCGCCAAGAAGGTCATAGAGGAGGTGGACGCCGATTTCGCTAAGCGTTTCGGTAGAAGCTATGGCGGGCTCCTAAACCTGTATAGGTGTGAAGACGCTGAGGTGGCTTTGATAACCATGGGCAACCTCGCCTTAACCTCTAGGCTCATAGTTGACCGTTTCAGGGAGCGCGGTGCCAAGATAGGGCTCATCAACCTCAGGTTCTTTAGGCCGTTTCCGCGCGAGAGGTTATTGAAGGCCCTCGAGAACATAGAGGCGGTCTGCATCATTGAGCGTAACTGCTCCCCTGGTGGCTATGGGGGCGCCGTGTTCAATGAGCTTCGCTCAGCCCTATACTCGTCGGGCCTTAGACCTCTAGTCCTCGATTTCCTGACAGGCATGGGGGGTAGAGACGTGACTCCAAGCGAGCTTGAAGAGATGGTGTCTAAGACCTTGAAGGCTAAGGAAACAGGAAAAGCTGAACGAGAGGTGGAATGGGTGTTCGGGAGGAGGAAGGCTTGAAGAGATTGACCATGAAGGACCTCCCTGACGAAGAGTACTACATGCCGGGCAACATACTGTGCGCCGGCTGTGGTGAAAGCTTAGCCATGAGGCTGGCGCTTAAAGTGCTTGGAAAGAACACCATCGCGGTCACGGTTCCAGGCTGCGCCTCAGCCTCATTGATGATGGGTGCCTGCGCCGTACCTCTCTTAGTGGGGCCTTTTGCTGGTGGCGGAGCGTTAGCGTCAGGCGTAGAAGCTGCGTTAAGCGCGAAGGGGAAGCTTAAAGGGATTAACGTAGTAGCGTTTGTTGGGGATGGAGGCACCGCTGACATCGGCTTTCAGTCCCTCTCCTCCATGGTGGAGAGGGGCCACGACGTCATCTACATATGTCTAGACAACGAGGCCTACATGAACACAGGTGGGCAACGAAGCGGTACTACGCCTAGAGGAGCCTCCACTACGACTACGCCTGTCGGACCGGCGCTTAGAGGTAAGCCTCAGAATAGAAAGAACCTTCCGTTGATAATCGCTGACCACAAGGCACCCTACGTGGCCACAGCCTCCGTAGGCTACCCTTTGGACTACATCAATAAGGTGTTGAAGGCGTCCCAGATAAGGGGGCCAAAATATATCCAAGTGCTCTGTCCATGCCCTGTCGGCTGGGGCTTCAGGGAGTCCAAGACCGTGGAGCTGGCTAGGTTAGCTGTTGACTGTAAAGCTTGGCCGCTATACGAAGT
>QMSI01000164.1 GCA_003649615.1 Thermoprotei archaeon | reverse complement strand
CGTCAAGGAGTGCGTGATGAAGCATGAAGGCGTAGACGAAGCTCACGCCACCTGGACTTTGAGTAAGGCTCCTTGGCTTCTCCGCTTCAAAGCTAAGCTTTATCCAGGTTCAGGCTCCTCTCCTCCTAAATGTACAGACTAGTCGTCGACGAGGAGAAATGTAGAGGTTGCGGAGCCTGTAAATACCTGATCTACTGTCCAAGCTCTAAGAGCTGTATAGGGATTTCCTGGACGTGATGATCATAGACGAGGTGGACGCTACTCTCAAGCCTAGGATTGAAGGGTTAAGCATCGGGGTGGTCACGGCTCCTACGTTGATGAAGAGTCTAGAGGATAAGGTTAGGCTCGCTAAGATAGTCCTAAGCTTAGGATGACAGCTCTTGGAGGAGGGCTGAGAGGTACTCCTTAAACCTCTTAAGTATAGCCCTGCCCTGCTCAGTCATCGAGTACTCCTTGATCTTCCTACGACCCCTGCTAAGCCACTTCCCCTTAACGTAGCCCTTCAGCTCAAGCTCCTTGAGGGCGGGGTAAAGCAGGCCAGGCCCTACGCTCCTACCGGTCAGGCGCTTAATCTCCGACATTAAGCTATAGCCGTGGCGCTCCCCTTTCTCTAAGAGCCCTAGTATAATGGGCTTAACGAGGCTTCTAGAGAGGGGCTTAAGGAGCTCCTCCTCGAACAATTAAACCCCCTACTTGTGCGGTTTGAGTAATAGCTAGCCTCCGTTTAAAGGCTTTAGCCGCTTTCCGCGACACGTAAACCTTGATAGCCCTCGCCAGCCACCTGATAAAGGCTCCTGCGAGCGGACCTAGGTAACTGGAGTAGTCGTCGGCTAGCTCCACCAGCCACTTAAGGTTATGCTCCAACACCACCCTATACAGCTCCCAGTGGTGGGGACCAGCGTCCTCCAGCATCCTCATCGCTTTATGGTCCTTCGACCCTGGGGGAGGCACGTAGAGGAGGGGGACTATGAAGCTCTTGTAGGGCTTTAAGCGCTCCACGAGCTCGACGGTATCCATCACGTCGTCGGCGGTCTCTCCGGGTAGGTTGATTATTAAGGTGGCGCAGGGTATCCAGTTGTTGTCGACGCTTATAGCGAAGGACTGTTCAACCACCTCGGGCCAGTCCTTGGGCTTAAACGGGTAGGGCTTCATGTACATGTGCCTTTCCATAAGCCTAGGGCTGCCGGTCTCAATGCCCGTCTGGTAGCCCATCCACCTGGTCTTCGTCAGCCCCAGGAGCTCACTTAACTCCTCGACTAGCTTAGGGTGGCTCGCTATCGAGGAGAGGGCTGCGTGGCTGATGCCTACGTTCTCAACTCCAGGTACGCCCAGCACCTTCTTGAAGAGCTCCACCACCTTGTCCGCCTTGACCTCTAGGGCTGTGCCGCCATACCTCAGGGCGTCCTCGGCGTGAAGGCATATCGTGCGTTTGCCGAACCTGACGTTCACCTCAACGTCGGCTAAGATATCGTCTAG
Source organism: Thermoprotei archaeon (assembly GCA_003649615.1). Lineage (GTDB taxonomy): Archaea > Thermoproteota > Methanomethylicia > Nezhaarchaeales > B40-G2 > B40-G2. The sequence continues at coordinate 1,113 of QMSI01000164.1, read as the reverse complement.
AGGCCTGTGGCGGAGCCTCCTCAGCGTGGGTAAGCAGAATTTACATCCACGCCCACACCCCCTAGACGCCTCTACGAGCCCTCCTACTGTAGCCCCTAGAAGCCTAGGTATCTGTCTCGGAGTCGGAGTCTCACTGGGCGGCACCTTCACTATGCATGGCGTCTTAAGGGAGCCATCCATTAGGCCCCGGAACACCCTAGGCGCTACGAGCTCCGCCTCCCCGTCAACCACTACGTCTATGCCTAGGGCGGCCATGTCCTTTAAGCTCAGCTGCCAGGCCCCAGGCCCCCCGACGACCACTTTAGCTCCTCTCCTCCTCTCCTCCTGGATGGACCTGGAGGTTAAGAGCTCCCTAAACTTCCAGGCAGACATGGGCTCCTCATGGATCACCCCGTAGGGCCCTGCCAGCGTGGAGGATGAAGGCCCAAGCCCAAGCGGGTCGTTGGTGGAGACCCCTATTACCTTGGTCTCTGAGCCTATAACCTTGGGCAGCGAGTCGGGGGTAGCTACGGCGACCTCTTCCCTCTTAACTACGCCAGCCTCTACGAGCGTAGCCTCCACCCTCCTTAGGCCGTGGGGGGCTAGTAGGGCCCTCCCCTCTTTATCGGACGGCACGGGCTTGGCTATGAAGTTGAAGAGAATCGAGGGATGTAGCAGCGGGAACCCTTTCTTAGGGGCGGTGGTCATGAAGCCTAGGAAGAGCCCGCCAAAGTAGTCGCTCATCAAGGTTCTATCGGCGGTTAAGACCACCTTGAAGCCCATAGCGCCTCAGATATATCCAGAACTAGATATATCTCTTTCTGGAGATAAGCGATAACTTATTAGACTGCGCGTAGCTTAATCTACATGGCTGGGCACTAGGAACACGGTGGCTGTCGCCGCGTACAGGATTATGGAGGCGGCGAAGAGGATGTTCACAGCTGTAGCTATTAAGGCTTCTCTAAGCGTTTTAGCCTCCCAGAGAGGGTAGGCGACCATGAAGCAAGCTAGCATTCAAGCTCCGCCTATGAAGAGGAGGACCAAGCTCACCGCTGTAAACCAGGGTGAGCGGCTTAGCCTCCATCCATATCCCTTTAATAATGCCTATACTCAAGGCATATGTGAGCCTTAGCT
>QMSI01000163.1 GCA_003649615.1 Thermoprotei archaeon | reverse complement strand
CTTCTCCACGGCCTCCCTGAAGACGCTCATGAAGTCGTTCTCTCTTTCCTCTAGGCCGTACTGGGCATAGCCTAGGTGGGTGTCCGATACGTGGGCTATCAACATGTGCTACACCTCCAACAAGTCCTCGTCTCCCCCCTCCACGACCCCGCCCTCTCTCCACTCCGAGACTATGTCTGGGTCTCCTCCTCCCTTATGCCCCGCGAACCCGTCTATTCTCACCAGTGCTGGAACCTTCACCATCAAACCTAGAACTACGGCCTCCCCGACGTTGAGAGAGGGTAGTTGCTGCAGTAAGTCCTCGCTCAACAACTCGGAGGCCTGCTGGACGTACCTTAAGTCGCTTGGCTCCACTAATCTCAATATAATCTTATTATTGGTCTGAGAGAGGGAGTCGGGGTCTAGAGCTTTAGGCCTCTGACTCACAAGGCACATGCCAACCCCGAACTTCCTACCCTCCCTAGCTATCCTACCAATCCAGTACTTAGACAAAGTCTGCCTATCCTTAGGAGCCAGTATGTGAGCCTCCTCAAGGAACACGAAGACAGGGAAGTCCAACCCTACCCCAGTCCTAGCCTTATCCTTACGCGCCTGGAGAATCCTTCTCAAGTAATGGCTGACGACGGCGTCGGCGGCCTCCTCGTCCAGAGACCCCAAATCCAAGACGTTGGCCGCTCGCGGCCTCAGCTGCTCCACCACGTCCGGGAGCCCGTAGTCTATCAAGTCGCCGTACCTATCGACGAAGTCCTCTATCTTGTTGATAACACCCTGAATACTACCCCTATCCCCCCGAGGAGCCTCATCCAGCATTCTCTCCAAGTTCCTCCTGACCAGCTCCAGTAGCTCTCCGCTCCCACTACTTCTAAAAGCGTCCAGTGCCTCTCTCCACGCCTTCCTGAAGTACCTCTCCTGTTTATGCGCCCCCCTGTCTATCCGTAACAGCCTCAACATCTCGGCCACGGACATATTGACCGGGTTCATACGGGGGGCCAGGAAGTGCACCTTACCCCCGTTGGAGAAAGAGAGGTCGGCGTACTCGGAGTGCATGTCACATATAACCACGCAGCCACCTATCCCCACAATCCTCTCAGCGAGGACAGCCACGGTGTTAGACTTCCCCGCACCCGTAACTGCCAGAATCGCCAGGTGCCTAGAAACCATCCTATTAACGTCTAGGTACACGGGGACGGAGGAGTCGGATATCAACACGCCAAGCCTAACCCCCCTCCCAGTCCTCCCGAGATCCTCCCCGAATATCTTAGAGAGGGTGGAACGCCTAGCCCTGTACACCTCGGTACCCGGCGGCGGGGGGACGTCTGGCACCCTCAGGGTCTCGACGTCGCCCAGTATTGTTACAACTCCTTTAAGGTACCTGTCAGCCCCCTTCTCGAGAGACTTTATCTTCTCCACCACGGACGCGTCGTGTATATCCTCAGTCAGAGACACGCTGCCGTGAATCAGCCCCTGAACCATCCCCAACACGTTCTTACCATCGTAGAAAAGCTCGACGTACTGGCCCCTCCTAGGCGTAGACTTAGACACGAAGACAGCCCTACTCACAGTAGTCTCGCCGACAACGTAGCCAAGCACCTCCACACCCAATCCCCAATTAAACCCGCTAAACCCACCTTAATAGGAATCTTTGAAACCACCGAATCTAAAAGAATATAGCCACCCACCCCGACAACTACACAGATGATGAATGAACTCCCCGAGCGACCGGTGAGCGCGTTTCTGGTCACTGATGTTTTTTGTGATGACTTTACGTGCTAGAATTCATATGCATAGTCTGAAACACCTTTTATAGTGTTCCCGAAAATTCTGCAGTGAAAGGGATGAATAAGTTACTTAAATGCTCCAACAAGGGATGTCCATTTTCCTGCCCAATCTATGCAATTCTTACTGGCAGGCCGCTCATGGCCAGGTAGCCTACTATGTCTGATATGGAGTGGCAGATGTAGGGGGCGAGTAACGTCTCGGAGAGGTGGTAGAGTACTGCCCAGAGGAAGCCGAAGACTGTTATGACTACTAGTGCGTGGGGGGTTAACAGGTGAGGCATTAATGGTTGGAGCGCTAAGTAGTGGAATAGTCCGAACATTACGGACGAATAAGCGGCGGACGCCAGCCACCTTTCCCTGAATTTTCCGAATAGAAGCCCCCGCCAGTACAACTCTTCGAAGAACGGGTTGACCGCCATGAACAGGGCTATCTGAGGCAGGTATCGTAGTATTAAGTCACTGTTGCTTGCAAGGCTCGAAGCCCCTATAAAGACAAAGAAGGCTGCTATAGCGAGAGTTACTACCTTACCCTTTCTATTAGTTGTAATTCTCGGTTTAAAGGAGTTCAGTATAGCGTTAAGAGGGGCTCCGCCCAGTAGTACGACGAGTAGTAAGCACAGGAGGTAGTAGAGAGCGTTACAAACTATCCACGCGTAGCTTGTTAAGTTAACTAAGGCGTCGAGGAGCAACCTATAAGTCACTATCAGGAGTAGCGGAGAGGTTAAAACAGCGATATCCGCCCTCGACCTCACCCTACGTTTAACGCTCACATAGCGTTAAAGCGCGCCTACGTATAAAAATGGGATGGTCTGAGTTTTATAT
>QMSI01000162.1 GCA_003649615.1 Thermoprotei archaeon | reverse complement strand
TTCAGCATCTCGTCGATCCACTTCGGGTTCAGCAGCCTCGCCCTGACGCCCCGTCTTATGACCCTTGAAACCTCCTCCGTCCTTAAAACTTCCTTCGTGGTGTCTGTGATCAGCATCTCCGGCTTCCTCCCGCCGACGGTCTCTACAGCCTTCGACAAGCCGCCGAAGAACTCGTAATAGTGGTCCAAGTCGGTTATCTCGTAGTCATGGGAGTCTCTGATCTGCGAGACGAGCTCGACGGTAGAGAGCAGCTTTCTGTAGAGGGCGTCAGCCCTCTCGGCGTGCACGTTCTCCGCATAAACGTGGCTCATCGAGCTGATGTACGCCTCTGCGAGCTGCCTCTCCTCCTCCCAGTTCGAGGTTTCGATGAGCGTCGTCACCCTCGTCCCGTACTCGCCAGCGTCCGGACCGAAAATCCTCGCAGAGGCGAGCCGCCAGAAACGCTCTTCAGATATTTCGGCTTCAGCCTCGGGAGACGACTCCCTCAACACCTCCCTAGCTTCCAGAGCGTGCTTTCTCACGAAATTCCTGTCGGGGGGTTCGTCGAGGGACGCAACAAGCTCGAACGCCCTGCTCAGAAGCTGGAGGACGTTCGGGAACATGTCCCTGAAGAAGCCGCAGATGTTAACGAGCACGTCGATCCTCGGGCGGCGGAGCTCCTCCAGCGGGACGACCTCAAGCTCGACGCCCCAAGCCCCTCTCCGCTTCAGCCTCACGCCGAGGTAGTGCAAAATTTGTCCAATGGTCTCCCCGCCGGTCTTCGTCGTCTCAAAGCCCCAGAGGACGACGCCCACGCCCTCAGGATACCTTCCATGCTTTTCCAAGAAGTGCCTTATCGTGTTCTCCGCAATCTCGGCGCCACGCTCGCAGGCGGTCTGCGTCGGTATCAAATTTGGGTCGAACTGATAGATATTGCGACCGGTTGGTAGCGCCTCCGGATTCCGAAGTACGTCTCCGCCCGGTCCCGGCTCGACAAACTCACAGCTCAGAGCTCTAACAACATTCTCCAATTCTGCGTCGTTCTTTTGAAACTTCCTCGCGGCAGAGAGCCCGAACTCGAGCGTTCTCCTCAGCTCCGCCCTCAGAGATCTCGAAACGCCGCTCCTCTTCACGGCTCTACCTACCCCTTCGAGGAGGAGCGTCTTCACGAGCTCTTCCGCCTCTTTCTCAATTTCCTCAAGAGTCCTAGCATGCTTACCGGGGTGTTTGAGAAGTTCATCGTAGTTCAGCCCTTTATTTTCCGCAAGTATTCTGTTCAGCGATTTCAGGTCGCTTCTATCGTAACGGAGAAGGAGCCGGACGAAGTCCACAAGCTCCTCCTCGGAGTACCTCTCGCCGAGAACGTGCAAGCCTTTGGGGATGACGCTCCGCTTCAGCTCGATGAGTTCATCATGGATTTCCTCGACGCTTTCCCCGTCCAAATGAAGACTCTCGGCTTTCTCCATGATTTTACGGCGGAGCGCCTCCACCCTCCTCGGGTCTTGAACGCTTGCCTCGTGAAACTCGTTGATCATGTCTTCAAGCTCGAGGAGGTCGCCGTAGAGGTCGGAGGTCGTGTACGGCGGCGAGTTGTAGCTCACGAGCGTGGCGTAGCTGCGACGCTTCGCAATCGAGCCTTCGGAAGTGTTCAGCACGTGATAGATATAGACGTGCGGCAGGTTCCCGATCAGGACATCCGGGAAACATTTCGAGCTCAGCCCCACCTCCTTACCCTTCTGGAATTCGAGTGTGCCGTGCGTCCCGACGTGGATGACCGCATCCACCTCTCTTTGCAGGTATTTGTAGAATGCGATGTACTGGTGGTGCGGCGGGAGCTTCTTGTCGTGGTACGCCTTCTCGGGGCTCTCATGAACGCCTCTGGAAGGTTGGAGGCAAACGAAGACGTTCCCCAGCCAGACCCCGGGGATGAGAATGCGACCGCCCTCGACCATCACGTTCCCCGGCGGGGGTCCCCAGCTCTCGACGACGTCCCTCCTCAACTCCTCAGGCAGCTCCTCGAACCACCTGCGGTACTCCTGAAGCTCGACGCTCGGGCAGTTCCTCAGCGTCCTCCTCGCATCCAGCCACCTCCCGGAATTGACCACCGCAAAGCCCTCAAAAAGCTCCTTTAAGCTCTCTGGAATTTCGACGACATAACCTTCCGCTTTCAGCCTTTCTAAGAGCCTTTTCACGCTCTCGAAAGTGTCTAGGTAGGCGGCGCTCCCGATGTTCGCCTCCCCCGGGGGATAGTCGTAAAGGACTATTGCGAGCCGCTTCTCCTCATTCCTCTTCGTTTTCAGCGAAATCCAGTTTCCGACCCTCGCAACGACCCTTTTAATTCGGTCTTCGATGGGGAGCGTGTCCTTCACGACGACGCCCTCAAGCTCCTCGCTTTTCAGCCCGCAGCAGGGAATGGGCTCGACGCAACCATCAAGCTCCGGCCAGACCACCGCACATATGATTTCGATCGGGGAGAGCCCGGTCGGCGACCGCTCCCAGCTCGCAACCTCCCTCATGTACATCGGAGCCGGGCAGAAGACGGGCACGTTGAGCTCCTTCAGAAGCGCGAGCGTAGGTCTCGGGTCTCCGCCGAGCGGACCGCCATTGAGCCTGAACAAGAGGAGGCTGATGAC
>QMSI01000161.1 GCA_003649615.1 Thermoprotei archaeon | reverse complement strand
TGTGCGATAGGCTGGCCATCATGTACCTGGGCAAGATAGTGGAGCTGGGGCCCACGGAGAAGGTCGTAGATGAGCCCATGCATCCCTATGCTAGGGCCCTTATCTCGGCCGTACCAGATCCCGATCCCAGCGTGAGGATAGGAGAAATACCGATAAAGGGCAGGGTCCCGAGCCCCATAAGCTTGCCGTCCGGGTGCAGGTTCTGGCCCAGGTGCATCTACGCTGATGAGGAGTGCAAGCGCAAGGAGCCGGAGATGGTGGAGGTAGAGAAGGGCCGGTGGGTGGCTTGCCATAAAATACGTTAAGCTGGCTTGTTTATCTCCTCCTCCTGAGCCTCGGGTTCAGTATCTCGTCTATGGCGTGGCCTATGAAGATAAAGCTCATCGAGAGCATGGCTATGCACAGGCCAGGCGGTATCACGCACCACCAGGCCCCAGCTGCTAGGGCAGCACCGCTCTGGGCTTCGTGGAGCATCCTGCCCCAGGTTATCCTCCAGGGGTCGCTCAGGCCTAGGAAGCTCAGGGCTGCCTCTGTCAGAATGGCGTCTGGGACGCTGAGGGCCAGGTTGGCGAAGGCCAGCGGGAACAGGTGAGGCATTATGTGCTTGAACATGATCCTCTTATGACCGGCACCTATGGCCCTGGCCACCTCCACGAAGGCACGCTCCCTCAGGGAGAGCACCATGCTCCTGGCTACCTTGGCCAAGCCCATCCAGCCGAAGGCGGCTATTATCATGATGGTGAACTCCAACATGGGCCTGCCCACCAGCACGGCTAAGCAGATGAACATGGGCAGCTTGGGTATGGCTATCAGTATGTCCGTCACACGCATCATGAGCTCGTCCACCCTACCGCCTATGTAGCCGCTCACGAGTCCATACACAATGCCTATGGCCACGCTCAGCACAGAGGACAGTATGCCTATGTAGAGAGCCCAGATAACGCCCTCGAGCAGCTGGCTCCACACGTCCCTGCCCAGCCAATCGGTGCCCAGCACGCCGTAAGCCCTGCCCCTGAAGTAAGCAGATATGCGGGTTGGGCGCAGGCCGCCTATCACCGTCACGGAGATGGTGTAAGTGCCCTTGAGCGTGCTACCGGCGTTCTCTACATCACCGAAGATGACGTGCTCTACTATCAGCAGCTCGGGGTTCTCTATGCCCATCTCGGAGGCCAGCTTAATCACGTCAACCTCGTCCTTCAGGTCGGCGCTATAGATCTGACAGGTGCCTTCGCCCCTGACCTCATCGCTGTGGATGAGGAGCTCTCTGCCATCTGGCCTGATTAACCATATCTTAAGGGAGCCGGGGTTATCCTCGCTGAAGGGCTCCCTAAGCTCGCCCTCAAGCTCGATGGTTACGACGAAGGAATCGGGGGGCTCGCTATATGGGTAATTGAAGGTGAGGTTTATGTGGTAGACGTACCTGCTCTCCCTCACGTAGTGATCGTTATCCACGTAGAAGTTCTTGGGCGCCCCTTCAGCCGACCAAGTTGGTGCAGCGTACTTGCCCGACACGAAGGTCTCCCGGGGGTCCGCCGCCGTCAGCCAGGGCCTGGCGCAGGCTACTGCCACGAACACGAGCAGGATGATGAGGCCAGCCATGCCGGTCTTGCTCCTGGAGTACTCGCTCCAGAACCCGACGATCTTCCTCTTCAGTATTCTCCTCTTCTCCTTCCTCCACAGGAAGCTCATGGGCCTTCACCCTCCTATCCTAGCGCCCACTCTGATCCTTGGGTCCAGGAAGCCATATATGAGGTCCACCAGGACCATGGTGAGCACGAAGAATAGGGCGCAGATGTAGAGCAAGGCCTCCAAGATCGGGAAGTCCCTGGCGTTTATGGCGCTCCAGTAGAGCATGCCTATGCCCGGCCAGGAGAACACGGTCTCCGTTATGACGCCTCCTAGGAATATGAAGGGGACGGATAGGCCCACCATAGTGACTATCGGGGGAGCAGCGCTCCTCAGGGCATGTTTGAACACTATGGTCCTCTCGGGCAGGCCCTTGGCCCTGGCCACCAGTATGTAGTCCTCCGTGAAGACATCTATCAGTATGTTCCTGACCACTAGCGCCCAGCCACCAAAAGCCACTAGGACTATGGAGGACACAGGCAGCACCATGTGGTAGGCCACATCGAGGGCGAAGTCAAGGGGCTCCTTAGGCGGTGGGACGCTGTGGTAACCGCCCGGCGGGAGGACGGGTATCAGGTAGGCGAAGATGTATATCAGCACCATGCCCACCCACCAGGATGCGAAGGAGTACCCCACTAGGCCGCTGAAGATGATGCCTCTGTCGAAGAGGCTACCCCTCCTTCTGGCTGCGTAGAGGCCCAGGATTATGCCTAAGGTCATAGTTATGGCTGAGGCGGTGCCGAAGAGGAGGAACGTCCAGCCTACCCTCTCGGCTATCATGCTAGCTATAGGCCTGCCGAAGGCCAGCACGGTGCTCTCCCCTATGGCGCTGTAATCGCCCAGGAAGGCCACGTAGAAGGGCCAGGTCAACATCCTCCAGATGTAGATGCCATACTGAACATGGACGGGCTTGTCCAGGCCCCATAGCTCCTTGTACCTCTTTATCATGGCTTCGTAACCGTGCTTGGGCGCCCTGGCCATTATCATCTGGAGGGGAT
>QMSI01000160.1 GCA_003649615.1 Thermoprotei archaeon | reverse complement strand
GTAGAAAGACTCTTCGATGAAGTATGGGGAGGAGACACGTACTACCTCTCGGGTAGTACTATTAAAAGGGCTAGGTCAGGTTACATATTAGTGGATGACTTTGAAGGAGCGCTCAGCCATTGGACCCCCATTTCCGGGACGTGGGAGCTAGATAACGGCTGGCTCGTAGGTACGCCGACAACTCCTCCGAACCCAGCTATAATCCAGTACGCGTACGAGTTCAAATACGCGGTGTTCGAGGCCCGCTTAAAGGCTGATGGCTACGGACTAATAACTCAAGGCTTGACTTTTGACCCAGGAGATACTCAAGACCCCTTCACATCCCCTAAGACGGCCGCATCGGTAGCCGTAAAGACGGGGACTACGACCGCTGGCTACAATCCTCCCCACACGGTCATCACACTGCCCGGAGAAGTACCTGTGGAGGAAGTGTTCTACCTCAGGATATACTACAAGGAGTCTAGCGGCTGGGCTAAGTACGACGCGTACGTTAAGCTTGAAGGTGGGGAGTGGTGGGTAGTAGTCAGAGACCAGTCGGTGCTAGTATCTTCCCCCTACCCGGTGTGGTACAGGCTAGCGACCACGGACACTAAAATGGCCTGCGACTACGTTTACGTGTACGAGTCCCCGATAGTCAAGGTCTCAAACCTACCGCCCTACGCGGCCGTACAGCTGGTAAGTGGGGGAGAAGTCTTAGCGAGCGCGCTGGCCGACTCCTCAGGTATCGCCCAATTGAACGTTAGCGAGTACTTGATGCCCCTCAGGAACGTCAAAGTAAGAGTTATCAAGCCGCCCTGTGTATTCCGCAGCTACATAGAGGGCTCTCTGGTCGTGTTCTGCGATGGCGGGCAGGGAATGGCTGTGATAGGCGAGAATGGGCGGGTAGTACTGATATATTCCTACCAGTTTCAGGAGACCAAGGCTATTAGGAACGTGGAGTGGGTCGTACCCAGCCACGCGGAAGTCATAAACCTAACCTTGGTGTTGGGTGGAGAGAGAGTAGCGGTTTACCCCCGCTCCGAAGCGACATCGGGAGACTACAAGCTAGTGGATTTTTACGTAGACATGGACGTTGACTCGATGGAGCTCTACATGGAGGCCCCGAATATCATCGAGAGCATGATAGTCCGTAGCCTAGATAGGGGGATGGATAACCCGCCTGAGGGCAACCCGGGGGAGAACTTTGAGGGTGTAGTAAAGGTATCGTTAGATGGGGTGCCGTTAGAAGATGCCTTGGTAGACTTTAAGCTAATAGATAGGCCGACTGGCACCACAATAGGCTCGTACTCGGGGTATACTAACGCAAGCGGAGAAACTGCCTTTAGTTTTACGTATCTGCAGTACAGTACTGGTTTCTTGTCGGTAGCCCGTTATCCCGGGTCTGAAACGCCCCTATACTTCGGAGTAGCTTACTTCGAGACTAAGCTCAACGTCTCCCTAAACCTAAAGACTCCGGAAGAGGTGGAGGAGGGCGAGTACTTCGACCTAACGGCCAGGCTATACGCGGCTGAGAGGGGGATACCTGAGCAGGAGGTAGTCTTCCAGCAGTGGACGGGGACTTCATGGGTAGACCTGGACACTGGGGTTACGGATAGTAGCGGCTACGCGATTATAACCGTTAGGGCTCTAACCGCCGGCGTACTTAGAATCAGAGCCGTGTACGAGGGGAACGAGTACTATACTAGCGCCGAGAGCAATTACGTGGACATACTCGTAAAGGCTAAGCCTATATGCGCATTAACGGGGCCGAGAATAGTCTACGTAAATAAAGGCTTCACGTTGACAGCGACCCTAACCAGGGGAGGAGAGCCAATACCCGGCAAGACCATAATATTTGAGAGGAGCGAGGACGGCGTTACCTGGGAGGAAGTAGGTAGAGGCGAGACGAACAGTGAGGGTAAGGCTTCTCTCCAGGTATCGGAGGAGGAGCCGAGCATAGTGTATTACAGGGCTAGGTTCCCGGGGGATGAGAAATACGCCGAGGCTGTTAGTCCCGTCATAAGCGTTGAGGTCAAGCTTATACCCACAACTATATCCCTATCCTTGAGGGGGCAGACTAACGCCACAATACCGTTTTCAATCGAGGCCGTACTAACCGAAGAAGGAGGCTCTTCACTACAAGGTAGGGCTTTAACCCTCTACAAAGATGGAGAAGAACTAGAGACTAAAGCTACGGACAGCAAAGGTAAGGCCGTGTTCATAGTGGTAGAGCCCACGCCTGGCACCTACACGTACGAAGTGGCGTTCGAGGGGGACGAGGAGCACGAGTCCGCCAGGGGGAGAATAAGTGTCGATGTCCACAAGCTGAGCGTGAGGCTTACTATATCCTCCCCCAGAGTGTTCTTCGTAGACGAGGAGTGCTCGGTGACAGTTGTAGCTAGGTACATGAATGGGAGCCCCATAAGCGGTATAACCCTATTCCTGACGGCGGGCAACACCGAACTCGGGAATAGAACTACGGATGAAAGGGGGGCGTGCGTATTTAAAGTGTCGTTCAAAGCCCCGGGAAGATACGACGTAGTAGCTAGGTATCCAGGCGATGAACTTAGGCATCCTGGGAAGGCTAGGATTAGGGTGACAGTGTCTAAGCTGTCGGTAGCCACCAGGGTCAGGGAACTCACGAGCAGGG
>QMSI01000159.1 GCA_003649615.1 Thermoprotei archaeon | reverse complement strand
CCTCTTTAACTCCTTTACCGCTGAAATAGGGTCGGGATATCGCTTTAAGTCCGTTGTTTTGGTTAAAAGCGTTCCATAAGGGAAATAAACTCCTTCAAGTTGCTCCTTCACCTTACGCTTATACCACCAGTGAAAGCGTGTCGTGTATGGTAAAACCTTACGCTCCCCCGTCTCCTTATGCTCAAACACTAAAACATGCCTCTCCGTGAATTCTAAATACGCCTCAAAATACGGCTTTATGCTCTCTATATATTTCTTACCCTCCCACCAGAAGTGATGAGGAGGTTCTTCTTCAAGGCGGAAATTGCGTGTCCAAATATTCTTATAGGGAAGTCCAGTATTATGGGAAACTCCCTTGTCATGCTCCGCAAGAAATCTCTCAAGAGAGGCAAGAGCAGCATCCTTGAAAGGATTGCTCCGCAAAGGACGACGAAGCACAATCGGATAAAATTCCTCTGAAGCACAAAGCGAATATTGCTCTTTGAACTCCTCTGCTAATTCCCGTGAAATCTCCCCTTCCGCAAGAGCATCCAAATAAATCCCAAACTCCGAAAGAAACCTTTGCTCCTCTAATTTCTCACGCTTACGCCTCTTCTTACGCTCAATTCGCTTGCGTCGCTTGTAACGCCCAATATACGCCTCAAACGATGAAAGACCCTTACGCTGTCCTTTGACACGACAAGAACTTTTAGAAGGTTCGGAGGCGGACCCCCCCGCACAGCCCGCCTCCTCACTTCCAGCCACACCCCTGCAGAAACTCAACCGAAAGAAAGCAATAGGGTTAAATAATCATGGAAGACCAACATTCTAATGCGGGGGTTCGGAGGGACAAAGGGGTGTGGCATTTCCTAAATCCCTCTGAACCCTTGCTATATAAACTTATCGCTAAAACATGCATTCCAGTGGAAACGCAACTTTTTTGAACCCCTCATTTGCACTTTTTGAAAGATTTTGAGACCCTACACTCATGCCTTTTACACACTCAGACATGTCCTTGCACTTGTTCCCGCAATTTCTCGCACAAACCCTTACAAAAACTATTCATGCTTCTCTAATTTCTCCACTTCTTCCTCTATGCACGGGTAGTAACGAGCCAGTTTGCTCCCCATGAAAATCTCACGACCCAAAACCTTATACATGCCCAGAAGCCACTTGCGGTTCAACGGACATCTTGGGAGCTCCTCCGCCATTATTCATCACCTCCTTCTTCTTCCTCCTCTTCTTGACTTTCACCACCCTCAACCACACCGAAAACCCGCTCCTCCTCAAGTTCCTTGAGCCTTTGAGCCGTCTTTTTAAGCAGAGCAAAGCCACTGTCCCCGTATCGCATGCATAACTCAACGCCTCTTGACAAATCCAAACCCAAAGTAGAACAGACATCACTGAGCTCATCAACGAGCTCGCAAGGTAGCGTGATACAGACTTGACGACGCTTCCTCCTCTTATCTCCGCTCTCCTTCTCGCTTTCCACCATCCCCCACACCTCGCATAACGAACATGCTCCCATATATTGCGTGTAATGGAGGCATTATAAATAATTATCGCTTACCCTCCCACGCATACGGCCCATAGTAGAAAACCCCTTCTTCCTTGCGAACACGGCAAAAGCGAAGGTGAGCTCGCAGTGCTTGACGAGATTTGAACCACCTACCGCAAAACCAGCACCTAATCATATCGCACCTAATATATCCCTCAAATCATTCTTCCTTGCCAGCAGATTTGCGAAATCTCCGAATGCCGTAAAACTCCACTTCCAATACCCCATCCTCTCGCAACCGCCAAATCATGACATCTTCGGGTTTGAGTTTATACTTCTCACGAACCACTTTCGGTATTCGCACAGCATAGTCCTTTCCTATGCGGGAAGTCCATACATTCCCTTCCCCTTCACTCATGCATCACCACCTCCCTTCTTACACTTCTTATGAAATACACACTCCCGCTTTAAAAGGTTTGCGGATTATGAAACCCTTGAAAAGCAAGCAGTAAGCGAGAACTGACAACTATGCCTATATACGCAAGACTGTGAGCAAACATGCCTATATTGCAGAAGGAACACCCCCTCGCTCACACCTTAATTTCAGAAAAAAGAACAAAAGGGCGAGGACAGAGCAAAGCGAGTGCGAAGCACTCGCTTAACGCCTTACGGCGTTAGCCAAGTAAAATTATCTTCTCCCAACCAATAGGGTAGCCATTCCCAGCAAGTATAGGTCGCCATATCACAGTCCCTACCTCCTCTAAATCCCGCTCATAACCCCTCAACACTTCGGATTTGTTGAAAGTAAGACCGCTTGATTTAGAACCGTCAGATTTAGGACCGTTAGAAGAACCCTTACGCTTGTGAATGCCCCTTAAGTTGCGAAGTGTTGTCTCACGACGGTAATCATACCACACACTATAACGCTCTATAAAGTTCGTTGCTTCCTCCACACTCATGCCAAGAGCATAGAGCAGAAAACCCCCTAAATACACCCGCTTTATGTGCGGAGGGTCGTGGTGAAGGAGAATGCCCGCTAACTCTTTACGCTTACGATGCGACCACACACCCAATTCACGCAACGCTTCCAATACCTCTCGTTCTCTCTTGGACACTGCAAAACACCCCCTTTAACCCGCCTTTAACTTGCGAATGCGTGATGACCATATCCAGTCATCCCAAGCACGAATATCCTCCAAAAACTCCT
>QMSI01000158.1 GCA_003649615.1 Thermoprotei archaeon | reverse complement strand
TGAGGAGCTCTTGAAGTGGTGCTATGACATCGGTGTTAAAACTGTGACTCTATACGTACTCTCTACTGAGAACCTTAAGAAGCGTAAACCAGAAGAGGTGGAGGCGGTGCTTAGAATACTCAAGAGATACTTGGAGAAGGAGCTTAGAGAGGGAGAACTGCTTAGGAGGGGTGTTAGGGTTAAAGCGCTAGGCTTGATAGAGATACTACCAAGCGATATAGCCTCGATGTTGATGGAGGTCGAGAGGAGAACCGAGAATCTTGGTGAGAGGTTCCTGAACATAGCCGTGGCGTACGGGGGGCGTGCTGAGATAGTAGAGGCTGCCAGGAGATTGGCGCGAGACGCTGTTGAGAGGAAGGTCGACATTGATGAGATAGATGAGAGCATGTTCGAGAAGTACCTCCAGACCTCGCACCTCCCCAACCCGTACCCCGATCTAGTCATAAGGACTAGCGGCGAGGTGAGGATCAGCAACTTCCTACTCTGGCAGATAGCCTACTCGGAGCTCGTGTTCCTAGACGTCTACTGGCCTGAGTTCAGGAGGATAGACTTGTACAGAGCGATAAGGACGTATCAGCGTAGAGCTAGGAGGTTCGGAACATGAGGTGGAGATGATTACTGACAGGTGTAATGGTCGCTATATATTTATCTTGATCTTTAAACGTGAATGAGGAGGTGGGAAGTTGTCGTACGATCTAGTACAGTTCAAGAGCTTTGACGAGCTACTTCGCTACATCGACGCTGAGATAAGTAGGCTGAAGAGTAAGGTTGAGAGCCTTGAGAAGAGGCATGAAATACTGAAGGCTAGAGCGGAGAGAGTTAGGAGATTAGAAGAGGTTCTCAGCAAGCTTGTTGGAGAGAAGATCCGGTCAATTAACGAGATAGACTTCATGGGGATAAAGGTGGTTGTGAGCGCTAGAGCTCTTGACGAACTAGCTGTAGTAGAGGAGACGCTCACAGCCCTTAGAGATACGCTATCGGCTCTGGCTAGAGTGAGGGAGATTATGGCGCAGCTAGCCAGAGAGGCTGGGGAGGAGAGAGGCGGGCTTTCTCTCATGGTCCAGACTCTTAATGGGATTCCCATCAAGTTGTTATTTAAGGAGAGCGAATGAGAGTAGCACTACTACTAGCACTACTGCTAGCATCTCCACTCCTCCCACCGCTAGCGGTGGGAGGGCCTAATTTAAATGCCAGTAGGCTTGAGACTAGGTCAAGGGTAGCGGGCCTGAGCGTGTATGGAGAGAGGTTGTACGTGGCCTACGAGAATGGCAGTGTAGTACGTTACGATCTCCCCCTCCTCAAACCCTCTAAGCTTATACTATCTTTCGATCGGGGTGAAGTGGTATCGATAGATGCTATAGGTGATAGGAGCTTAGCGGTAGCACTGAACAATGGGACGCTCCTTATAATTGACGCTGAAGCTCGTAAAGTGGTTAGGCGAGTAAGGCTTGTGAAGGATGGGGAGGTACTCAGTAGAGTAGTAGTTGATAGCAATCTAGCAGTGGCCGTAGTGAAGTACAAGTATGGTAGAGGAGAGCTAGATAGACTCGTGGTAGTCGATACTGCGAGAGGGGCTAGAGTCTTCTCAAGGGATGTCTACAGCGAGGACAGGCTTGTCTACGTGTACGATTTGAAGATTAATGATGGATTGCTACTACTTATAGACATCGATACTACGTGTAAGATATGTAAGCTAACCGATACTCTAGTAGAGGTTTACGATCTCTCTAATTACACTAAGATATTCTCTAGAAGAGTTGGCGAGTGTCGAGCTGATATAGGATCGGGGGTTCTGCTAGTGGTTGACGTAAGGAAGGGGGAGGGCCTACTATATAATTTGAGGAGGAGAGAGGAGGTCGCTTCATTCACGCTTGGAGGAGAGGTTCTAGATGTTAAGGTAGAAGGCAATAAAGGCTACGTGCTATCTAGAGTAAAGGACACCCTTCTATTGAGCCGTGTGGAGAAAAGTAGGGTACTGTTGCTCGGGAAGTACAAGGATGGGTGGCTAATAGGGTTCCTGGAGGGAAAGCCCACGGTAATTGGAGTAGATTACATCTACTTTACGGGAGAAGCGCTTAGGGTAAGCAATCTCATACCACCTCAGAAGCCCCGTCTTCTCGTGAAGTACAGTGAAGGACTGGTAATACTCTACGGAAGGAGGCTAATCTACTCTATCCACAAGGTCGGTGAGGTTCCAGTGGTATTCGAGACTGAGGAGAGAGCGCGGGTGGAGATATTCCCTCCAGGAATTACGGTCACGACTAATGAGAGCGGAATGGCAGTTGCCATGCTCCCCCCCGGTAGGTACGAGGTTAGGGTTGTAAAGGAGGGCTTTAAGAGCGCTATCGTAACTGTGGAGGTAGAGCATGGAGTAAAGCGCAAGCTAGTACAAGTCCAGCTGGAGAGCCTTAATGGAGGAGAACCTCCGAGGGGGATACTGAGACTGGTAGTTAGAGAAGCTTCAAGCGGATTACCCATAGACGCGGTAGTCGAGATCTATAGAGGGGATCGGCTCGTTAGTCGGGACGTCGCTAGGGAGGGTATGCTGTCTAGAGCTCTGGAACCGGGCGAGTACGAGGTTAGAGCGTACGCTAGGGGATATGAGGAGTGCTCGAGGAGAGTGCTAATAAAGGGGGGGTTAGAGGAGGTTAGAATGGAGTTGAGAGAGATAAGAGTTGAGGTATGCCCTGTAG
>QMSI01000157.1 GCA_003649615.1 Thermoprotei archaeon | reverse complement strand
CTTAAAATACTTATTTATAACTATTACTCTTTTAGCATGACCTGTATAAGCGCGCTTTATAGCTTCGACAGAGATTTTAGTGGGTGTTGTCACTAATACAACCATATCTGAAATGTCTATGAGTGAATCATATAAGGAGTTCTGATAAGCTGGAATATCACATATTATATAATTGAAAACCTTTTCTATTCTGGAAAGCA
This sequence comes from Thermoprotei archaeon, assembly GCA_003649615.1. Lineage (GTDB taxonomy): Archaea > Thermoproteota > Methanomethylicia > Nezhaarchaeales > B40-G2 > B40-G2. Next base: position 2,507 of record QMSI01000157.1, on the reverse strand, counting down.
GTTTTGGTAAATTTTCTATACTATGCACCTTACCTATATTTGGTATCATAAAAAATCTGGACTCTATCCTTCCAACTTTCACTCTATAACGTCCGATGGCTCTTAGATCCCCCTTTAAGAAATCCCTTAAAAACGGTGGTTCTGGATGCTTAAGAATCATTCTAGTGCTATTCCCATATTCGCCAAAATCTATAAGTAATATTTTTTTATTAGTTAAGACAGCGGAGAGTAATATGGTGCATAGAGTAGATAAAGTAGATTTTCCTGTTCCACCTTTGCTTCCAGAGGTAAAAGCTACTATCATCAATTCAATGAAGTTGTTTAAAAATTAAATTTTTCTATTCCTTTTCCGTACAATATATAAGCTTCTATAGGGCAGGCTCGAATTCTGAGCCAAGTTCACTAATAGCTTTGCTATACTGCTCCTTAGTTATCGCTTTTTCGTGAAGAAGCGCTGAGAGAATCTCGCTTACTTTTAAGATAGCGTGGAGCTTAACGCCTAGCTGGCTTAGCTCTAGCGATGCACCCTGTTCTCTGTCAACAAATACTAAGGCGTCGGAAACAATGCATCCCTCCTCTCTAAGTATGTTTATCGCATTGACTAAGCTCTTTCCAGTAGTAGCCACATCATCAATCAGTAGTATTCTATCCCCTCTCTCATAATATCCTTCTATTATCTTCTTTCTTCCATAATCTTTTGTTTCTTTTCTTACGTAAATTAGTGGTTTACTAAGATTATAAGATATGACACTGGCTATAGGTAACCCTGCCGTGGCTATACCACATATTTTGTCAAATACTATATTATTAGCTTTGATATATTGAATATAAGTGTTAATAACTTTGCAATATAGCTCTGGTATCGATGGAACAATTCTTAAGTCTATGTAAAATGAGCTTTTCTTTCCAGAAGATAGTACAAATTCACCAAACATTATACAGTTATTTAAAAATAACTCCTTAACTAGCGCCAGTCTATTTACCCTCATACTGCCGATACACCTCCATTAGACTAACTACAGATTCCATGGGATTTATACTTTCATAAATCCCTCGGCCAACTATTTCAATATCGGCTCCAACGGCTATACTCTGACCATATGGTGCTCCCTGCTTACCAGCTCCAGGAGAAAATATAAGAAAATCATTTCCTAAGAACTCTCGCGCAATCCTTATAGTTGACGGCTTAGTAGCTGGCAGAATAAATCCCACTACTCCGTCTACTTTACTATACCTACGTAAGATCTCCATAAGATTTCTATTTAGTATCCAAGACTCTTCATGAGACATCGCCGCCAGTATTAAAACCCCGCCTTTAAAATTACGCGCTACTTCAACTACGCCTTCAATTCCCCCCTTATAACCTACAATACCGTGAGCAATTACTAGATCGAATCCCACAGAAAAAACCATGTTAGCAATTTTCTTATTAACATGATATATATCAGATATTTTACCGTCGTAAATGAGTATACACTCGCTATTCTTTTTCAGACTTTCTACTATCTCAGCCACTCCAAAGACTCCATACTTAATCATTAAAGGCACACCGACCTTTATTCCAACCAAGTAATCAACAAGCCTACTCAATACCTCAGCACACTCTTCTCTGGAAAAATCTCCAAAAGGAAACTCGTCCAATGCAAGAACTAGACGCGTACCTTTCTGCTTTATAATCTCTCTAACTTTATCGCTCCAGTATTTACGCAAAGACACTTAAAGAAATTACCTCGACATATTAAATTATTGCTGAGTGGCCGATTACTATATAACAAAAATTTTAATACCACTAAATCAACATAGAGCTGTGGCTGAAGAAAAGCCAATTCTGATAGTCAATATAGATCCCTCTAGAGTAGGAGTACTAGTGGGAGCTAGGGGAGAAATAAAAAGAAAACTAGAAAACGCCTTTAGAGTTAAATTAAAGATAAATAGTTCTAAAGGAGAAGTATTAGTTTACGCTGTAGATAAAATATCGCCCCTAAACTTGTTAAAGCTGAGAAACATTATTCAGGCCATAGGATACGGATTTAGCCCTGAAAAAGCCTTCCTTTTAGCAAATGAAGACTATATGCTTGATGTAATAGACTTAAAGGAAAAAGCAAAACATAGAGCAGATATGAAGAGGATAAAAGCGAGAATAATAGGCGAAGATGGTAGAGCTAGAAGAAACTTAGAAGAATTAACGGAAGCACATATTTCCGTAGGAGATAGATACATTGCCATACTTGGAACCTATGAACAAGTTAGACTAGCTAGACAAGCCATAGAAATGTTGATCAAAGGAAGAATGCATGCAACAGTATATAAGTACATAAAGAGAGAAAAAAGAAAGTATATGTTTCATACTTAAAGCGAGTATTAGTGTCACTTAGCATTAAACCTCCGACTCTAATAGCCTTCTTGTAAAAAGATAACCTGAAACTATTCCTATTATTGTAGCAAGAATAATAATTAATAAAAAAATAACTACTGCCTTCAGGCCCCCGTATCTCATAGCTCTATAG
>QMSI01000156.1 GCA_003649615.1 Thermoprotei archaeon | reverse complement strand
GCGAAAGGCTACGTCTGTCACCTGACATTCAAGTGCGTTCACTGCTTCTCAACTGTGACGCATTCAATCCCTATAGATGATGACTACAAGGAAGAGCTTGTGAGAAGGCGAGGTGGCAAAACCGCTTATGCTCCCTGGACAGACTACTGGCATCAGTATGACGAAAAATTCTTTGACGAGGAGTTCACAGAGGAGGAGAAGGAAGAAATAAAGAGAAGGCTAAAAGAATTAGGGTATTTCTGAGGTGAGAGAGGAGAGATGGCAAGATACTCAGACTTCGCATCTTCGGACGAAGCAGTCCTCGTAGAAACAGACGATTTCGCATTAGTTTACGATAGGCGGAACAGAGCTTTTCACAAGAAGCTATGGGACTCCTCAACAAAATCTTGGACTACCAGATGGAGAGCACCATACTCAGCGCTCGTTGCCAAGGACGGCTCGACAGTCTGGGCTGAAGACGCTTCAGGAAAAACCATAGCGTCAGGAGAAGCTGGAGTGGATGATGCGAGTGTGATTCAGAGTGCAATAGAGAGTGTAAGGTTAGAAGCTACTAAATATTATTCGATAGATCCTACGGATAATCGCAGAAATTATATTATTCCAACAGTATTGCTCAAGGGCAAATTCGAGATCAAACAGAAGATTGACATTCCGGCCTTTCCATCTGGATTTGAGCCAACTGATAACGACAGACCTATTTTTATAAGAATTAGAGGAGAGGATGCAATTTTAGACTGTACTGAGTGTGTTGATGATGAAGTCTTTCACATTCATGGAAGCTCAGCTCCTTGGATAATGGAAGCCTATATAGAAAACATACGAGCTTACGCAGATCCAAATAATCCAACAGATTTACTGCTACTTGAGTATTTTAGTGGAGAATACAAAAATATCAAAGCTTATGGTTTCAGACGTTTGGTTGTGATGAAGACGGGCTGGGATCCATACTTTGTTAGAGTTTGGGGTATGTGCTATCCAAATGATTCAACTCTCGGTATGTTTCATATAATACCCACAGATTATGATTGCACAAATAATGTTAGGCTGATAAAGTGTGGAGGTTTAGTAAAATCTACAAATGGTTGGGTATTTAGAAGTGACGACGAATCGTCGCACTCCATCTGGTTTATACATTTTCATACTCACGATGGAATGAATGGAGATGGGGCTTTAGAGTTGTCGCAATTTAAAGGTGAAGCTTACATAACACAGCAATCCAATATTACACACCCTAAATGGGCAATATATGCACCAAGCAAAAAAGTTCATATAAGTGATAGTTTTATCGGTGGTCCTGTTAAAATAACAACAGGCATAAGACCTAATCGTGTGGTAAATAGTGAATTTATTACAAATCCTAGCAATGGCAATTTTGAATTTTCTGGAGCATCAATAAGTAATAGTGTTTTTATGGGTCAAACAGTTATCAAAGAAGCTTGTAAAGTCTCCAATTGTAAATTCTACCCGAAGGTTAGCAATCAAGATTTTGTTCTACAGTGTATTCCTTCTGCGGCATATATGACTACATTTGAAAATATATTAGTAACAGACTACTCTCCTTATGATCATCTAAAGCATCCATGTAATACCCTAATACTTATTGGAACACGCAATCATGATTTTGTGTCAGGGCAACCATCATTCGCAAATCTCGAGATTTTGAGTTACAAAACCAAATACGGTATTTATATAGAAACTGGAAACAGTGTTGGTAGTGAAGCAGATAAAGTCATAATCTCTAATGCAAGAAGACTTAAAATAAATGCCGATGGTGATTACCTAGCTAGCGAATGTTATCTAATCTACTCTGAAGTTTCAATACCAATTGTTTTTGCTGGAGAAAATATTGTTGTTGGAGAAGATAAGTTTACAATAACGAACAACTGGAATAATTTAAGATTTCTCGGAGATTGTAAATTTGTTACTACAGGTAACAAAGCTAAATCCTCAGGCACTGCCACTTTCAGCGGCGACGGCTCTACTGCAGACTTTGAGATTGGTGCTCACGGCTTAGTTATAACAGACCCTTCAAAAATCGCTGTCAAAGTTACGCCTGTCTCTTCAGATGCTATTGCAGCATCTCCGTGTGTTGGCTATGTTGACCCTGCTGATAACACCAAGATAAGGGTGAAGTTCAGCAGTGCGCCTGCTTCAGGCTCGGAGAATGTTAAAATAGTGTGGTATGCTGAAGTTATAAGCTGAGGTGTGTGAGTGAGAATGCTGGAGTTCAAAGAAAGACATCCGATAGCGTATGCAACTGCAAAGTTCATCGCAGAGGTTCTTCTTTGCACATTAGGTGTAATAGCAGGCATTCTCATTTGCCGTTACTTGCTTTATCCTTTTCTGCCCTGAGAGAAAATGAGTGGGCTAAGATACAAAATTGGCAGATTCATCGTTGTGGGCGTGCACAAAATACTGATTGAGTTGAGATTGATTTCCTGACTCAAAAGACAAGAAATATATAAGCGAGAGAACCAAAGTAAGAAGAAATGCTCGGCTCTCGCTTCACGACGCTCCTCACGATAAGAGGCGAAAGGACAGAGCCTAAGAGAGTGTTGTCTGCGCAGACAATAGACGCTGCATCAGCGAGCGAGTTCACAGTCAGAGGCGAAGGCTACTCTGCTGTCGTCGTGACTGTACGTGCTACTTACGATGCTTCCGCCACTTCAGGCGTTCGTGTAAGGTGGCTTTACTCGCCCGATAACACAAACT
>QMSI01000155.1 GCA_003649615.1 Thermoprotei archaeon | reverse complement strand
GCGATTGGAAGCTATGCGCGGATTCCTCATACACGGATGGCTGAAGTCTCTTTGGTGGTTAGGGACGACTGGCAAAATAAAGGTTTAGGAACGCTATTGCTAAAATATTTAATTGAGATAGCGAAGAAGAAGGGATTTGAAGGCTTCACAGCGTGGGTTCTAATAGAAAACACAAAGATGATGCATATCTTCAAAAAACTCGGTTATCCAATCAAGTATAGAATTGAAGGCAACCTATACTACGTCGTAATAAAATTTCAAGAAGATAATTCTTGAATGAGCAACTCAAGCTTCGATACCGCCCTATCCGCTCCTTAAAAACAAAGCTAAATTCCACAGGGACGATCCAAAGCCATATACTTGAGGAAATATCCCCTAAAGTCACCAATCCACAACTGAACCCCAGATGTTTGGCAGAGTTTATTAGTAAATATTCCCAGCCCTTCAAGCTCGGCTACGCCGCCGGGATTCGAACCCCCTCAAGCCGGCTGTTCCCGTGCACGGCTAGGAACGTGAACAAGTTCCTGAAGGCGCTATCGTTCAGGGCTGGGTTGGACGCTTATAGAGTACTGGATGGGCCGCAAGATGGATAAAGTCAAGAGGGCGTACTTCGTACCGCCTGTCGAAGAACAGCTCCGCCTCTACATGATGGCGGAGGAGAGGCTTGAACCATAAGGGCGGATACGAAGAACGTGTAGTCCATACCGTAAATTCACAAATCCTTTTAGATGGAACCCAGGTATGCCGAAACGTGAAGTTAATGAGGGTTGCGGTAGTTACCCCGGTGTTTCTCGGCGGGTTTGGGGAGTTTACGCATTTAAAAGGAGCTCTTATTGGTGGGGCAGAGGTTTATTTGCATACTTTCATCAAAGAAGTGTTGGAGGAGGTTGCCAGTGAGATAGTCGTCTACCAAGAGAGAGGATTCTCTGCGAGATTCTCAAAGAAAACATCCGTGAAGACGGTCTCCAGCCTGAAAGCGCTGAAGCTTGACGGTTTCGACCTTGCAATAATAAACAAGCTGGAATTAGCTTCTAAGTTAAGTCGCTCTCAGCTTTCGAGAGTGAGGAGTATAGCGATCCATCACGGTATGTCTACTCCCCCCGCGTTGACTCTAGACGCTTTGAAGACATACTATGAGCACGATCATGCCTTCCCTTTGCGTGGTAGAAAGATTCGCGGAGCCATCCGACGCTTTTTTGGGAGAAGAATCGAAGACCTTGCACGAGTCTTGTTTTGGGCAGTGAAGAACTTAAAGAAGTGGAAGACCGCGGTTATGGAGGTGAACCGCTGCTCGGACTTGGTTGATTGCGTGGTGAGCGTGGACAAGGACAGTTTGAGATATGTCCACCCGTCGAGAAGAGTTAAGTGGAGAGTTATCTACAACTTTGTTGATCTCAACCTCTTTAAACCCAGCTTTCGAGACGACCCGTCAAAAGAGAAGAGAATCCTCGTTCCCAGAAACTTAACAACTTACCGGGGAACGTTCATCATTCCTAAGCTGGCTTATCTCCTGAAAAGATGGGGATACCGCGACTTCAAGTTTCTAATTGCTGGAAGCGGGCATCTGCGGCCCTTTCTTGAGAGGGAGACCGAAAGGTTGAAAGTGAGCGAGGAGGTAGCCTTGTGTGGACATCAAGACCATTTTAGGGATATGCCTCGGTTATATGCGGAGAGCGACATCGTTTTGGTGCCTTCACTAGCTAGTGAAGGTACTTCCTTGGCTGTTCTGGAGGGCATGGCGTCCCGGAAACCAGTGGTCACAACGGATGTGGGAGGAATCAAGGACATCGGCGTCAACGGGATACATAAACTCTCCAGCCCGTTCAACATCAAAAAAATTGGGAGAAACATCGCAAGGTTGATGGAAGACGAGGATTTAACGGAGCGAATATCTGAGGCAGGGTATAGATATGTCCGCCGCAACCACAACCTACAGTTGTGGAAGGAAAGATGGCAAAGGATCATAGATGAGATGCTCTTAGTGGAAGAACAACCACTGCCGGTGGAATTAATCAAAGTACCCTTAACCATATAGTTAGGTTAGAACAGGTCTTCCCACGTCTTTTATGGTTTTGGCTTAATCGTCTCGGTCTTACCACGGCTAGGCTTAGGTATAACATATCAAGGAGTACCTATGCGTAACCCATATTCATAATTTACTGGTAAATTGGTGCGGGGGGTGGGATTTGAACCCACGAACCCCTACGGGACAGCCGCCTCAGGGCTGCGCCTTTGACCTGGCTTGGCAACCCCCGCCTTCCCTTCAGTTTATAGTTTATGGCGGAATCTTAAATCTTTTGCTGGTTTGCGGTGTTCTACTCTTTGTAGATTCTGACCTCGTAGACTCTGGCTGTTGGAGCTCCGTTCGTAGATTGGACTTCAAGTTTGAGTTTGCTGGCTTTTACGGTCTCGAAGTGGTGGATGTTTCTTCTGTGGTAGTTCCCCTTGTACTCAACTATGGTTCGCCAACCCTCCCTACATAAGGCCTTCAGGGTGTAGTCTTTCACGCACTCCGGAACCTTGTACAGGGGCGGGAAACTGTACGTGTCCTCGTGAAGGTATGTGTCAAAGGTCAGGTAGACAGTGTTGAAGGCTACGGGCTCGCCTAGATTGAGCGTCAACGTTTGGGGGAAACCCTTCTCGGGGTCTGATATCCATATGTTCGTCCACCTTTCAGGCCTCGCGACGCCGCTGACCACGTTGCGGGGACCGAAAGGCTTCGAGGGGG
>QMSI01000154.1 GCA_003649615.1 Thermoprotei archaeon | reverse complement strand
TTCACTGGGCATTAATCTATTTGTAGGTAAGAAAGTGTGTAGCTTCGATTGCATATATTGCTTTAGAGGAAAGACAGAAATTAAAGTTTCCAATACTAGTGATGTGCCCCGACATATTGCTTTAAAGATTAATGCAAAAATACTTAGAGAGGCATTAGTAAGTTCCCTAAGCACCGTTGAGGAAACTCTAGAAGCTATCGATTTTTCTGGTAATGGTGAGCCAACATTACATCCAAATTTCCCATCTTTCGTAGATGTGGTAAGGGACGTAATAAGGGAATTCAACTTAGATGTTAGTTTAGGAATTTTCACCAATGCATCATTATTGAACGAATTAAATATTATAAAAGCACTACTGAAATTGGACCATATAGAAGTTAAATTGGATGCAGTAATTGAGCAAAAATTTAAGGAAATTAATAGACCTCATGAAAAAATTTGCTTAAAGAAAATTGTTCAAGGTATAAAGACTCTGAGAGAGAAATTTCATGGGACATTAGCCATTCAAACTCTACTTTTGCGCTACGGTAGAATCAATAATGTAACAACACATGATGCAAAGAGGTTAGCAGAAGTTCTTGAGACCATAAAACCGGATGAGGTACATATATACACTGTCTACAGAAAACCTCAGCTTCCCACAGTAGCAAAGGTTACGAGGGAGGAGGTAAAAGAGTTCTTAAATATATTGGTTGATTATGGTCTCAATGTAAAGGTGTATCTGTAATTCAATCTCTTCAATATATCACAAATTATTCTACCTTCGGCATCTTTAGGTACAGGCATACCAGCTAAATGGCATAATGTTGGTGTAACATCGGATAATAGTATGGGATATTGTCTTTTATCATTGAAGATTGAATATTGTTATTTGTCAAACAGAGTTATTGCATTTAAGAGAGGATAGCGGAAGCATTAACTGATGGTCTGTGGATCTCTGTCGTCCACGTCTATCAATTGACTGTCTTGTCCGAAATCCATAGGAAATCCACAGACCATCTGAACTGACCGTCGAGAAATCTAACTCTGATCAATTTTCGGGGAAAAATTATCCGAAAATGATGGTTTGATGGCACTTACAATTTTCCATATCTTCACGCCCCCCTCCTGCTAGCCTACGCCGGGCTGATAGCCGCCCACGAGGGGCTCCACGTGGCGGCCATGAGGGCCCTTGGCGTCCGCGTGCGCGGGGTGAGCTTAGTCAAGGCTGGCGGGGTGCTGCCTGTGGCGCTGAGGGTAGAGTACGAGGAGATAGACATACCCCGCTACATAGCGGTGTGCCTAGTGCCTCAGGTGCTCACCGCCGCGCTCCTAGCGTCGTGCGCCGCCTCAGCTGGGGTCGTCGTGGAGGGGTGGCTCTTCTCAGGCCCCGTCTCGTTCCTCCTCTTCGGCCTCTACTTCGTCCACCTCCTCTCGTCGGCTGGGGACATCTACGGCGTGGCCTACACGCTGCTCAAGGCCAGGAGCCCGAGGGGCATGTGGGTGGCCGTCCGCAGCGACGGCTCCGAGGTGTACAAGCTCTACGTAGAGGACTGACTGCCCTCCAGCAGCTCGCTCACACTGACGGCGGTGGCGTGCCTCCTCACGTGGACCACCCTGTCCTTCAGAGCTGAGAGCAGCGCCCTAGCCTGGCCCGCCCTCAGCCTCCTCATGTCTATGAAGATGAATATGCCGTAGTAGTTGGCTATTAAGAGGGGGTCGAGCCTGAGCACGACGTCTACCTTCTGGCACACCCTCAGGAAGTCCTCGGGCCCCTCGACCTCCATGTAGTCCCGCGGCATGTCCGGGAGCTAGCGCCAGCCCTTATCTCCCTATCGCTCACGCCTAACCCTTTATCTGGGCGGCTACACTACCTAGCTGGGGGCGGGGGTTGGCGAGCGACCTAGCCAGGGCTCTGAGGGAGAGGCTGGGCGGCAAGCTAGTCCTCGCTGACGAGCTCACCGACCGGTACTACGTCTACGAGGACAGGCTCCACGCTGGCAGGGCGCTCGCTGAGGTCCTAGCCGAGGCTTTAGGGGGACGCGAGTGCGAGGTCATGGCGATACCGTGCGGCGGCGTCCCAGTTGGCTACGCGGTGGCTACAGAGCTGGAGGCCCCAATGGACCTCTTAGTCTGCCGCAAGGTGCTCATACCGTGGAACAGGGAGGCTGGCTACGGGGCTGTGGCCCCCGACGGTGACGTCGTCATCAACGAGGCGCTGCGCAGGGCCCTGGGGTTCTCGGACGACGAGGTCGAGAGGCACGTGGAGGAGGCGCTGAGGGAGGTGCGCAGGAGGCTGCGGCTGTACAGGGGCGGCGAGGAGTACGTGGCAGTAAAGGAGCAGGTAGTAGTGGTGGACGACGGGATAGCGTCGGGCTACACCATGCTGGCCGCCGTGAGGTTCGCGAGGAGGCTCGAGGGCGTTAAGCGCGTGGTCGTGGCCGCGCCGACGGCGTCGCCGTCATCGCTGCTACTGCTGGGCCCGCACGCCGACCTGATAGTGTGCCCGAACGTCAGGAGCGACGCCTACGGCTTCGCCGTCGCCGAGGCTTACGTGACGTGGTACGACGTGCCGGACGAGGAGGTGCTCGATTACCTCACTAAGCTCGGCGACGCGTACGTCCCCAGGGCCTTGGGCCTGTGGTCAGGGCCCCAGGCGTAGCGGGACGCCCTTGACCTGGCACAAGAGCAGCGACAGGTGAGGCGCGGTTAGCACCAGGAAGGCCAGCCTTATGGTGTCGGAGACCATGCCGACCTTAAACATGTTCCAGAGCCTTATGCACCTAGAC
>QMSI01000153.1 GCA_003649615.1 Thermoprotei archaeon | reverse complement strand
TTTAAGTATATAATCGATTGGTTGGCCCCACTCTTCGGAGAGTCTCTCCGTGTACTCCTATCGATGATCTTTATACTCTTCGGAGACCCCTTCAAGTTCACGACGTTGATCATCCTATGGACGGTTATCGGCCTCTTCTGCGGCTTGATGGTTAGAAGAATCGTTGGAAGCCTAGTCTCAGCGTGGCTCATCTACGGATTTATGTTATTCGTGGCACTGGTCTCAGTTCTAGGAATCTGGGAAGTGGTCTTAGAGCTCGGCTTGCTTCAGAGACCTGAAACCCTTTTCTCCCTGACGCCGCCCATACCCCCGGGAGCATCGCTCAGCACAATCATGAACGCCCCGATTGTAGGTTACCTCTTCCAAGTTCTCCAGGAGACATCGCTCTCCTCTATAGGTTCACCAACCGAGATTCTATTCCCATTAGCCTCATCCATAGCGTTAAGCGCTCTAAAGAACATACTCATACTCTTCGTCTCATCCTTGATCGGGTGCGAAGTCGGACAGATCGTTGAGAAGATACTCTCATCTAGGAGCGTCGGGAGACAGTCTGCCGAAGTAACTTCTGGTAACCCAAATCCTCCAATGGAGTCTGGCAGAGCTGTCAAGTTCATTTGGATGAAGTTTAAAGCGTCGAGACATCTACTTTTTCCGGTCTTCACCTTAACGGTCTTGATCCTCTCTTTAGCGGTCTCTGTTGCAACCCCTGAAAATGGCTCTTCGGAGCCGTTCTACGCGGAAGGCCTCTTCTGCTTCGTCACGCCGGACGGAACCGCCTACTTGGCATCCGCCTTCATGGACTCTGAGGCTACGCTTCCAGGAGTCGACTTCTCAGATTCGGCGTTCGAGAACGTTCTCTTAGGAGTATTGATAACGCATGATACAAGGGCGGACGCTCTTCCCCCGATCTTATCTTCCCCGGGGATGCTCAGCGGACTCCTTCCACCGGATGTTCCAAGCGACCTATTGGAAAACTTGACGAGGTACTACGAGATCATCCCCCCAACGGTCTTACTCTTAACTTATCTAGATGCCCCTGAGGGCGAGGCTCGGGGGAGGGCTGACTCCGTTGTCGAGGAATTCTCTTCGGCCTTTGGAGCTTCCCTCTCGTATCTGGCTTCCTTCTCACAAGACTTCGAGATATCGGGAGAACGTCACAAAGTTGACATCTTCATCTATCAGTCGTCCAATATCCCAGGCGACATCGCCCCCGGAATTATGGGGGTTCTACCGGTCGAGAGGGGAGGCTTAGCTATCCCCATAGACCATGCGTACTCTTCGGGTATACTGTGTCCTGGGGCAACGTCGCTCTCCTCGAACGGTACAGTAATGGTTGTGGGCTTCTTCACGTCTTCTGCGGCTCTTGATCTTTTCAGGGCTGTCGAAGGCTTCCCGTTCGACTTCGTAAGCATGATCATACCCAACACCACGGAGCCGACGGTCACAGTAGGCCTCTTCTCGTACTGGCTGGACCGGTTACATTCTTCACCTCTCCAGCACACCTTCAACGTCAGTAGCTTACTGAACTTGACGGAGCCCTTAGAGTTCTCTCCAGAGGCCACGATCTCGGTTCTCTCAACGGTTGTTCCGAACGCGACGATTGTCAACGGAACGGTAACATCGCAGACACCCGTAGTCTCGTTAACCATCTCGGCGAACCTGACGGACCCGGAGCTGGAACCGGTTAGGGAGGCCATAGAGAACTTAAACCTAACCAGCAACGTCATGGTGAGGGAGGTTCCGAAGGGTGCAACGATCTCAACCGAGGACCTCACCTTGAGTTTCACCCAGATTCTCCCGATGGAGATCGACGTAGAGAAAGCCGTCGCCATGCCCGAGGTGGATATTGGACAGGATGTTGATGTCACCGTGACCATAGTAAACATGGACACCGACCCGGCTGAGAACGTAACCTTAGACGAGCGTCTCCTCCTAACCTATTATGGAGCCGCGGCCTCCGTTGAGGTTAGGGAAGGAAACCTGACGGCGGCTTGGAATCAGATACCCGCAAACTCTTCGGTCACGCATAGCTACACGATTGCGTTTAGGAGGGAAGGCCTATACACGATACCCTACGCCAAGGTCACCTACAAATATATGAACGTAACCTTCACGGAGAAGTCTAGAAACTGCTACATAAGAGTTCGGGGGCCGTCTGCGGCAAGCCTCTTGGTGACGGGTATACCGAGCGCGTGGGGAACCCTGACAAGGATTATTGATAGGATTCCAGGCTTAGAGGGGATGGGCTCCCTAATACTCTCGTTGGCTACGCTGGCAATAGTCGGTCCGATAGGGTTCAATGAGTACAGGAACATAAGGAGATGGTTTAAGGCTAGAAAGGAGAGGCGAACAGCGTAGTCGCCTCAGCCTGGAACCCCCCTAAGGCCGCTTACCCTCTCCACCCTCAGCAAGTAAGGACTCTCTCCAGAAAGGACGGCACGTCACCAGCAACTGTAACCTTACTCCTCCATGAGGTTTGAGCCCTTCAAGGCTTTACGTACGCCTTCCCATCCTTCCTTTGCTTTCAGATGGACTAGCTCAAAGGCTGTCTTGGAGTCTATAACCTCCACAGGCTGGCCTGTAACCTCCTTGATGAGATGCTTCGCAGCCCTCAAGACTTTACCGTTCAACGTTGAGTCGGCGACGTCGGCTACGTGGCAGATTAGGGCCTCCAAAGTCTTAGGCGATATTGGCCCAGCATCCCCGTGATGAGCGCAGACCACGTGGACGATCTCTAGGGGTAAGCCTCTCCTAACGAGTTCAGAGGTTATCAGAGTGAG
>QMSI01000152.1 GCA_003649615.1 Thermoprotei archaeon | reverse complement strand
TAGGTGGTGGTGTCTGCCTCAAAGGACTCCTTACCAGCCCCCCAGAGCCCAACGCCCTTGAGTTCTAGGACCACGGCAATACGCATCACCAAGCTATCACTCCCCTATCACGAACTTGGCCAGGTTAAAGGCATCCAAGAGGGGTGGATAGGCCTTAAGCCCCACATCCACTACCATCTTCGCAAGGCCATAGCAGGCTCTCCTTACGCTAGCATTAGAGGCCGTAAGGGCTTGATTCACTAGGAATGTCAACATGCCTCCTATTCCGCCCACGAGCCTCACATTAGTAGCATGAGCCCGCCTCACCAGGTTCCTGAGATCCTTGGTGGCTTCCCTCAAGCTGTAAAACGCTTTGAATACCTCATCAACTATGTCTCTCAGCAGCATGCTCTTACTTTCTTCTGCATCCCCTATATCGGCTAGCAGGCCATATAGCCTCCAGGCATTTGGGAGGCCCAAGTGCTCAGCGGCGTGGAGCTTATCACTGGCTAGGAAGGCGAAGGGCTGCCAAGTGAGATCTCTGACCTTACCGCTACCCATGAGGGCCTTAGTAGTCTGCTCAGGTACCCAGCACGGTAGGGGAACATGGGTATCAGCATAAATCATGGCCATTAAGCCAGCTATACATCTAAAGATCTCCGAAAGTGTTTGATTGCGTACTGTGAGAGCCTTCCTCAGCTTGTTCTTACACGAAGAGAGGAGTTTTTCAGAGGTTTGTATTAACGCCCAGATGTTATGCTTAGGCTTCCCAGATGCCAGGCCAACCGAGAGCTGTCTCACGCCCCCCAGGCCCCTCCAGAACCAGTAGCATATGGTCGCCGTGGCCTGAGTAGCTGCCCTAGCTGGCCAGAGGGCCATCATATCGTCCCCGCCAGCATAAAGGAGGCCTATGAAGAGCCTTGCCATATCAGCTAGTAGCTCCTCACGGTTATCCTCGCCCCTATTGGCAAGTCTCCAAAGACTTCTCATGGCCTCAAAGATGGCTAACTTCATGGAGTGATCCACCCTGGCGCTCCTTAGTATCGCATCGCTGAGGGAAACAGCGGTAGCCATGAAGAAGCCCATCATATTGCCATCAGCCTTGAGGACAGTCAGGTTCTTAGCACGCTCAGCAAGGCGCTTCATGCCCGAGAGCCACTCTAAAATCCACTCCCTGAGCCTCTCCCAGGCCGGAATTACCCCGCTGTCTAGGCCAAGCTTTCTTAGGAGTTCTCTAAGCCACTCAACCTTGGCTCCAAAGTGTAGCTTATGGCCGAACTCATCCCATAGGATGTTGCATTCATCGCACACATACACTCTCTCCCCTCTACGGTACTTAGTAGCAGGCCTCCTGTGGCATATTTCACATAGGACTTCAAAGCCGAAGACATCGAAGTAAGGAAGAGCAGGCTTGAGCTTATCACGCTCTCTCTTAACGGCCTCTAGCTTAGCGTAGAGTTCCGACACGCTCTTAGGCCAGCTCTTGTAAAGCGGGGCCCAGGCGGGGACTACATTAATCCTCATTGGCGACACGAGTTCCTTAACTCTGCTTCTTACCTTGCTCAACCCTTCTGCATGTGATCTAGGTATGATGGCGTAGACAACGCCCCCTCCAGCGTAGATTAGGCACTCCGGTGGTAGATTCAGCTCCTCTAAAAAGGCCCTCGGAGTGACGTACATGGTGGCCAAGTCTATGGCGTAGCTGGCGCCCACCACTATCGGGAGCCTCTCTCTGTATATGAAGCCCTGAATGCCCATGATATCGAGCACGGCCACGCACACATTCTCCACAGCATCAGAGCCGAAGGGCATGTTGAGCTTCTCAGACTTCCTAAGGAGCTCCTTGGCCGCCTCCTCAGAGGCCTCGCGAATCTGCTCTGGGTCCTTACTGAGCCAGTAGGACCAAGCCTCCTTGCCAACCGTCTTTAGCATCTCCTTGACCTTGTTGGCATCGTCTTGAAGCACGTTCGCCACGGCCGGGGCAGAAGCATCAGCAAGCCTATCCATGGCCGAGGACGCTTTATCGGCCTCTATCAGGACATTTAAAAGCTCCGACAGGTTTATTGTTATACCACATACCTTCCTGACCTCTTGACCTCTGATTCTCTGGGGTGCATGGTGGCTCTCTATGATGGAGCAAACAATGTCTATTAGGTCATCTGGCAAACCAGCCTCACTAAGTATCTTCTTGGTCTCATCGGCGCTCTTCCTTGGATGCCCAACCTTGGGCCCGCTGGCCGTCATGGTGAGCCAGGACTCGGGCTTGCCTATGTCGTGGAGGAGACAGGCCAGCCTTAGTATCGCGAGTTCGAGCTCCAGCTGCCCCTCGCTCTTGCTCTGGCCTGTCCTGCTCAGCCAGATGGAGCAGGCTATGGCTGAGGTCGCGAGCAGGTGCGGTATCAGCTTGGAGGCATTGGGCCCTGGCCTAGTATCCTGGGGCGTGGCTAGGAAGGCCCTCCAGAACTCCTGGTGCCTTATGTGGCCCAGGAGCCTCAGCTCCACGAAGAGCTTCTTATGGAGCTCCGAGAGGGCCTCCTTAACATCGTCCTTCTCGGCCCTATGGTCCCTGGCTCCGAAGAGCAGGGGAGGAGCGTAAATATGCGTTATCACGGCCTTGCTCTTGAGCATCTTCTTGGCAAGACCAGCTACCTCATCGGGGAGCCTCTTGGCCAACACCCAGGTCCAGAAGAGGCTGGCCGGGTCAGGGGGGCTTACCTCATGCTCATTTATCTTGGCGATCCAGGGCTGATACACTAGTTCCTTGGCCTTCTCCCTAAGCTCAAATCCACGAACTGGCTCGCCTGGCCCTGGTGATTCTGGTAACGTAATGTCCATTTCAGAGTGCGTGAACACTACTGGTG
>QMSI01000151.1 GCA_003649615.1 Thermoprotei archaeon | reverse complement strand
TGATGGAGAGCTTAAGGTTCAGCGGTTAGCCAAGAGAATTAGTTCAGTAGCTTCAAGAGGAGGTTACCTTGGAGCCATTGGGATGGGTAAGGAAGGAGCTGAAGTGCTTGAAAAAGTAGTGAAGCAAGTAAAAACAGAATCCAGTGTTTTACCGCTAGAGGCGTTTAAAGGTTCATATGGATATAAGTCGCTTAGAGCAGCTACTCGAGGCGTAAGGTTAACCATAATAAACGCCATAACCTTTTTCCTAGATCCGTTAAAGCTCTACAAGGCTTCCCCTATGGCAAAAGCCCTTGCCAACGCAAAAGACCTGAGAGAGGCAAATGAAAAACTACATGAGCTCGGGGTGTACACAGAGCTCGACTTAGAAGAAGATCTATACAGAGTGTACCTTGAAAAAGGAGAGGTGAGTAGAGAGGACATAATCAAGGTGAAGGAGGAAGGGGTTGGGAATCTGCGCCGCAATAAAGTTAATTCTTGAAGGTTCAATATTATCCGGAGGACGCCGCTTGAAGATCCATCCGATAACGATGTTAGAGAGGAAGATAAAGGAGCTGCTGAAGGATGTTGACGTGGATGGACATGGGCTCACACATGCTCTGAGAGTTAGAAAACTGGCTAGGAAGCTGGCTGAAGATGAGGAAATCGATGTAGAGGTGGTTGAAGCTGCTGCGCTGCTTCATGACTTAGCTAGAGCTCTCAGGCTAGAGGGCGACCATGCCGAGGTCTCCGCAGAGCTTGCCCATCAACTCTTAGAAGAGGTAGGTTTCCCAGAAGCCAAGATGAACAAGGTAATCGAAGCTATAAAGGGACATCGCTACACAGCTAATATGGCTCCTAGAAGCCTAGAAGCCGCTGTGCTTAAGGATGCAGACATGCTCGATGCTCTGGGCGCAATAGGTGTACTAAGGGCCATAGCTTTTGGGGCAACAAGAGGCAGGTCATTGTACCACTTTGAAGACCCCTTCGCTGAGAAAAGGGAGCTCGACGACGATAAATATACATTAGATCACTTCTACACTAAACTCTTAAAGTTAAAGAAGGCTATGAAAACGAAGAGGGGGAGAAAAGAGGCCGAGAGAAGAACGAGGTTCCTTAAAGCTTTCTTGAAAGAACTAAAAACAGAGATTGAAGACTAAAACGTCAAGGAAAGAAATTAGAGTAAAGGACATGGGCTTTAAAGCCCATTTAGAGGGCCTACAGAGCCATCCTCATAGTATCAGGTTTACTGAAAGCCTTAGCTCTTCTCTAATGCTTAAGCACCTTCTTTAAGATGTCCAAGAACTTCTTGCTATAAGGTATCTCCATCTGATAATACTTCTCGCAAGGAAAATCTGGGCAGTCTCTCGAACAATGATCTACGCCATGTTTAAGGGCGCATTCAAGGATAGGGCACGTGAAGCCCAGTATCTTTCTTTGAGCTTCTAGTTTATCAGCAGCTTGAGTACCAGGTACGCAACCTCCTATAGGACAAGTACCTTTAGCACGACCGCCACAAACCTCACATGCAATCCCACAGGCTGAAGGCATGTACCTTGCTTTTGCCTACGTAGCTTATAAGCTTTCACGGAAGCGTCTCTGGTTAAGCGAAGACTGTATTTAAAGGACCTAGGGCTACGATCAGTTAAGCAAGGTTTCTTTGAGCATACTCAACAGCGGCCTTAAAGATAAGCATGCCGTCACCATAAGTAGGTGGCTCGTCGAAACGTGTCCAGTCAGGTAGCTGCCAGCCGAAGTAGGCCCTCTCAGGATGTGGCATCAAGCCAAACACGTTTCCTTGAGGGTTACAGATACCGGCGATATCGTGGAGGCTTCCATTAGGGTTATAGGGATATCTACCTTCAGCGGGTTTACCATTCTCATCGCAGTACCTGAAGACCACCTGATCCCCTCCATAAAGTTTTGCTAGGTACTCCTCCTCCTTATCTTTGGCCAGGATGAAACGACCCTCCGCATGAGCCACAGGCATTCTCAAGACTGCCTCCTTAGGGATAAGCTTGGTGAATACGCATCGGCCATTGTTGACATGTTTAAGATGCACCCAGCGACACTCAAATTTAGCCGATGCGTTAACTGTTAACGAGGCTTGAGGCACCTCGCTTGTCCCTTCAAATCCAGGGAGAAAACCTGACTCCACCAACACCTGAAAACCGTTACATATACCTAGTACTAAGCGACCTTCCTCTACGAACTTGGTTAAGCGATCTCCCAGCTTAGAGGCAAGTTTCTTCGCCCATATAGCACCCGCTCTAACATAGTCTCCGTAGGAGAAACCTCCAGGTATAACTAGTACATGATAGCTGTCGATCCCCTTCTCTAAGATCTTCTTCATATGTAACACTTCAGCCTCGGCACCAGCCTCCTCAAAAGCCACCTTCGTCTCCCAGTCGCAGTTAGTACCTCCAACCCTAAGAACACAGGTCTTAACCTTCTTCAAGTCTGCTCCGCCAGCCAAGAAAGGGTAAGCAGCGTTAATTAGCTTTAACCTGTGCCTAGGGGCCCGTTAAGCCCTCCACCCACCATCAACCTGACCATGGCTTCACGTATAGCTGCGCGCAGCGCCTCCTCCAATCCATCAACCACGGTGCGGTGGGGCTCCACCAGCGCCTCCTTCACCAACACTTTATCGGGGTCTAGGCCCAGGCTCCTCACGATCTCCCTCAGCACCTCGAGCTTGCCTGAGCCTGCCTTAGGCCTCAGCGATAGGTCGGCCCGCGCGTAGATGGCTCTGAGGTGGTCTACGCCCTTCATCTTGACGTCCAGGTAGGTGCTCGTCCTGTGCCCCATCATGAACTCCACGTACTCGTAGGGCACGCCTGCAGCGGTGAGCTGTGTCTTAAAGTACTTTCGGAGGCTGTGAGGCCTAACCCTCGCTCCACC
>QMSI01000150.1 GCA_003649615.1 Thermoprotei archaeon | reverse complement strand
CGCCTCCATGTAAACCTCGCTTCCCTTAACACCAGCTCTTACCTTGCTCAGTGCTCTTCGATATATCTCGTGGACAGCGTTGAAGGCTTCCTCCACCTTTTTATCCGCCTTGCCTAACACGAACGTCCTAGTGACGTCAGAGGTGTATCCTTGAAACCTACCTGAGACATCTATCCACACCACGTCTCCTCTCTTAAGCCTCCTTCCTCCGCTGCCTACAGGGCAGGCGCTGCTCAGCCCTGGACCTACGCTAACGGAGCTAAGCCTGCTTGGCTTTAGAGAGCTGGGAGAGAGGACGACTATGTTAGGCATATGATCACCCCAGCTCCTCATATCAAGATATCCGTCGTGTCCAGCTTTTCTCAGCTCTAACTCAAGCCTAGCGGCAACCTCAACTTCGCTTACACCCTCCTTAAGGACGTCCTTGACGGAGCTCAGCGCTTTATCGCATTGCTCAGCCGCTCTCCTCAGGAGCTCGATCTCTAAGTGGTCTTTAACTTGCCTTAGCTCCATTACAAGGTAGGCCACGTCCCCCACTTCTGCACCTACCTTCAAGAACCGTTTATAGACCCTGACAGGGATGGTGTCCTCCTCTAAGCCTATTAGCTTAGGCTTCAACTCCTCTAACTCTTCAACGACGTTGTTTAACCCGTTAGCCTCTATACACTTAAAGGCAGCTTCTTCCTTAGCCCTTTCCCAGCTCCTAAAGACGTAAAGCCTAGGTTCCCCCTCCGAAGGGATGAGCAGCACAGCTTTCTGGGCTGTACCGGCTAGGTAATAGAGATTGACAGGCGTCATCACTAAGGCTACGTCCAGCCCAGCTTCAGCCATCCTTACCTGCCGCTTCTCGCCTCTCCTTACGCGCAGCGTCTTTAGCTCCTCGCCCCAATCCATATCTCGACTCCTCCGAGACATCAACTATAGGTTACAGGTTCTTGAGGTGCTTAAGGCATGATTAATTAAGTAGCATTTAAATACTTAGGTCTTAAGGAGGAGTTATGTTCGCGTTGATTGGGCTTAGCCAGGTATCTCCGATGCTACCCTTCTCCTCAATAATGCTACTCTGGATAGCTAAGACCGTGTTCATAGCTATCCTTGGAGCTTTTCTGGGATGGTTAGCTTTAAGGATCTGGGATGCTTTAACCCCGCAGATCCCGTTCAGGGAGCTTATAGGTAAGGACCCTATATCCACGGGGTGTTTCTTGGCTGGCTTCTTGATCTACATGGGCTTCCTGATGCATGGAGCGTTAACTGCACCCACTATACTTGGCCTCGATTGGCTGTCGAGCATATTCATGCTTCACCGCCTTCCTCTCGTCATATTAAGCTTCTTCCTGATGCTATTCCTTGCCTTAGCCCTGTTTCACTTATTAGACAGGTTTACACCTAAGATGCCTTTCACCTCCATGAAGGAGAGTCCTGTAGCCTGCGGCATCTACATGGCTGGCTTCTTCGTGCTGCTTGGCTTGATGGTGCACGCAGCCTTGACTGTGCCTCTTTGAGGTGTAGCTTCGTTGAGGGCCTTGCTCTTAATGCTTCTCTCAGCCCTACTCGTAGTATCATCGTTAAGCTTGACGCGCTGTGTAGCTGCACCCTCCGAGAAGTTTTACGTAGATGGAGGTGAAGTGTTCGACAGCTGGAATATATGTAGGACCAACTACTTCCATCCGAGAGGAGCCTTATGCATAAGAGGAGAGCCTCCCAACTCGGTACTTCCTTTGATAATCGAGGAGAGCCTCGGAGAGTATACTGACGTTGCTTACGAAGTTGGAAGGGCTATGGCCACTAGGTACCCTGACGTTAATCAGAGGGCTGAAGCCATCTTTAGGTACGTTCAACAGTGCGTAGAGTACCACTGGGAAGGCGTAGATGGAACCCCTGTACCTATTGCTGGGAGAAGGTGGACGGAGTTTGCTAGGAACGCTGATGAAATGGTGTTGGAGGCTTACAGTAGGGGGGTTGCTTGGGGCGACTGTGAAGATCACGCCATCCTTATGGCGGTTCTATGTAAGGCTGCCGGGATAAAGTCAGCCATAGTGGTCTGGATGACGCCTGAGGGAGGTCACTGCACCAACCTCCTATATCTTCCAGGGTATCCGACCAACTTGCCGGTTAGGCTTGGAGAAGAGGAAGGATGGGTATGGGCTGAAGCTACTGGTGATGAAAACCCGTTAGGGTGGACTGATGCGAGCTTGATGAGAACAATCCTCGAAAGGAGAAACTTCGATCCCAGGTACTGGATAGTGGCTTACGTAGTGGAGCCGGACGAAGTTCCTTCAGGGACAATGGAGCCTGGAGCCGGAGTTTCTAAGGAGCTTTGTTTCATAGCTACAGCTCTTCGAGATAGTGACTTGGATTCAAGGATAGCCTTGCTCAGATCCTTTAGAAGTAAATTAGCCTCCTCATGCCATACAGGCAGTGAGGTTACTTCGCTGTTGAATGCTTGGTATTATAGCTGGAGCCCATCCATGGCTAAGCTCATAATTAATGACGAGCCGCTCAGAGCACTGTCAAGGTTAGCTCTATATCCTTTACTGATCTCCGTGGCGGTCGCTGATGAGGCCTACCGCTTAATCGGCTCTGGAGGCGAGGTAAGCTTTCTATGCAGCCTCCTCTTAATGGGTATTTTACTAGGTGTCTTTTACTTGACACCATTAGTCATCGCTGCTGCGTACGTCCTAGCTCCTCTAGGCACTAGACACATCGACTTGAAGCCTCAGTGGCTTAAGTGGTCGACTATGCTTACGGTATTGTTCCTCGCAGCTTTCACAGTAGGACAACTATTGGAGTTAAACTCGTTATTGGTGGCGGCGTCCTTAATGTCGCTAATATCGGCGGCGTTGACAGCATCCTTGGGGCTTACGATGGCCGTATTTAGGTTAATG
>QMSI01000149.1 GCA_003649615.1 Thermoprotei archaeon | reverse complement strand
TGCCCGGAATCGTCATGAGGATATAGATCAGGAGGTTGGCCAAGGGCCATTTTGAGGATAGATCGACATCAGGGCCCCAGACCATCACGCCCTCTTTAGCGTAGAGGCGTGCCATGCTCATGTGCTCCCAGGCGTCTTCAAGGAAGGGCCCTCCATGTAGCATGAAGGGCATCAGCGCTATCAACGTAGACGTTGCCGTAAGCACAAACAGCTCTCTACCTCTCAATTGCACCACCTGCCCTTTTCAACTCCTCAGCAAATGAGACGAGCCATGAGGTCGTTGCGGAGAACAAGGTGAATATCGAGGACTCCACGGCCCGGAAGGGCGAGCCGTACCCGAGCATCACTATGAGCACATCCAATCTCAAAATGGAATATATGGCCCATGCTGTAGCGAAGCCTGCTAATGCCGATAATATAGATAACATCATATGTGATATGCCGATCGAGAGCAACAGCCTGCTCTTGGTAAAGCCCATTATGTGAAGGACCCTTAGATCTTCTGATATGGACAGATAGATATGCCTCTGTACGGCAAGGCAGAGCAGTACCGAGAGAGTTAGGATAAGGGCGATAGCCGCCACTATGTATGATGATGTGAGCCCGGCGAATGCGTAGAGCGTGTATTCCGCGGCTTCCTCCGACCTCAGCGACATGAGCTTAGGGTAGAACCTGTATGGTATCTTCTCCGGGTTCTTCACGAGCTGTGGCAGCTCTATCACGATGTTCGTAGGGCCCCTCACATCGACGTGCTTAAATACGAAGTAGGGAGGCCTGTATATGCGGAAGGTGTAAAGGCCCTCCGGCAGCCTCAGCGGGATCTGAGAGCTCACTGCTCTTGATGTGAATATGGTATTTCCGTTCTCATCGTCTACCACGATTATGAAGTCCTCAATCGCAGTTCCGTCAGAGGCTACTACCGTCACCAACACTTCGTAACCCACGTCATCGAAGCCCATGGGGTTGAAGACAGCATCCCCCAGTACTGGGATCTGGTACGTATTATTATTTACCTGTAGGGTGTAGAGGCCGGGTTTCACCACGAAGGCCCAGCACCCATCCTGCCAGGTCCCCCTTATGAGCGTGCCGTTCTCGTCCCTGAGGAGCACAACATCGTTCTCAGAGGCCACTACTCGTAATGTATTATTGGTCATAAGGCTCAAGTTAACGGATACCGTCTTATCCGAGTCCAGTAGCACATCCACCAGTTTTGAGAATACATTGTGCCCTTGATAATATATCTCGTAATAACCGAACGGGAGTGAGAACCTCAATGCAGAACTATTATTGATGAAAGCCGAGGCCACTAACATGTTCAAGGGATCAAAGACCAGTATCCATCCCTCCACATCTATATTGCAGTCTATGGTGAGCTCAAAATCACTGGCCAGTAGCTCCATGAGCTTGCTCTTCTCCATTCCCTTCACTTCCACTATGGATACTATCGTGTCGGGGAGGCCAGCTATCCTCTGGCCCACATCTAGGGGAGCCAATACCTCGTAATCCTTTGAATCCCCAAATGCGCAGATGGCCTTGACCTCCACGGGCATGAGAGCATCAGTCCTTGAGCTAGCTATAACGATATGATCCCCTGTCCTAAGCCCGAGCCTATCAGCAGCTCTTGCGCCAACCACGGCCCACAGCCCCCCACATCTAGGAATATGACCGCTTGCGACTCTTCTTGACCAGCTATTCAGATATTCAATGGTAGCCCCTCTTACTACGACCGCCTTCCCGCCTATACATGCTGGCGTTAGTGTGAAGGGCTCGCAGGCGACAACATCTGGATGCCTCTTAAGGCCTTCGTAGACCGATATAGGGACATGGCTTGTGAAAACGGTCCTAGCCCCTGCCTGCATTACTATTACCCCTCCTGAGCCACCAAGGGCCGCGTTGATTACCGCCCAGTAAGCAGATGAGACCGCGGAGAACAGAGCCGCGAGTGTATGGGCCATTATTAGTGATAGCAGGGCCAAGACCAGCTTCCTCGGCCATAGTATTTTAATCCCCAGAGATAACATCCACTAGCCCCCTAACGAAGCCCGTAAAGAAACATACGAATAGGAGTAAGAAATACCATAGGGCATCTAGGTACATCGATTCATACGCCATGGGGCGGATGTAAGGCAGCTTAAGGAAGATGGACGTAACGGCAGAAATCAATGTGGGAACAAGCATCCCCAGAGACGCGCCTATGATAGCGCTTAAAGCAGCTAGTACTATGGATAATGCCATAAGTGAAAAAAGCAAACCCTTGAGTGTGAAGCCAGCCGACGCCAAGACCTTGATAGTGCGACGAGCCTCTAGGGAGGACGAGCCCGCTAGGAAGAAGCCCGCCATGCAGGCCATAGCATAGATTAAATCGGTTATCAAGCGGATGTTACGCTCCACACTCACGAGGACAGATCTTAGTAAGGCCGGTATGGCTGGCACGGTTACAGCGTATGGTATGGGCTCGCCACCTTCTCGCACCTCCCACTCGTATAGCGTCTCCCACTCTAGGTCGAGCAGTGCGGCCGTCTCATCTAGGATTACCAATGAATAGTCTAGGTAGTCATTGGACGATATTATGCCCGTTATGTTGAGTTCAAGTCCGTCGATGCGGACGGCAGGCAGGCCGAGCTGGCCCCTCAATTTAGACCCGACTAAGGCCTCACCAAAGCCAGGTGGTGAGCCCTTGAGCCTAGCTCCGTGCAAGCCCAGGTAAGCGCTGACATCGGCAACGGAAACCAGTAGGGCATCTACATTCTCAATGGTTATATGTACTATATTAATTTCTACGGCCTCCAGGCCAGCTGGCCTCTGGCTTGAGATGGCGAGGCCCGGCCTATTGTAGAGCTCAACGATCGCCATCACGTCGTGGACGTAGGCCTCGGTCATGCCCTTCAGGCCAACTACCACGGCCAGGAATATGGAGGCGA
>QMSI01000148.1 GCA_003649615.1 Thermoprotei archaeon | reverse complement strand
TCACTATATAGAGCAGCTAAGGAAGCAGAAATGACTTATCCAACGGCAAGAAGATACTTGAAACTATCAATTAAGCGAGGATTGGTGGTGAACCTAGGAAGAGGACCCAAAGGGGAGTTGCAACTAGTGTTAAGCGAAAAAGGACGAGAATGCTTAATGATGCTCAGAAGCCTGCGGGAAGATACATAGTAATCCATTTTGTGTGGCGGCACCACGCTGAACGAGGCTTATAAATGTTACTACAACGCGCTGCGATTCCGTAAAGTTTAAATAGCTTAGAAAGAGTCATGTGGGGAGCGCTGACGTGAAGATAGCACCGGTAATTAAGAGCACATCATCTCTATGCCTGATGACCCTTTGGTTAATGTTGCTATCGCTCATCAGCACCTACGCATTCCCTATTGTTGCCGAAGCTACTTCGGTTCCTCCCCAAACGATAGAGATGGTAGAGGTAAAAGAAGTTGTGCAAGTACCTACCGAGCCTAAAGCATACCAGCCTGTCTTCATATTTGCAAAGATATGCGGAAATTTCACGGGCCTCCCAAGGCTTAGAGTTAATGGAACTATCAAAGTAATAGGGCCTCTATTAGAACACCAGTATCAGTTTGGCCCCAGAAATCTACCCATGATACCTATATCTAGATTCTGGTACCTATCGGCTATCCCGGGGCTGCCAGCTCGGAATGGCACAGTATATGACATTAGAACCTATGTGGACTATTACATAGTTGTCGACGAAACCGAGTATTATCATGGCTCATACGAGGTAAGCCCACTGAATGTGACGCTCTTAGCTCCTCCAATCGCGTTCGCCAGTATTTATGACGTACTAAATAACACCGAGCTCTTCGAAGAAACTTTAGGTTTAAGTCCCGCAGGATGGCGTGTTGCAGAAGGATATGAAGTTAAAATATTGATAGTAGCAATTGATGATAGGACTATAAAGGATGTGTCATTTGAGTATTCTATATCAGGGGGTTCTTGGAATACGGCGCCTGTTCATAGAGATCCGTTAATGGACGAATTTGAGGCATTATCTGACAGTTTAAACCAGATAATCGGATATATAGAGGATATAATCGGCATCGATTTACCAGAAATACCATTACCTATCAAGATCTGTAATGCGGTTATACCCGGCACTACGCTTGGAAATTATGTTATGTTTCGTGCAAATGCTACTGATATTAATAACAAGGAAACAACATCGCTCATGGGATTCTACTATATAATCAATGAAACAGCACCTATCCGTGTATTAGTTCTCGACCCTAATGTTATGATGTGGTTAATACAACGGAACATGGAAAATCTTCTAAATCGCCTAAAGGCATTAGCGGAAAACAAGCTAAGCAATTACATAGAGCTGTTCAGAAACGTAGCAAATATGACGTCTCTCGCTGATGCATTAAGACGTTTTGCCCACGTTAAATTCCACCATTGGGAGCTTTTAGGTAAATACTTTAATCTTTACATGGCGTATCCTAGGCCCTTCGTAGCAGATTTATTAAAGCCATTAGATGAAGGAGGTTTTGAACCGCATGCTATCCTATTAAGCAACATGTGGCTAGGACTCAACATAACGGAACTCCTAAATTGGGATCTTAAGGACATCAAAGTTAATGACGAGAGTCTCTTAGATAAATTGATAGAATACGTGAAAAACTACCATGCTGGTTTGATAGCCACGCATGGAACATTGAGCGATTGGGTAGTGTGGGCCGGATGTAGCTCAGATCAGCATTATAAGATAGGAGTAAGAGGACATGTAGGTAACTCGTTAGCAGACGTGAATCCCATTAATGAAACCACACTTAGCTCGATGTTGGGTTTGCCTATATTGCCCGTATGGGAAGTTGTTAGGGACACAGTAGCTCGTGTGCTATGTCGATCTGAGGATCTAATACTTCAAACATTAGGACTGATAATAGGCTCCATGCCGCTACAGATCCCTTACGTGCCTTTCAATCAGTCCTTAAGAATAACTACGAGTGGCATCAATCATCCTGTACTGGAAGGAATTCCCGATGAATTCTATATAGAAATTCCCGATATGCCCGACATCTTGGTTGAACATGGATATAGGGCGTACACAGAAGTTGGTTGGCAGTTGAGCATGCCTAGCGCCATAGCCTATATCACATGGTGGTGGATTAATCAAACCCGTCCATTAATCTGGAGGATACTGAATAACGTAACATTCCTAATTCACAATATGACAGGCGATGTATTTACACCGCCTAAATCGTTTAACAACCTACTGAACGAATCATTAAGATGGGGTTTGCTCTCCTTTTACAAGTCAATAGTTTCAATGAACATTACGGACAGGGTGTTACACATAAGAGTGCAGATACCAAATAGAGAGCCCATAGATATAACAATAAACTTCGACTTTAACCGGTTACTTCAGTATAGCCCCATTAAGCTGGTAGCCTTAAGCAAAAATGGACTGGCAGGCATTGTCACCTACGATAAATACTGGGATCGCAATGGGTACAGGGCGGTATATTTCTCATTTGAGCTAGAAGCATCTACAAGCTGGATAGCGGAAAGATTATTAAAGAACTCTATTAATTGGGTTACAACGTGGGAGTATTTAGACATAACAGAGCTCTTAGGTGGGATGGTAAGAGTTCCCAAGGAGTTAGCTAATAGTTTTAGGCAAGCTATGGAGAAAATACCAGGAAAAACTCTGCTCTCAGATGGCTTAATTCTTGTTGAGGAAGGTTACACTATTCTTGAACTGAATGTTAAAAAGGATACATATCTCAATCTACTTATGGCTAGTCCAATGGCCGATAAGATTAACGTAACGTTACTCGGTGAAGTTAGCGCCGAGATCTGTGGTTTAACGAACATCACCTCTGGTCTTATTAATATCACAATATGGGCTCATGAAGAGGGCATTTTGAAGATAGG
>QMSI01000147.1 GCA_003649615.1 Thermoprotei archaeon | reverse complement strand
TCTCTAGATATAGTTAGAGGAGATATGTTGCTCTTACCTTTCAGGAACTGTTGCTTCGACGGAGTATGGTGTAGCCAGGCCTTCGAGTACGTCCCCCCGGAGTGTAGAGGCTGGGTGTTAGAAAGCGTCGCCGGCATCCTCAGGAGTAAAGGTCTGTTCTTCGTGAACGTAGCCACTATAGGGAGTGAGTGCGGCTGGCCGCGGTACATAGCCAACTACCTCTATTGGAGGGTTATCAGAGGCAGGCCCGTGAAGTTCGGGGAATACATCTACTGGCTGGAGCTAAAGCACTACAAGGATTGGCACTACCACTCCCTAGTCCCCTTCCCCCGACGCTTAGAGAAGTTCATCCACAGGTACTTTAAACCCCTAGCCGAGCACGGGGAGAAAGGCGAATACGCGGCTTACCTACTCGAGAAGTCCTAAACTATTTTATCCCGACTAGCACCACTACTCATATGTCAGCCAGGGACCTGGAAAGGGCTTACAGGATAGCCCTGTGGAAGGACGACCCCTGGACTCCGGAGGGGCGGGAGAGGTACCGCGGGGCTCTTAGGGCTTTCAAGAAACTCCTAGAACACCCTTGGCTCAAGGAATTAGTAGGGAGGGAGGAGGTCAGCGTTGTGGATATAGGCGCTGGTAGGGGTATAGGCGGCGTAGCTCTAGCCAAGGTCTTAACGGAGAGGGGTTTGAGGATTAGGCTCGTAATGGTAGACGTGAGGAGGGACGCTGTTAGGGACAGCCTGAGGTTCGCCGAGGAGGAGGGGGTCGCCGCGGAGGCCTATGAGATGGACGCCCTGAAGGTTCACACCCTGGGTAAGTTCGACTTAGCTCTAATGTATGGCGCGATACTACCACACTTCGACGCTTGGCAGTTCCCCCGCCTGCTGGCCTCCACTACCGCCGCGCTGAGAGAAGGCGGCGTGGTAATCATAGAGGAGATGGACAGGATACACTATATCTTCAGGGCGGGGTATAAGGACTTCATAGTGGAGAACCCCAAGCCCGAGGAAGTCAGCTTCTCAGTCCACTCAGGCTACGACCCGGTCAAAGGGACGTACAAGAGGACTTACATTAGGGCTAGAACCTGGGAGTCGGTCACAGTCCCCCTAGTTTTCAGGAGCATCTCGTGCATAGCGTCCACCCTTTGGCTGTTCGTGGAAGACGTAGACCTAGTACGCCAGGCCATGGAGAACCTGTACTTCGTGCTGGGCAGACGCCCCAGGAGAGCCTTAAAACCAGAGGATCTGGAAAATAACCCCGCGCTGTTAAGGAAGACTATGGCCTGAGGGAATTGTGAGTTTTATAAGTGAATTTTAACACGTAGACTGACGAATATACTTGTGAGGGGTGTACTGCCTTAAAGACACTGCAGATCAGCTTTTCCCTCCGGTCACTACGATGCCTCTGATCAGGTACTTGTTCAGGGTTACGAATAGCACTATAGTGGGTAGCGAGGCTATTAAGCTCCCAGCTATTATAGGGGTGTACTCGACCCACATAGTTCTCTGGAACGCGAAGCTCAGCCCCACGGGTAACGTGAAGTTCTCGGGGCTCCTGAGGAATACCAAGGGGCCTAGGAAGGCGTTCCAAGCCCCTAAGAACTGGTAAACCGCGACCGCCCCCACGGCTGGCTTAGCTAGCGGCAGGGCTATGTAGAAGAAGGTCTTTATGGGGCCGCATCCGTCCAGTCTCGCTGCTTCGAAGATGTCCTCTGGGAGGCTGAGGAAGTACTGCCTCATGAGGAATATGCTCGACACGTTTACTATTCCTAATATCGCCAGCCCGATTATGTTGTCGACGAGGCCTAACTTGTATATTATAATGTAGTTCGGTACTAGGGTTACGAAGCCTGGTATCATCATTAGGGCTTGTAGGGCTGAGAAGAGGGCGTCCCTGGCGGGAAACCTTAGCCTGGCGAAGGCGTAGCCAGCCATAGAGGTGAATATCACGTTGCCAGCTACTATTATCCCCGCGTAGACGGCTGAGTTCAGTATCCAGCGGGGGAAGAACTTAAGCCTGAACAGTTTCTCGAAGTTCTCGAGGGTGAAGGGGTCGGGTATCCACTCTGGAGGGTACTTCGACGCTTGCTCCCAAGTCATGAAGGCCGCGACGGCTGATCTTAAGAAGGGCATTAGGTAGATGAAGGCGAAGCAGACCAGCACCATGAACGTGAAGGCGAGCCAAATGACCTGCTTAATCCTCACCTAATTACACCCCCGTACTTCTTCTGGTAAATGTAGGTTGTGGTGAATATTATCGCGAATAAGAACATGCTTTTAGCTGCGGCTACGCCCGGTCTAAGCTTTGTGAAAGCCTCGTTGTATATGTCCATGGCTATAGTGTACCCAGAACCTCCAGGGCGTCCTCCCGACCCCGCCATTACCCACGCCAGGTCGAACATTTGTAGGGCCCCTATCAGCCCCATGACCACAGCGTACGTGACCATGGGCCTCAGTAGGGGTATTGTTATGTAGAAGAACCTCCTTATAGGCCCAGCTCCGTCTAACATGGCGGCTTCGTACACTTCCTTGGGTATTGCTTGTAAAGCGGCTAAGAAAGACACGAAGAAGTGGCCGCTGGTACCCCAGATAGCCACTAAGGCCATAGCCATTAGGACGTAGTTCTTGTCGTTTAGCCAGTCTGGTTGGAATCCCGGGGTTACGAAGCTGAGGGCGTAGTTTATGAATCCCTTCTTCATGAAAAGCCAGACGAATATTAGGGAGACTATGACAGGGCAAGTCGTCGCTGGTAGGAAGTAGCTGACCTTGAAGAACTGTATACCCTTGATTTTCTGGTTGGCTAGTACTGCGAGTACTATCGCTAGGAAGGTCTGGACGGGTACGACTATAGCCGTATACAGTAGGATGTTCTTGAGCCCCGTGAAGAAAGGCGTTATCAAGTAGGAAGCACCCATAGCTCC
>QMSI01000146.1 GCA_003649615.1 Thermoprotei archaeon | reverse complement strand
CCTCTTGCCACAAAGTGGGCGGAGGAATACATGCAGAAGAATCCTAATTATAGGATTGACGTGTCTGGGGGTGGGTCCGGCAAGGGGATTAGCGACGCGGCGCAGAACCTCGTGGACATAGGCATGTCCTCGCGGCCTTTAAAGAGCGAAGAACTCGAGGAGTATCCTTCGCTAATCCCCATCCCCGTTGCCCACGACGCAGTAATGATCATCGTAAATTCTAGGAACCCCTTGCTCCACACATTGCTGGAAAAGGGGGTTTCAAGGCATACTCTCTTCAAAATTTACGTCGAGGGCTCTCTTAAGAGCTGGGAATACGTTGCTGGCGTTGACTTAGATGGAGATAAATACATAGGGTACAACGAGACCCACGCATTTAACCCTGAAACCGGTCTCCTTGAGTATATGCCCAGCGATTACGCGTTTCCTGCAAGCTATGAGATTCATCCCGTCACGAGAAGCGATGCATCTGGAACCGCGGAAACTTTCGCTGAATTTCTTGGAGTAAGCCAGGAAGACCTTGAGGGTGTGGGTGTCCTCGGCAATCCAGGTGTCCTTCAAACGGTAGCAGGCGACCCGCTTGCAATAGGATACGTGGGCCTTGCCTTTGCCTTTAAGGAGGGGATATGCGCTTTGCCGGTTGACGCTAACGATAACGGACTTATTGAGGTGCACGAACGTGCAGATAGCGAGGCTCACGTTGCTAGCCACATAGCTGACTATCCAATCTCGAGAGCCTTGTTCTTCGTAGTTAATGGTAAGCCTCCAAAGGAGGTTGCCGACTTCATTCAGTGGTGCCTAACAGAAGGACAGGAGTATGTAAGCGAGGTCGGCTACGTCCCACTCACATCAGAGGAAGTTGAAGAATCTCTAGAACTAATCCGCGGGGAGTGATGGCAACGTCCATCAAAAACCCCCACACATTTTTTAACTTTCAAGAAAAGGGTGATCCTCGCAGTCTACGCAGTAAAATTGACAAGCTGTCGACATGCTTTTTAGCGATAGCCTCAGTTTCATCAATCTTCGCGGCCTCATCTATCGCAGCCCTCCTCCTATACAACTTCGTGAAATTCTGTGAACAAGGTTTTCTTCCGAACATTCTCTCCGATGCGTGGCTTCCCAGTAAGGGAAAATATGGTTTCCTTCCATTCATAGCCGGAACCCTATGGATTACCGTTGTCGCAATGACCATTTCCTTACCATTAGGCTTCCTCACCGCGATCTTCATGGCAGAATACATTCCACGGAAACTGTACTCACCTGTTAAATCGCTTATTGAACTTCTAGCAGGAATTCCATCCGTAGTTTATGGTATGTGGGGGTTAATGATCTTAATACCTCTTGTGAGAGATCACCTCGCTCCTCTTATAGGAGGTAGCCTCGGCGAGGCTCTCCCTATATTTAGGGTTAACGTTAACGCTGGCTTCAGCGTTCTCGCAGCGGGGATCGTTCTATCGATAATGGTGCTTCCAATAATGATCTCCATATCGGAGGAGGTCATGCGCGCGGTTCCCATGGAATATCGTGAAGCAGCATTGGCTCTAGGCGCCACTAGATGGCAAACAGTTAAGACGGTAACTTTACGACAGGCGTCTTCCGGCATCTTCGCCGGCATCATCCTCTCCTTCTGCCGTGCATTTGGGGAAACCATGGCTGTGTTGATGGTTGCTGGAAACGTGGCTACGACCCCTTCTTCACTATTTGACCCAGCTTATCCGCTTACAGCTCTCATTGCAAACCACCTTCTAGAAATGCTGTCTACTCCATCCTATGCTTATGCACTACTAACTGCTGGCTTCACACTGTTTACGATCACCTTTTCTTTCAATGTTGTTGCTAGGTTGACCATCCGCCAGCTAAGGAGAGCGAGGCGATAGCTATGCGCAAAGCGATGTTGGAGGAGAAGCTATTAAGGCTCATCATGGTGCTGGCGACTGCCGTTGTACTCGGCTCTCTTCTAGTGATCTTAGTGGATGTTGTAAGAAGAGGGGTTACCGCTCTCTCGCCGTCAATGCTCATTGAACTACCCAGAGATGGTGGGCGAGGGGGAGGGCTCCTCAATGCTATAGTGGGCTCCCTTTATATATCAACTTTAGCTACGCTATTTTCAGCTTCAGTCGGTGTTCCCGCTGGGCTCTACATCGCAGAGTTTGAGGGTAAGTCTAGAATTGCACGGACGGCCAGCTTCGTAGCTGAAGTACTATCGGGGGTACCTTCCATAATCTTCGGGGTGTACGGCTTTGTTTTCTTCGTAATAATGCTGAACATGGGGGTCTCCTTGCTTGCTGGAGCCCTCACACTGGCCTATTTAGAACTACCCATAATAATCAAGGCTACGGAGGAAACTGTGAAGCTAGTGCCCTCACACGTTAAAGAAGCTGCATTATCCCTTGGGGCTACTCGATGGGAGGTCCTATCTAAAGTCACTCTTCGCCAAGCCTCCCCGGGCATAGCGACTGCGGTGCTCTTAGCGTTCGCCCGCGGAGCTGGAGAAGCGGCCCCCCTCATGTTTACCTCTGGCTACAGCAACTTCGTACCAAGCTCTCTCCTGAGCCCAGCAGCAAACCTGCCTCTAGCCGTCTACTACTTGATCATGATGCCATTTCCTGAAGCCCACAAGAGAGCCTTCGCAGCTGCCTTCATCTTGACGATGATGGTTCTCTCCGTGAACTGGAGCTCTAGGATTGTCTTTAAGAGGTGGGGCCGATATGTCGTTAAGTAAGGGCCTCATCACCTTACGGCCCTCTCGACCCCCTGTTCGGGGTAAAATAGTCGTGGAAAGCCTGAACGTCTACTTTGGAAGGCAGCACGTTCTCAAAAACATCTCTATAACCATACCGGACAGGCAGGTAACCGCGATTATAGGTCCTTCTGGCTGCGGCAAAACGACATTTCTCCGCTCACTTAATCGGATGGTAGAGCTTGT
>QMSI01000145.1 GCA_003649615.1 Thermoprotei archaeon | reverse complement strand
GGCTCGGGTACTCTAAGACCTTGAAGTCGTCTTCGGCCTTCTTAAAGCCGTAGGGATATCCTTCTTTATCGTAGTAGTACACGTAGGCTACGTTCACCTTTTCACCTAGACTCTTCACTTTAAGCCTAAACCTGAGGATTAGGCCTTTACCCGGCTTTAACTCCATGTCCAGGTTCCACGTTAGCTTTCTCCCATCTATCTCCGGGTCCTCTATCTTCTCGTTGTTCAGCTCACTACTATCGCTAACGTACTCCGTCCCAGGCGGTATAACGTCCTTTAAGACTATGTGGTAAGCTGATGCGTCCCCGTAGTTGTGGACTGTGATCGTCACCCAGACGGAGCCGTTGATGTAAGTTTCCTCCGGGTATACGTCCTTGGCTATGCTTATCTTCGGCCTTAAAACCTTGATCTTATCCTTCGCAACGTAGTACAGGGGTACGTAGTGCTTGTCCCTACCCCTAACCCTGACTACGTTATCGTCGGTAACCGAGTTTGGAGTAGCTTTCATGGTGAATGTCAGGTTGAACCAGTCCCCGGGCGCCAGGTCTACCGATAAGTTCCAGACCAGCTTCCCCTCGACCACGTCGGGGTCTCCTATGGGCGTGCCGTTGAACTCGCTAGTCCCGTTGACGTATATGAACCCGAACGGCATGAAGTCGGTCAGGTTTATGTGGTAGGCGTAGCCGCATGACGGGTTCCGCACCTTGATCACTACTGGCGTAGTCTCGGAGGACTCTACTACGTCTTTAACCACGTCCTTCGTGACCTCTAGCTCTGGGATTATGTCCAGCTCCGCCCAAGCTGTGGAGTTGTGATACACGCCCGGCTCCTCGGGGTTCACCCAGTACACAGTCACATTGTCGTAGAACCCCGTACAGTTGTCGGGCACAACTACCACCTTGACGCCCCAGTCTTCCCCGGGGTCTATCCTCCCTACGTCCCAGACCAGCTTGTTACCTGATACGCTCGGCGTCACGTTGGCGTCAACGAAGCGGAAGGACGGGCCTAGCCCGTCGACAACCTTTACATTATACGCCGTGCCGTTCCCCTTGTTAACCACGCGTATGTAGAAGGTAGCGTTTGTACCTAGGTATACGGACGGCGGGTCGAAGTACTTAACTACGGTTAGGTTGGCGTAGCTCCACAGTATCTCCGTGTAAGTCGGGTTAGTATCGCTGCGCTTAGTCTCTACCCCGTTACTCCAGAGGAAGAAGCAGGGGTTACTGGCGTTACTGTTTATCAACACATCGCCAGCCTTAACAGGCTCATTAGTCGAGTAGTTATAGCAGACCTCAGCCCGTATAAGCACAGTAACTATGGCGTCGTAAAGATCGCCGAAGCTAACGTTAACAACCCACCTACCGTTGGTCTCCGTAATATTCACCACGCCGTCTACGCGGCCAGACGCGTTGTTAGCCCATGCCTCGACGTCAAGCACTTTCAGTCCGTCCGGTATGCGGTCTGTGAAGTTCACGTCGTAAGCTACGGTTCCCCTAGGCATTACGAAGGTTACGTTGTAGGTTATCGTCTCGCCTACTATTGCCTTATTCCTAGTCTTATCTACCTGTGCGTCCGGTAGGGGCGGCGTTCTACTCGAATACACTTCTTTCCTAACCGTGGGGTTCGCGGTGCTTAAGTCCGCGGTGGCCGTACCCCCACTGTACACGCGCTCTACATCCGGCTTACCGGGCTGGGAAGAGTACTCCTCAACTATGAAGGTGTTCGTGAACTCCTTGCTCAGAGGCACGTGGTCTACGGCGTAGGCTGTGAAGATAGCAATGACGATTTCTCCCGGCTCTACCCTTGCTGGCGCGTTTTTACTATTAGTTATTAGGGTTATTTTCAGGGTACCGTTCGACGCGGTGTAAGTGTAGCTATAATCGGAGTTACCGAGAGTTCTACCGTTAACGCTCATGCTTAAAATGCTGGGCGTCCTACCCCTCAGCTCTTCTGGCAGTACATCCGTTAAAACTACGTCGTAGGCCGTAGTCGTACCCTCGTTCTTAACGCTTAAAGTAATTATTACGCCGATACTCCCCGTTATACCCGTATTTGGATCTGCTGTTTTAGCCTCCGAGCCCAGCTTGGGCTCTCCGACCAGTATGGAGACCGTGGCTGGCCCCACTGATATCAGCGAGCCGTTCTTCGCCTTGAAGGTCAGCAGGGCAGAGTTGTTGAGGAGGCGCCCGTCAACCACTATAGGGTTATCCTCTACGATGGCGTCGAAGAATATGTAGGTGTTTACGCCAACGCTATTGTAGTTGGTGAAGGAGCTGAAGTTGAACGTGAGTTGCTCGGTGACTCCATTATCTACGTGGGTAAAGAACGGTGAGGAGTTGCTGGGCGTATTACCCACCGCCACGTTATTCGGGAGTTCCACATGGAGTGACTGGTTTATGTAGGACAGGCCGTCCGACAATGTGTCTACCACGATTAACAGCTCGGTGGAGCCCTTAGGAGTACCGACAGTCACCATATACTTGACCACGTCGCCGACGCTATACCTAGCCTGCGGGGTAATCACGTCTTTCTCCACGTTCGGGATCCCGACGGTTACGGAGGCCGTGTCCTCGGCCCTAATCCAGTTAGGAGCCACACCACTACCAATCCTCTCGCCATTAATTGCGCCCGGAACCCCGGGAGTGTAGTTGCCGCTACCCCTGTCTCCAGGCAGGCTTGTGCCGTTGGCAATGCCCGTCGTAACTATTCTCTCCCCGAACACGGCGTTCGGCTGAAGTATTACTCTGAAGGTTACGTTTATCCAGCCACCCGGCTCTAACCTAGCCGCGGTTACGTTCAGCATGGTAGGCGTGGAGTGGTCTTCTACGCCCTGTGCTCCGCTGGTCTCTATGCTTAGCACTTGTAGGTCTCCTAGCGTGTCTGGGAGGACGTCTAGTAGTGACAGGTCGAAGACTGGCGCTGAGAACGCCCCACCTAGGT
>QMSI01000144.1 GCA_003649615.1 Thermoprotei archaeon | reverse complement strand
TTCGATCTCGGATTCTATCGGTATCGGTTCCCTGAATATGCGGAGGACTGGGCAGTTCGCTTCGGTTCTCCTCCAGATAGCTCTTAGGACTCGTTCACTCGCTCTTCCCGAAACCTTAATTTTGAGTTTCACGTTGGTTATCGCCGGTGAGTCCTCCGGCTTCTCAGCCTCAGCTACGGCCTCTAGGCTTGTTATTTCTACGTTGCTCCTCTTAGCGACGTCCGCGTATATCGTCACGGCGCAGTCGGCTAAGGCGATCATGGCGACCTCTAGGGCTGTGGGGCCCATATCGGTTCCGCCCTTATTAACCGGTAGGTCGCATACGATCGTATGGGTCCTCGAGTTGTCTCCGATCGAACGTACGTTATCAACAATCTTCGATCTTGCCACGATCTTTGCCATATCTACACCTCAACCAACCTCTTTACTGGAAGAAGTAAAAAAAATTTTGGGCAATCACTGTGAAACTCTGCAGGAACAATCCAGCATTGTTTATCCAGTCCTCAAGCCCTTTGAGGCTTCCATCCTTTTTACATGCGGATTGTTATCTTTGAGGTCTTGAGGAGAGTACGGAAGAGGACGGCATAGAGGACTGGGTTTCTGAAGAGCACGGCTACATCTTCGTACTGGAAAGGATTGGGGTCTCCCACATTCATAATTGCCACGAGAGTCTCCTTCTGGTCTATGGAGATGAAGAGGGTGGAGGGAGGAACCTCGTCCCGGTCGACCTCATGTACGTTGCAGATGTGGCGTAGTTCTTGGACTATCCCCCGATTTCTGAATCCCACCGAGGTTGATATATACACGTCTACGCGGTTCTCCACAAGCCTGTCAAGAGTCTTGTTACACTCTTTGAACAGCTGAATCAACCCGTTCTCCGTAGTCAATATGTATGCTGTCCTCTTCGCCCTGAGGAAGAGGTCTTTTATAGCTTTCATGATGTTGGGCCTGCCTTTGATTACCCAAAGATCTTCCCGTTTCGTCTTGGCGCTTGTAGCCGTCTTCTCATAGGCGTCCTCCAAGAAGTTAACCATGGAGTAGAAGTCGCGCGCCCGCTCCTCGAAAGACTTTATGTGCGGCCCGAAGGCGGCGGATGGAGGCGTAGCTGTGAACATCTTGGGTTCACTGGGCATCTCGGCTACGAGCCCCTTCTCGACCAGCTTCCTTAAAGTCTGATATATTTTGGTCCTTGGAACCCTCGACACTTTAGAGAGTTCGCTTGCGGTTGATGGGCCCTCCTTCACTAGAGCCACGTAAACTCTGGCCTCGTACTCCGAGAGCTGCGTATATTCACGTAATTTTTTCCACATCTCGAGTAGCGAGGCGGTCGATAAGGTGTTCATCCTCCCCTAACAAAATTTAGTATTAACCAGTTATTAACATGTAAATAAACTCGCTTATAAAATTTTTTTATGCCTACAGAGATAAAATACTCTACTTGAGGCCTCACTTTGCCAAGAAAGAGATATAGGATGATAGGGTTACCTGAAGACTTGTACCTCCAGTGCGAGAAGATTGTTAAGTCCGGGAGACACGGGTACTCCTCTGTCTCGGAGCTGGTGAAGGAAAGCGTTAGACGTCGCTTAGAGGAACTTAGGAGATACTTCAGAGAGGAGGAGAAACCTGAAAGGTGTGGGATGGAGGAGCCCTAGCCTCTTAAGACGCCCTAACTGAGCTGAGAAATCACGGTTTCAGCCGTGAAACGCAGCCTGTCCAACAAGTACAATAGGGACTCAGCATCCATGCCGACCTCAATGTCTGAATCCGACGATGAAATCCTCAACTTAATCTTCCTTAAACTTTCACCTGAAATCTCTATCCTCAGCCCATCTAGGGACATTAGGGCTCTCTTAGCCTCCGTCACTACGCACCTCCACGCAGAAAAGGTTTAGACTACATTAACTTTGAAGATTGTGTCTCTAGCGTTCAAAGAGATCGGTGACATAGACAGGAGAAGCTATGAACTCCCCTAAACGGTTCTTTGCCGTTCTTTAGGCTGTTCCCTAAATCTGAAGAAAAGTTGTTCCTGAAATTTAGATTGGTTCGGCGAAGATACATAATTCCTATTCCTTTTTTATTAAAGAGAAATAGAAATACAGAATCCAATTTGTCAGTCGCATCAATACTGACGGTTATTTAGGATGCCTCTTTAAGTTTACAGCGCCGAGACCCAAAAAAATTATACATGCTGAAGGCGAGAAGTTCATAGTTCCTTTAGGGGGTGAAAAGACATGGCTTTACTAGAAGAAATTCTTAAGGCTAGAACAAAGGGTTTAAATTGGCTTTTGAAAATGAGGAATCCGGACGGTTCTATAGGCCCTTACGAGAAGGGACTCTTCTACTATAGGGTTCCTTGGGCCTTCGCCGTAACGGGACGGGACAGAGAAGCCTCGATGCTTCTCCAGTGGATCAGGGAGAATATGTTTACTGAAGAGGGGGACTTCGCTGGCAAGTATAGCCGCGGCGACTGGGCTAGACACTACTACTCCTACCCAAATGCTAACATCATATATGGAGCCCACATACTCCGCCAGTTCGACCTCTCCTGTAAGGGCATGCGCTTCCTTTTAACCCTGCAAGACCGTGACTCAGGAGGGTTTTTCGACGAAATGAGCGAGGATGGTCCATGCGGGGAGGAGGACATCTGGTGTTCGTCTCAGGCCGGTTTGACGTGTCTACTCACTGGCCACATGAAGGAAGCCGATCTTGTCGCCTCCTTCCTAGAGATGATCTACGAATCCCAGCCAGACCCTGAGCATAGGCTATACCACGTATATTCACCTGATAAGGGTTTGGTCACGGAGTTCCCGGATGAGAAGGCTAAAGCCTACTATGTCGACGTGGAGAAGCCTATGCAGTGGTACTTCATGCCTGGAATCGCCTCGGCTTTCCTTTGTAGAATGTATATGGCTACGGGTAAGAATCGGTACTTGAACTTGGCTGAGAAGTACATGGAATTCGCGGCGCGGTG
>QMSI01000143.1 GCA_003649615.1 Thermoprotei archaeon | reverse complement strand
TCTCTTACGTGTCCTCGTAGCATGCTTGCAACATCCTGCATGGCCTTCCATTCGTTTTCACTATACTCCTTTATTGTGGACATATTGTTTCACGTAAATAGATAAACTATACTTCTTATATATATTTTATGTTTCTTAGGCTTGTGAACAAATATACGTCTTAAGTGGATGAAAATAAACATAAATTTTAACTAATTTGAAATAGAACGTTATTGAACAGCGTAACTCGCCGTTCACTTGGGATGTAGAAGCTATTTGTAGAGGGAAGATTCCATGAAGCCTTCTTGGCAAAATGACCGATAGCCACATGTATTACAATTACCTTTACGTCTCGCTTTTGGAAAAGTTTCACTTTCAACTATTTTTTGTACCTTGCCTAATATTTCCTTTGCTTCTCGCTTGTCAGCGTTGCTTAGGGGAAGCTCTATGAGCCTATGGGCCCTTGAGTAGTATATTAATGCTCGTTTAACCGTGGTCTTAAAGTGCTCCTCGAGAAGGAGAGCGTAAGCTGCAAGCTGTATTTTATGGTGGCGTTTAGGTCCTCCACGTACCTCTGGGTCACTCCATTTAACTTCTACTGGTATATACTCACCATGTCTAGTTAAGATTACATAGTCAACCTTTCCAACAAGCTTGAGTTTATTGCTACGTAGCTCTACCGCCTCCATGATCTTCGCTGGCTTAAGCCTAGGCATAATGGGTGCAAGCGAAGGTTTTTCGTGCTGCTCTTTACCATATTCCATGGCTTCGGTGACCCTTTCCTTGATGTGAAGTACTTTAGTAAAGTATACTATGTTTGGGCAGTAAGCATAGTCTCTGACGTCGACAACGGTTATGTAGCCGGGCTCCTCCTCAGATGAGGTGCTCCTCCTCTTCATAGCTAAGCTCCACGCCAAGGACTACTCTCTGGTTGAAGCTGGCTGGGGTTAAGGGGTAGACTTGGATGTTGGCCTGTTGGCCATGTATGAGCTTCCTCAGCCCAGCTATAAGTTCAGCTCGTCGACCAGTTGTTAAGGGGCCGGCAAAGGCGCTCTTCTGCACTCTCTTAAGCCCCTTAGACTTAAGGTAGCTCGCCACTTTGTAGCGCAGAGCGTTGTCAGGTATGTCGTAAATAACTAGGGTAATGAGCTCCAACCTACCACCTCGCCTTAAAAGGCCTATATTTATCGGTACCTCTAACATGCTTTGCCAGGAGCCTAGCCTGTTCCATGATTATGCTTTCCAGAGGAGGCTTAGACTCATACATGCGGTTGACTACTACCTTCCACACTTTCCTAGCAGCTTCCCTATCATCGTCCTTAAGATCCATATACTCCTCGAAGCTTCTCCTAAAGGAAGCGGTGAGAGGCCTATCGACAGCTATGGGCCTAAACTCCTCCATCAAGTCAAAGACTAAGGCCATCTTCCCTGCCCTAGGCTTATGTAGAAAACCTATGTAGGGGTTTAGGCCAGCCATGAAAACCGCCTTCCACACAGCTCTACTCAGAGCTGCATATCCTATGTTCAGAGCTTTGTTAAAGAGGTCGACCTCAACGCCGGGAAGCTGCCTACTTCTAGGAAGCCTCTGCTTAAACTCAGCCTCCCTCGGAAGCAACGTTGACACCGCGTTCCAGTAATGCCTCGCTGCGTGAGCCTCTATGCTTCTAACCTCTTCTATAGTGCTTGTACACGCTAAGTTTTCCAAAGCTTCTTCAAGGCTTGAGATAGCTGAGGCTAGTTGACTAAAGCTCTTGCCTGAAGCCTTAAAGTACTTATAGTACTCGGCTAGTACCATACGCTGATTATGCAGTTTACCTTCAACGAAGCATTTGGCTAGCCTCACTCGTTCCTCGAGGCTTTTATAGGCTTTAAGCTGGTGGAGCCATGTCTTAAGCGTCGACCCATACCTAGCCTGGATCAACCTAGCCACGGGTTGATTACCATCGAGAAAAACGAGGTCTATGCCAAACTCGTTTGCTAGCTTTACGGCGGACGCCGATATAGAAGCTCCTGTAACCGCGAAGACAATAGCGTCTAGCTCAACGGGCGCTAGATCCCATACCTTACGGTTCTTCACGTAGAGCTGAAACCTTCCCTCCTTGGCGCTCAGGAAAGCTCCATATTTATCCACTAAAGCCACCTTCGACAACCTCTCACCCTTCACGGCAGGCCTTGATGAAGGGACAGTCAGGGCTGCAGGACCTAGGCCTCCCCGGATCCATAGATTCCTCCACTATCCTAGCATAGCTATCCCTAACGTCGATGAAACGCTGCCTAACCCTATCCGAAAGCCTCACAACCCTCTCATAGACTTTCAAGTCCTTACTCTTAGCATCAACCTTCACCAGGAGGACTATGCCGTAATTAACCGGAACTTCATATTGGCTCTCAATAGCCAAGGCATAAGACGCTACCCCCAGCTCATAGTCAGGATGCCAGCCCCTCGTCTTTACCTCCGCCACAATATTAGGGTGGAGGAGAACATCAATCCTTAAGGTCCTGCTTAAACCTACCAGGCTACCATCAACCGGGAACTCTGTGATGAAAGGAACGGTCATGAAAGCCAGCCCGTCAGCTGTCATATAAGGCGACCTTGCCCTAGCCCTCGCCAAACCGCTCGAATAAGCATTAGCAGCCCTCATCCATAACAGCCTAAACAGTTCATCAACCCACCTTAAATCACTAAACTCAGACCTAAACCTTCCAAGAATACTCTCCCCAGCCTCGATAAAACGGCCGCGAAAATCCTCAACGTCAAGTACGCCTTGAAGAATCAAGGACTTCGCAACCCTAGAAACCTCCGATAAGACAGCATGTATCAAAGAACCACGCCTAAGCCTCCAACCAGGCACCTCCCTCTCCCTAGCTACATACTTCATATACACATAGCGTCCAGTCTCACAGAAACCGCTGCCAAGATCAGAAGCAGAGAGAAGAAAATCATAAGGATAGAGCAGAGGCGGCTCACTCCAAGACCAACCCCTCATCTCCTCACTAACCTCACAAGGCATACTC
>QMSI01000142.1 GCA_003649615.1 Thermoprotei archaeon | reverse complement strand
GTAGTATACCACCCCTATGAAGATCTCAGCCTCCATTTTCTCTCCCGTGATCCCATTGTAGAGTACCTCTTTACCATCGCTCCTGAAGCCGAGCTTGCGTAGCATCTCCCTCAGAGTCTCCTCGCTGACTCCTTCGAACGCTGTCCCGTCTACGAGTTCTCCCTTGAGGGCGGCTACCTTGCCAGCCAAGGACTCTAGGAGCTGGCCTACGGTCATCCTCGAAGGTATGGCGTGCGGGTTGATTAAGAGGTCTGGGACTATGCCGTCCTCGGTGAAGGGCATGTCTTCTTGTGGTAGTATTAGTCCTATCACGCCCTTCTGACCGTGCCTAGACGCGAACTTGTCCCCCAGCTCCGGAATCCTGGGGTCTCTAACCCTGACCTTTACTAGCTTAGTTCCCTCAGAAGATGTAGCTAAGATCACTCTATCGACAATACCTTTCTCCCCGTGTCTTAGGGCAATTGAGGTATCCCTACGCCTGGTAACTGGGCGGAACTCGTATATGCCTATGAACCTTGGCGGGCTCGTCTTACCTATGATCACCTCGCCACCATGTACTTCACGCTCGGGTATTGCTATGCCGTCCTCCTCGTCTAAGTTGTCATATGCTTCCGCCTGTCTTCTATCCATTAAAGTCTCGTCAGGCTTCTCTATCTTGTCCTCCTGCCCGCCAGCGTACTTCCTCTCCTCAGTCTCGTAAGTCCTGAAGAACACAGAGCGCGCTAAGCCGCGCTCCACGGACGCTTTGTTTATCACCACAGCGTCTTGGATATTATACCCTCCGCCTGTGATGAGTGCTACAATGAAGTTCTGTCCAGCAGGCCTCTTGTCTAGTTCAAGCATTTCTATTACCTTAGTCGTTACCAAGGGTCTCTGGGGGTAGTGTAGTAGGTGCATCCTCGGGTCCATCCTTATCTTAAAGTTGGTGCTGGGTATCCCTAAGGCTTGTTTACCCATAGCTGCCTCATATACGTTCCTCGGGGACTGGTTGTGCTCAGGGAAGGGTATTATAGAGGCTACTACACCCAGCATAGCGGCCGGAGTTATCTCGGCATGCGTATGCTCGGGCCCAACACTCCACACGTCCTGAGCTATGTAGGCGTTTTCTTCTTCCTCGGCGTCTAGGTACTCCACTATACCCCTCTTTATTAGGTCAGACCACGTCCACTCTCCTGTTCTGAGCTTCTCAACATGTTCTGGCTTTAATTTGACTTCTCCATTCTCGACTACGAGGAGAGGTCTCCTAACCCTGCCAGCATCGCAGTTGACATAGACCTCGTCTATGTACTCGTCCTTGTAGTGAGCCACGTTGACTTCGTGGTGGACTTTGCCCTGCCTCCTAAGCTGTCTTATGGTCTCTACCAGCTCGACCCCGTTAGGGTGTATCCCTATGAGCCTGCCGTTCAGGAAGACCTTACTACCCTTAATACCCTCAGCCCTAGCTCTACGTATCTCTATAACGCCCAGCCTATCTACTAGGAGGTTATAGATCTCCTCCTCGTCAATGCCTATAGAGAGCACGGCTAGGAGGGCTAAGTTCTTAACTAGGCCGCAGTTCTGACCCTCAGGGCTCTCAACAGGACATATCCTGCCCCACTGAGTCGGGAGTAGAACGCGCGCCTCGAAGTGAGGCTGTGTACGGCTTAGCGGGGACTCCACTCTCCTCAAGTGGCTTATGGCCGAGAGGTAGTTAGTCCTGTCTAGTATCTGGCTTACACCCGTCCTACCGCCTACCCAGTTGCCCGTAGCTAATGCGCTCATCAGTTTATCGGTTATCACGTCAGCTCTGACCAATGTTACGAGGTTTACTTCTCTGATCCTATTTTTCAACTTATGCATACTGTACCTCAAGTCGTCGGTGAAGCTCCGGAAGGCCCGCCTGAATATCATAGCCATCAAGTCGCCAGCGAGTTTCAACCTCTTGTTAGCGTAATGGTCTTTATCGTCGGGCTTTCTGCGGCCAAGGTAGAGCTCCATTAATCTTTCAACCATCTGTCCTAGGAAGTACGCCTTGGCTATCCTGTTCTCAGGCCTAGTACCCAAGTGGGGTAATAGTTGTCTGTCTAAGAAGTCCTGAGCTCTCTCTACACGGGCGGCTTTAAACTGCC
Organism: Thermoprotei archaeon; assembly: GCA_003649615.1. Lineage (GTDB taxonomy): Archaea > Thermoproteota > Methanomethylicia > Nezhaarchaeales > B40-G2 > B40-G2. The sequence continues at coordinate 887 of QMSI01000142.1, read as the reverse complement.
CGTAAGCTATCCTGTTACCTATGTAGTCTAGCGCCTCCTCCTGTGTCCTAGCAATGTTGCCTTGCTCTATTAGTACGGGCATCAACTCTCCCTGTATTTCCTCGTCGTCGGTTATGGCCATCATAATTTCCTGGTCAGTCTCTAGTCCCAGGGCGCGCATAACGACAGCTAGTGGAATCCTACCAGGTATGCCAGGCATGGTAACGTGTAGCATCCCGTCCTTAGTGCGCTCAACAGTTACAGAGGATCTCTGGCCTGCCCTAGAGGAAAAGACCTTAGCTATGTGTGTGACGGACGCCCCAGGCCTCCCAACATCTACTAGGACTTTATTCACTGCGAGATCCTCTTGCGTTATGAGAACCCTCTCAGAGCCGTTAATTATGAAGTAACCTCCCGGGTCTCTGGGGTCTTCGCCCAGCTCTACTAATTTCTCCTCTGAAGCGTGGGCTAGCGGGCACCTCAACGACTTAACCATTATAGGCATCTCACCGATATAAACCGTGGTGGGCTCCTGCTCCTCTCCATCTACAACCAGCGACATCTCAAGGAAAATTGGGGCTGAATAGGTTAGGTTCCTCAGCCTAGCAACCATAGGGGTGACAGCTGATTCAGACCCGTCAGCCTCCCTAACCCTGGGCTCGCCTACGTATATCTTGCCCAGCTTAATGTATATGTTCGGCAGGTCTGAGCGAACCTCCCCTATCTCCCTCACTATCTCCTGCATTGTGCGCTCAATGAACTGGTTGTAGGAGTCGAGGTGCTGCCTAACAAGACCCCTCTCCTCTATGAAAGCCCTAACTAGAACCCATGCGAAATCTTTAGGCAAGCCTGACAAGCCTAACCCCTCCTAACATATCTAAAGCAGACTGACTTACCAGCTGTAGGGC
>QMSI01000141.1 GCA_003649615.1 Thermoprotei archaeon | reverse complement strand
ATTATACCAAGGCTTCTAGAGGAAATGAACCTTCCTTTAACCGCGAAGCGGACTAGCATGATACTGGTGGACTTCGAGCAATACCTTCGGGAGCAGAGGATTGTTGTCTATAGGCTTGACGAAAGCCATGTTAGAGCAATGATCATAGGCAAAGCCGACGCATACCGCGTCCAAGTAGACCTGCACCGCAAGTGGTTTTACTGCACCTGCCCGCACCGAAGGTTCCGGAAAGCCCTGTGCAAACACGTTCTGATAACGCTTGAACTATACGCATCCCTGACTCAAGGCTACGAACAGGTAGCTGGGATCCTTAGAGCCCACCAGGAGAAAATAATCTAATACTATTCTTTTTCTTTCTTTTTCAGCTTCACGAAGATTTTGTGTAGCTCTGCGTCCGTAACATACTCTATTCTTTTGACAACATCTCCTCGAATCAAAACTTTGGGTACTGTGTAGTCTTTCTGTACGTTGTAGGCGTCTAAGAGGAAGACGTTAAGGGTAGTCGGGTCAACTGCCGCGAGCCTACCGATGTATAGGGGTCCATAGGAGTCGTAGACTACAACTTTCTCGTGTTTCTTAATAGATTTCAGAGTCGTGAGGAAGGCTACTAGCTCTATTCGGAGCTTGTTAATAAAGCTGTTTAGCTCCCCTAAGTCGCCCGAATAGGGTTGGTTTATGATCTTTTTTACGTCAAGCTGGCTCATGGGAGGAGAACGCGAATATAAATTGAGACCCCCTCATCGGCAAACAGGCTTTGCGGGAGGTGAGCGCTCATCCCCTCGGGGGCATGATAGGAGTGTTTAAAAATGGTTTCAGTTTCACTTTTCACTCCATTCTCCTTTATAACGGCTTCCTATTAACGGGTAGTGATGACAGTAGAGCAGTGCCCCCAGTGCGGTGGTAAGCTTATTCTAGATGAGTGGCGTGGAGAACTCATTTGTCAAAGTTGTGGGCTGGTGGTGGCTGAGAGGCTTCCGACAGAGGAGTATGAGAAGCAGTTCTCGTCTGCGAAGGAGAGAGACCGCCAGGAGAAGCTGAGAGAAGCGGCAAATAGAATTGAGAGATCAGTAAGCCGGGACAGGATTCAGGTATCAGAGGGCTATGCATTTGTTTTTTCAATTTTAGGAAAAGAGTATGACGAGCTCGTAAGGGACGCTGGGAAAGGAGATAGGGATGCAAAATTGATACTAGCACTACTGGGCCACGCGTTCGTTCGTGCATATAATGATGTTCGTGCAATCGTTGAGCGGAAGCGGAAGAGGAGGCTGGTAGAGATAGTCATGAAGATGCTTGTAGTCCAGTCTCCTGGACGCTTGAAGCGTGATCGCAGGTATAGGAGTATCTTGAATAAACTGGCGTACTATGTTCAGCGGCCTGAAGAGGAAATTCTAGCGTTGAGACGCAGTCTTTCGGAGGAGTTCCTTAAAGCAGTTAGAGACACGCTTAGCGAGGAGGAGAAAGCCCTGTTAGACATACTCCTGAAAGCATACCGTAACGGCTACAACGAGCTTTTAACAAACGATCCTGAAAGCTTACTCTACCTTGTTCTCGCTGTTAAACGCTTCTGCCGGAAGAAATATGTGGAGGAGTTTCAGAAGCTTCGGGAACTCTTGGACAATGTGGCTGGCAGGTGTGAGAAAGGAGAGGGGGTATTTAGAGACAGGAAGTTCGCATTTACATGCGAGAAAGTAAAATTTCTTGCATCACAGAGCGCCGCCGTGCTTAAGAGGCTGAAGCTGAAGCCCCAGGAAATACTTTTGCTTAAAAGGCTCGTGTTGAGGAAAAACATAACGATATGGGCGGTCTATAAGGAGGCTAAGCGCGACGAGAAGGTTGTTAGCGAGATACTTGCCACACCCACGGCAATACTTAGGCTACGGAACTGGAGGAAGTTCGCTCTACTTGTGCGCACAAGAAACATAAACCTCTTCGCGGGACAGCTAATAGGATTCAGTCGCGCAGACGTTAAACTGCACAGAGATGTGGTCGAATCCATCCGCCAAATGTTCCTCCAGTTAAGGGAAAAGAGGGACCGTTTAAAAGGGTGACATAGGTTTATTGGACATAAAACCCCTTGTAAACGGGGCCCGTTTATAGGGGATTTTTGTCCAAAATCTCCTTTAGCTCTCGAATTCTCTTAGAATCTCCCTTAAAATCACTCTGGCTCTAACATCTACCAGCAGTTTCGCTTTAACCGCGTTGTAGAAAAGCTCTTCACTAGCAATAATTTTCGCGACAACGTAGCTGTCTAAGTCCCCTTCATAGCCCCTAAAATAGTTCTTGATAACCTCTCTGACAGCCTGAGAGAACGTGATGTTCCGCGTTTCAGCATAATTCCTAATCAGCTCGTAGAGCTCCTCGTCAAGCCTCAAGTTCACATGCCTCACAGACCCCACCCCCACTATAATACGGGCTTAAAAACAGAACACAGCGTAGTACCGTGTACTACAAACCCCTATATAGACCAGTAGCATTGTATTACAAGTAGTACAAGGTGTTACGCTTCCACAACCGTATTACCGTAAAATCACATAAGAGCTCATGTTAGGCAGGTCTCTCAGAGTAGCAATCTTAAAGTACAGGCTCCTACCAGTCTCCCAAGCATAGAAACAAAGCCGCTGCATCATCATGCGCTCAGCCTCAGGCGAAGCCACCACAATACAGTATTCTCTCCCAGCCTTAAGGTAGGCGTCAAGCATACTGAAAGTCTGCTCAAGACTATTCGCCAAAGTCTCGCACTCAACATAAACCTCCACAGGCCTGAAGACAAGGACATCAGCCCTATGATCCGTGCCGGGCACAAGAAGCTCACGCTCATCCAAGGTAAACTCGTAGTTAGAGTGCCGAAACTTCTCCACAACAGCGTCCACAAGCTCCCCATGGCTCATCGTGAAGCCCTTCTTCCGCGCAAAAGTGTGTTGCAGGAAAGTCCACGGGTTCACTCCGCCAACCTCTTTGCTGACCTCGACGAGCTCGCATACTTTTACTCCCAGAGGGCT
>QMSI01000140.1 GCA_003649615.1 Thermoprotei archaeon | reverse complement strand
TTCCATGTGATGTTTATCCTTAACTGATACTAAAGCTAGAAGAATATCGGTTTCTATAAGCATCATCCCCTCTCAGCTTCCTTAAAGAGCTCTTTTTCAGCAATTTTTCTTAAATCTCTTATCTCCCTCTCCACATCCTCTGTCCCCTTTATCACCAATCCCCTAATGATGTCTAAAGGATCTGGAACAGGCTCCAATACGACCTTTTCACCTTCAACCCTAATCCTGACTAGGTTCTTCATTCCGAGCCTTCTCCTAATTTTAAGGGGTATGAGAACCCTCCCCTTCTCATCCATCTTTATGAGCTCCCCACCCATTTTCCCACTAATTTGAAGTCCCACTCCCACTAATAAGCATAATCCCACATAAATCCATAGAAATGCACGTCTTGAGAGAATCCCGCCAAAACGCTGTCCTGTCAAAAGAGATCTCTCGATAGGACAGTAAGCCGATGGGGCAAGCCTAGCCGCGGCCAAACCATAAACTGTGAGATCCCAGCCGGAGGTCTATAGACAGCTTGTCCCGTGTGTATAGATTTAGATCTGATCTCAGAAACACATATATTTCTGGGGAATTCCAATATTTCTGGGGAATTAGAATGGTCTCGGAAGTTAAGGTAAAGCTGAGCAAGAAAAACACTCTCTACATCCCCAAATTTATGACCGAAGGTCTGAAAATTAAGGGCGGTGACACAGTTAAGCTTAGGCTAGAAGGATCCAAGATAATCATAGAGCCTGTACAAGATCCATTCGACCTAGCGATAAAGGGATCGAAATTCGCCAAAACGACATTCGAGGAATTCGAGAGAGAATCGGAGGAACTACAGGATGAAATCTTCAAGAACGCTTAAGCTATTACTCGACTCAACCTACCTGCTACCCATAGTTGGTGTCGAAGTAGAAGGCATCAAAGATGCGTTAATTCTGCTCAAAAAACTGAGAGATGAGGGGAAGGCAGAATACTATTACACACCCTTTAACCTATTCGAGATTATAGGTAAGCTGAGTAGGCTAAGTTACGATCCCGATAGGGTGGCCATCGGTCTAGCAGCTATAGAAGAAGAGTTCAAGTTAATCCAACCAACGCATCAAGGATATCTGAAGGCGTTAGCTCTTCGAGCAAGAGGATACCGAGACCTCATAGACCTACTACTCTATGCAACATCTCAAACCTCAAACATAATCTTTCTGACCAGAGACTACACACTAATAAATTTCCTTAGAGAAAACCATGAAGACACGAGTAAGATACTTGATGAGAAAAAATTTCTGGAAAGATATGCCAGTACTCGGCAAACATCAAAAATGCAATAATCCTTCAAAGCTAGCAATTAGGAATGAATTAAGCATAATTACCAGGATCCCTATACAAGCGTAAGTGACGGTACCGAGATCGTTGGAAGCTCAATAGAGTATTCGGTAGTTCTTAAAGGCGCCGTCATTGAAGGAGTGGATAGGCTTGAAGAAAGTTTGATAGGTGAAAATGCAAAACTAGTCAAATCGGGTGGAGGAAATGCCATTAAACTCCATATAGGAGATTACTCAGAAGTAGTCCTATAGCTGTAAGCTATCCTACGAGCTTGAAATAAAGTAGTTCACGGGTCAAGGAGGTTTATAGTGAAGTAAGGAAACCTGTCGCCCTAAGGCTATACTTATATATACGTGATAACACACATACGTGCATGAAAACGATTTCAGTAAGAGATGACATCTATGAGAGGCTCCTAAGGCTTAAGGAGGAAGGTGAAAGCTTTAGCGATGTAATCGAGAAGCTGCTGGAGAAAAGGGGGTTTAGCTTGGAAGAGTATTTTGGATGCTTGAAGGATAGTCCAGCTCTGGATAAAATAGCGGAATACTCCAGAAGGATCAGAGAATCGGCGAGGTTTAGGATATGATGTTGTTGGACACCTCTTTTTTTGATAGACTATTTCAAGGGCGTTCAACAGACAAGAAATCTCATCGCGGGAGAGGAGTGCTGCACGACCGTTATCAACTATCATGAGATAATGGCTGGGGTGAAGGGGATAAGGGCTAAGAGGGAGGAATTGTTCTTCCGGAGATTGTTCTCGAGAATAAGGGTGCTCGAATGCGATTTAAAGGCTGTGGAAGAGTCCAGTAATATTGCTGTGAAGCTCGCAATGATCGGGCGTGAGATTAATGCTCTAGATGTTCTTATCGCCGGAATAGCTCTAGCCGATGAAGCCGAAAAGATCGTGACAAAAGACAAACACTTCATAGAAATCGAAAATCGCTGATATCAAAGTAATAACATACTAGAGACCTGACATAATCTTGACGAATACTAAGTCTTATTATAGAGACAGGAATATACTTTCTCTTGCTCTAGCGCTTCCCAAGAACCTTAGAAGATGCCTTAACTCATTTTCGGCGAAGCAACAAAATAGAAAACATAGCTTATTTTTAAGAAAGACGTTCTCTTAATGGTCCACAGGAGCTTGGCAGAAAGCTATATCATGCTCCGATGAAGTTGCCATTCATCCTAAACTACAGCGAATCATCCGTTTATCTAAAATTTAACAAACCCGCAGTTACGAGATCATAGACGATCTAAGTCTCTCAGACCACTAATGAAAGATCCTTTGAGACGTTTCTGGGAAGAGTTATATCTTAACCTTATCATCTGACCACTTCTTCAATAACTGCTTTAGATTGAACTCCATACTGCATCGATTCATTAATCCTCATGAAACACACCGTCAAGGAGCTGACTAGAGAAGTACAGGAAATCATCTCAGCCGGCTACACCATCACAGGCTTTACGCAAAAAAAGTTACCGTTAACTCAATCAATCTCGACAAATTTATCTCTTTTTAGGTATAGGTGTGCTTTCTCGGGCGGTTGAATGTGAATTTCAAATGGTTCTTTTATACCGTTCTTCCAGAGCTTTGTGCGTATTTTCGCTGGATGCTCTCTAGTAACTATCAGAATATCTATATCGCTTGACAACACATGTTTTCCTTCAGCGGCTGACCCAAATAAATACACCTTGGCCTT
>QMSI01000139.1 GCA_003649615.1 Thermoprotei archaeon | reverse complement strand
CTTCTTCTATAAATGTCTCGGCCATGATATCTCTTAGAACACCCCTGATAGCGTTGCCTAGAATCACAGGCACGGCTATTATCTTTCCTTCTTCAGGTAGGTAGAGGTTTATGCGCTTAGCTAACATTTTTATACCAACTGTTTCCTCGCCGTAGCTAAGTGGTTCTTTGGCTTCCAGCACGAGAACCATTTCCTTAAAACCTATCACTGCTCACCTCCCTCCTCTCTTGCTTTCTCAGCTACTAGCCTGACTACGAGTGGGTAAGTCCTCCTCTTAACATACTTTATCAGTTCTTGTTGTTGTTCTTGGTCAAGACGTTCGAGAAGAACATTTATTCGCCTACCTACATCTTTACTTAAGAGAACTTTATCTCCCGCTATATCACGAACGACGTTGTGTATGAACTCCTGGAGATCAGCACCGGAACCAGCCATCAATCGTTTAGCTAGTATCTTCCACTTATCACGTCTTATGGCGTCAAAGGCTCTATCAGCCCAGTTCACCATGCTGTCAATAATATCTATCAGTTCCTTAGCATCCTCGTCTCCAACACGACTCATAGTACTTCACCCCAGTTCATAAAGACGCCTCATGATACTATAAGCTTTTCGGAGACTGCTTGTTCCTTCATACATGAGCGGAGCTAAAACATCAAGATCCTCGAGCGTTAGATCTCTCTCAGCTCCTGGGAGTATCACGAATTCAGACGCTGTATCTACATTTAACACGAATTTCTTCTTTCCCGTCGTTGTCCAAGCGCTTATTAAAGCAGCTGGCCTTATCCTGAATAGAAAGGGATAAATCAAGGTCTTGCGAGTCAGGAAAAATCTGAAGAGCGGGATTTCTATTTCTTCCGTCTTCTTAAGCCCTCTCAAGCCAAATTCATCAGGATCTCTCAGAACAGCACCATAGAAGGCCCAAGACATTATTCTCGCCCAGGGTTCCTCAAGGGCTGTTTTGACAGGCGGCAGAGGATGAGTCGGGATAGAGAAGCCGTGAACTACGCTTGTCTTAAAGATATCTAAAGCCTCAGCCTCAATTGGTGTAGCTGGCAGAGGAACTACGCAGAGAGGAATGCCCGCTTTCCTTCTCCTGACCTCTTCGATAGCGTAGGCTAATTTACAGGGACTGCAGGCCATATTGTTGAAAGCCACTATCCTATCGATGTCCACAAACATCTTTAGACCCCTTTTCGTAACTCTGAAGGAAGCTTTTGCCCCGCAGAACATGCACTTGGGCTCTTCAGCTCCAGGTAGCTTATACTCAGAGAGTTCGTCGAGAAGAACGCTCCTCAGGCTATTAATCAGGTCAGACCCGATGCTACTAATATCAAATAGGTCATCTAGAGCCTTCTCCTTGGCCCTTTCAAAGGCAGCTATGAACTTTGCTCTTAGTCCTAAGCCCACATCTAAGTTCTCAGCGGGTGTAATAGCCCACAACATTATATTTTCATCACCTATGATGGGGAAAGCAAGGGCATCTGAGAACCTAAGCTTAAGTTCCACACGTTTTTCTCTCACTAATAAGCTAGGCCTATCGAGCGTTGGAAGGTAGTGGTGCTCTATCACAAGCCCCTCAAGTGATGGAGGAGCTCTCACAGGAACCTCTACACTTAGGATACCATCATCGTAATCTATTTTGGGATCCTCTGAGAAAGGCTCATATTGCCTGAATAAATATTTCATATGTAATTCCTGAAGCCCGAATTCCTCACGGAATAATTGGACATACGCTTCATTCAGTCTGTTGAGCAATTTCTCGATAAGAAGAGATGCCACGAAAGCTCTATAAGGGCTTCTGATGACGAAAGAGGCCACTCTATAAGCTATCTCTCTCAATTGCTCAGGTAACGGCACTCTAGTCTCAATGCTGACGGCGCCTATATCACCCCTTTCTTCTCTCTCCGGTTCAACCTGACGTATAGGATTCCGTTTATCATAATGATGTCCAGCGCATAATTCAGCTAGTTTATTAACATCAGCAACGGCGTCCAGAGGAGTTAGAACTATTTTAAATCTTTCGGTAGCTTGAGTAACGATCTCTTGCCGTGAGCCCTCACCTGGTAGATGCAACCACTTCCATCCACTCTGCCGTAGCTGCCAATTCATGGCAGATTTGTATATATCATGAAAGAGCCCTGCATAGAAAGCCTCTTTACCAGCTCCTGAGGCCAATACTGCTATAGAGAGTTGATGTTGCATGAGTTCAGAAAGGCAAGTCAGGTTAGCAATGGTAGGCTCTTTCTTTCTTCTGATTTCAACGGTCCGTCCTACCACTCCAAGAGGTAGAATATACTCCACGGTATCTCCCCGTGTATCTCTAAGGATGAATAGCTGTAAAAAAGCGTTTGGGGTAACGTCTGACTGTCCCAACCCCTGAGGATGAGGAGTATTTGGCGAGCCTCTCTTTTAGCGAAAAGGCGTGCGCAGCTCTTAAATACCCATTTTCGCTATGTGAAGCTCGGGTGAGACTTCATGCCCAAGCAAGTGATGCTCACGTTAGACGATGATGTTTATGAGGCCCTGGTTAAGAAGGCACTCTCACGTTATGGGAGTGAGGACGCCATATCTAAGGTTGTGAATGAAGAATTGAGGGCCTCGCTCATAATGGCTGTTAAAAAGAAGGCGTTATTAGAACAGATATTGAGCGAGGAAAAGCCCGTTAAGGTAGATTTAGAGGAGTTCTATAATTTCAGGAGAGAGCTATCCAAGAGGTTCGAGGAGTTATGATACTCGATACAACTTATTTCTTACCGATGGTAGGGATTGGGATTGAACCAGACATCTTAAGAGCGTGTCTCAATGGCCGGACTAAGTTCTCTATAGATGATGTGAGGTTGAGTCTTATATCCGTATTTGAGTTACAGGCTAAGGCTGCTAAACTTAGAGTAGGAGCTGAGCGTGTAGCTAAAGGCGTGCGAGTCATATTCGAGATATTTGATGTTATCGAGTTCTATAGGCCCGATATAATAAGAGTCAGCTTTGAGCTAAGGAGGGAGCTTCCCGACTACATAGAT
>QMSI01000138.1 GCA_003649615.1 Thermoprotei archaeon | reverse complement strand
TCCTAAGAGTCTCTATGGGATACTTGATAATATAACGGTCGTTGGCTCGCTGGTCGGGAGGCGGGAGGAGGCTGGAAAGCTCGTGAAGAAGCTTGTGGATGAGTTAAAGGCCTATAGATATGAGGAGAGGAGAGAGGGGAGGCCGAAGGTGTACGTCGAGCTCTGGCCTGATTGGTTTCCCACAACCTTTGGTAGACTGACCTTCATCGACGACGTAATCTACACCGCCGGAGGATCGAATATCTTCTCGAAGGCCGTGGGGTTCTTCAAGCCAGATTTCGACGAGGTCTCTAGGGAAGATCCAGACCTCATGATCTTCCTCTCTGAGAGGAGGATGGACGCTAAGGAGATGGAGTCCCTCATCGCGAGGCGTGGATGGGATGGTATCAAGGCCGTGAGGGAGGGGAGGATCTGGTGTGCGCGGGAGAAAGAGCTACCCCTCACCCACTCAGGCCCATCCTTCACGCGGACGCTCAAGATCCTGTCTGAAAAATTTAGGGAGGTGAGGGCCGGTTGAAGAGTTCGATTAAGATTGGTCGAGTGTGGATGGAGGATGTGGAGATTAAACATCCGCCTTATGATGGTTGAGGGGTGAGGCCATGCTTAGGAAGGAGATGGTTGGAGAAGATACCTTGATTATAGAGTTTGGGGGGAGGGTGAGGGCCCTATCCTCGACGATCATAGGGGGCGGGTTTAGAGAGCTGACTCACGTCATATTTCACAGGGTTGACCCCGACTTCAACGAACCCAACCCAGCCCGATACGCCGAGAGCCTCCTAGAAAAGCTAGAACTCCCGAGGAAGAGCTCTGCGGTATTCTTAACGGCCGTGGATGTCGTGAAGGAGCATGTCGAACTCGAGGTGGATTCCCCGACTAAGATCACGCTTATAGCCAGCATCGGGTTCAGCCACGGCGCATCCATCGGAACCAGAGGGTCTGGGGGGAGGCCGGGGACCATAAACATCCTACTCTTCGTAGGGAAGCCTCTAGCGGATAGAGCCTTCATAGATCTGGCGGGGGTTGTAAGCGGCGCGAAGGCCGTCGCTCTAGTGGATCTAGCCCTCTCAAGAGGCTATAATCTGGGTAGGGTCTATGCGACCATAACCGACGCCCTAGTCATAGCGTCTGGGATGGATTCGGAGGATCGGGAGTTCTATGCGGGTCCAGCGACCCCGATAGGATCGGAGGCCGCCAAACTGGTCTATGAGGCGATGATCTCGGCAGGGCTTAAGGGCATGGGCGTGGAGGAGAGGTTTAGGAACATCTTCGGCGTGGACTTGAGCTGGGTCGCCGAGGCAGCTGCCAAGATCTATCGGAGGGCGCCCATCCCAAGCTTATCCGAGGCCGAGGTCGGGAGAGAAGTTGAGACGGAGCTTAGAGAGCTTCTAAGGGATCCGAATATCTGGGCCCTCGCTCTCGCCGCCCGCAACCTAGACTGGCACAGCTTGGCCGGAACGCTTCCGAGGTTAAGTCGAGACGAGTATCTGAGCGACTCGAAGAAGATCCTCGCGGACGAGCTTCTCGGGATAACCCTAGCCCTCTACATTAATGGCTGGAAAGCCCTCTTCACCTATTATTGGATCGACTCGGCCAAGGAGGGATTTGAGGAGCTTGCGGATAAGCCCATGTTCATGGACGATATCCTCGCATCGCTGATAGGCTCGATCCTGAGCAAGATCTACGATAGACATCTCACTAGGTGATGGGGGATGAGCGCTCTAAGGATCGTTGTCATGGCTGGTGGGAGGGCTACGAGGATGAATGGGGTTGAGAAGGCCCTGCTAAAGTTGAAGGGAAAGCCGCTAATCGAATACGTCTTAGATGTTGCCAGAGAGCTTGGAGGCGAATTTTATGTCGCTCCATCGAGGCATACCCGGCTGACCAAGCGTTGGTGTGTTGAGAGGGGAATCTCCATGATCGAGACCATGGGAGAGGGATACTCGAGAGATCTAGGATACATCGCCTCGAAGATGGATAGGCCGATACTCTTCCTACCCGTGGACACGCCCTTCATGACCGCCGAGCTATTAGACGAGTTCTTAGCCGAGGCTTGGAGGAGGCGGGAGAGCCTCATAACGCTCATAGCCGATCGAAGCAACTTCCCGAAGGAGCTTCGGAGAGATCCTCTGAAAAGCCCGATAGGGGTATCGCTCCTCAAGGGCGAGGGCTGGAGCTGGAGCGACGTGGTGATGGATAGGTTCCCCGAGCTACTGGACATAGATACTTGGCCTGAGCTTAGGTTTAGCGAGGCGCTGCTTAGATGAGAGTCCATGGTGGGGGAATCTGGAATGTATTAGACTTTAGCGTGAACGCGAATCCTCTAGGCCCGCCCGAGATTCTGGAGGAAGAGGGATGAGAACGAGTTATTGGTGAGGGCGTTTGAGGAGCTTGCTGGAGAAGTTTAAGGGGTTCATGGCCCTCCTATCATTCCTAACGATAATACCGACCGGAGTCCACGACCTAGAATCCGCCTCTAAACTCTTCTATCTGGCGCCAGTCGTAGGTCTGCTCGAGGGGTCGATGGCCGCGGTCCCGATCCTTCTTAACGCGCCGATCTATGTTAAGGCGGCTCTAATACTCGTGGCCTCCTATCTTATCACTGGATTCAGCCACCTAGACGGCTTCGCAGACTTCGCCGACGCCTTAGGATCTGGGAGGAGCGGGGAGGATGCCCTAAAGATCATGAAGGAGCCGGGGAGGGGTGCCATCTCAACCGCAGCCACAGCCCTGCTAATCATAGTCGTGTATTCCTCGTTGGTCGCGCTCGTGGCCGGGGGCTGGTGGGATATAATCATACTCTCCCACGTCTCGGCATCCGAGTCCATGTATCTCCTAGCCATGATATCGACTCCCCCAAGCTATCACGGGCTCAGCAACGACTTCATAATCGAGTCGAAGCGTGGAGCTAGGATTGCGATAAACCTGCTCGCGGTTGGAGTGATCTTCCTCGCGATCGCCTACATCCGCCGAGATACCGTATGTCATCAGCTTACGATGATCGCCTCAACCATAATCGCGGTAATCTATACG
>QMSI01000137.1 GCA_003649615.1 Thermoprotei archaeon | reverse complement strand
CAGCAGGGAAATACATAGAAGACTACGTAGACTATGAAGTTCTCACCAACGACGTGGGTCTATACGGCTCCTCCTACGGCGGCGTCATATCAGCTTTAGTCTTCGCCAAGTATTCCTCAGTGTTGAAGGGGGGTTAAGTACATAGTTTTCTACGAGTCCCTCCTTGCTGCTACTTCGCAACCACAGACCACGGTAGAGTGGCTGACAACCCTAATCCTAGCTCCGATGCCGATAGCGACGGGCTTCCCTGGAACGACTATAGGAACCCTAACTATGTTCTTTACACAGCCAGCGAAGAGGGGTGTACCATAAACTTCTCTACGCTACGATACGACCCCGAGGCGGGGCTCTACCTAGACAACGACGGAAATGGGGAGCCCCTACGTGGCCGAGGCGATAGCCGATAATGAAGCTCTTAAAGGATCAATGCGTCTAGCCCTATATCCACTCATAGAAGCTCTCCAAGCATCCAAGCAGGTCTACGAAGCCTTAACTAGCTGCCTAGAGGTAGCTGTCATAGCTACTGGTCTCCTCGCCTGTCTCCTGTTAGGTCTCATCTACCTAACCCCCTATCCCTCTTGGCTACTTACCTTAAGGGCTGGTCGCCGCGGCGAATTCTTAAAGGCTGCTTTATGTTCAGGTCAACCTCCTTGGTCTCGACCGCTCTTGGCTCCTCAGTATCGTTCAAACCACTACTCCTAGCTTCAACTCCCATCCTAGCCCTTACAACTATACTGCTACCGCCGTTGATATCAACCCACATCGTGGCAAGGTTTATTAAGCGTCCCGTGCGCTAAGGCTCGATGAACGTAGAGGAAGCTAAACGTAAAGCAGCCCTAGCTGCTTTAGAACTCGTGAAAGACGGCATGGTCATAGGCTTAGGCACGGGCTCTACCGTAGCTTACTTCATCGAGGCCCTCGGAGAGAAGGCCAAAGAAGGATTAAGGATTAAGGGTATCCCTACCTCCTATCAAGCATACCTTAAAGCCTTAGAAAAAGGACTACCCTTAACCACGCTCGACGAAGCGCAGAGAATAGACTTAGCGGTGGATGGAGCTGACGAAGTAGATATGTCTTTAAACTTAGTTAAAGGCATGGGGGCGGCTTTAACACGCGAGAAAGTAATAGACTCAGCAGCAAAGTTGTTAGCAATTATAGTAGACTCCTCTAAGCTAGTCAGGAGGCTAGGTGAAACTAAACCCATACCCGTAGAGGTTTTACCCTTCGCCTATACGTACGTGGCAGGGAAACTCAAGGAGCTTGGAGGAGAGCCTAAGCTTAGGATGGCTGGGGAAGTTAAAGATGGACCTGTCGTCACCGATAATGGAAACTTCATCCTAGATGTTGAGTTCCAACCCATCCAGTATCCAGCAAAGCTTGAAGAGGAGATTAAACGCATACCAGGTGTCGTTGAGGTCGGCATCTTCACTGGGCTGGCTGACATAGTGTATGTAGGCTACCCCGATAAAGTGGAAGTTTTAAGGAGAAGTTAAACCATAGGTGTCAGCTTAGGTATAGGGTAGCCCTGAGAGACATCAACCGACACTGCGTGTAATTCCGTCCTCGGTTTAAGGCCATAAATAAGTAAGGCGCCGCGCCTCCTAACCAGTTTAAGATGTACGTCAGCTACGTTTGACACTGCCTTCACCGCTCTGGACTCAAGCCCAGGCTTTGTTGCTATCAATAATAGACCTCCTTCCATCCTTGTTCTCAAAGCTTCTAGGCTTAGGAATCTATGCATACAGTCCTTGCCGTATTGATGGTATACGCTATCAGCTCCGATGAAAACTGCCACTTCTTTACTACCTGTAACTTCCTGTAAAGTCCTCAGAGAGGTAAGCCATTGCTTATAATCCTCCTTAAAACTTGCGCCTTTTACCTCAACCACCCAGTCCTCCATGCCAGGGCTTGGAGGACCTAATTGAACTACCCTAACACATTTACGAAGAGACTCATCAGCGAGACCATAGGATCTCCCCGCCCTATGGACAATCCCTGCATCTACTCCTGTAGTAGGGAAAAGCAGTACCCCTCTCCCTTTAACCATGAAGTTAACAAGAGGGGTGGCCGCGAAGAGATGATACATGGAAACCTCCACATTCTCCCCTATTTCAAGGTGGACAACACCACGTTTCGGATAACCTCCTAGCATAGCGTCTAAGTCCGATACGCCCGTTGAGTAAGCGTTTGGAAAGTCCTCTATAGGTTTAAAGGGTTCGACATACCTTGGAGGCTTAAAGCTAAAGGGAGGTATAGTCTTGAAGCCTCCATGAAGCGTGTAGAGCATTCTCGGATACTTAACCTCCACTCCTCTAGCCTTAACCACCTCCAACTGTCTACCCAGCCTAGCCTCAATCTCCCTCCTAACCAGGAAAAACACCATATCAGCAATGAACTCCTCTACACCCAACCCTATCCTCTTCTCACCTCTTGGAACCTCCACGACGGCGACGGTAGTTACACCGCCTGCTCTAATAACCCTCGTGAAAAGGTTATGAACAAGGCTTCTCGCCTTCTCCCTCTCAGTAAGCTGTAACAAAGCGCTCAACGAGTCAACTACGAGCACGTCAGCCTTAAAGTCTAAAACCTCCTTCAAAGACACCTCCAACATTCTATCCATAAAGGAAGGGTCGGTTGGGGAGGCGAGGTCTAGGAACTTAAAAAGGCCTTTTTCCTCCAAACGCTTAAACTTCATCCCTAGACCTTCCATACATCTAAGGAAAACCTCTCGAGGCTCCGCCAATGAAATATAAGCTGCTTTAAGCCCCCTCAAAATGTTTCTATAAGCACACTGAGCTGAAAAAATGGTCTTCCCCGTACCAGGGTTACCCGCAACTATAATCAAATAACCTCGCGCAGCCCCTCCAAGCAAATAATCTAGGAAAGGGTCCCCTAGACTAACTGAAAACCGACGCCTCAACCTCTACCCCCCAGATAAAAACTACGAGCCTCCTCCACGTAATCTACCAACCCCCACCCCCTCATCTCCACAAACCTCAGACCCACCTTAGTAAACAAGCAGGAGACTACCTGAAGCTCTATTATAT
>QMSI01000136.1 GCA_003649615.1 Thermoprotei archaeon | reverse complement strand
GAGTGAAATTCAGCAGTGCGCCTGCCTCTGGCGCTGATAATGTTCAAATAGTGTGGGAAGCCCAGGTTGTAAGTTAGGAGGTGAGTGAAAAATGCTCGGCTCCCGCTTCACGACACAGATTACGGTCAGGGGCGAAAGAACCGAGCCTGAGAGGATTCTGTCCGCTCAAACAATAGACGCTGCATCAGCGAGCGAGTTCGTAGTTAGAGGCGAAGGTTACTCCGCTGTTGTCGTGACTGTGCGTGCTACTTACGACGCTTCCACTACTGCTGGCGTCAGAGCGAGGTGGCTTTACTCACCCGATAACACAAACTTTGACTCGCCTGAAGACGCTGAGGATGCGGGTAATTACAGCGACTTGACATTCTCCGCAGGTGCTACGAGACAGAGAACAGTTTTAATTCCGCTGCTGCAAAAATGCACGAAGGTGCAGATTGTGAATTTAGATGGTTCTGCGAGTGTAACGGTGGATGTGTGGAAGACGCTCATACGGTAAGATGCACTGGCTCATTGCCAAGCTCCTTGCGGAGCAGCGCAAAAACAGAAATCTTGCGTTCTTAGCTCGCACAGGCACAGACGATATGCTCGCCTATAAATTATTTAAAGGATTAGGAGGATGGGTTGTATGTATGACGGTGTCGCCTATCACGGGTCTGTGCGTTAGGAAGGCGACATTCAGATACAGGCGAAGAGTTACAATCACAGAGCTGAGCGGGAACAATTTAAGCGATTACCAAGTGCGAATAGATTTGGATGCGACGAACTTTGACTTCTCTCACTTCTTGAACGAAGGAAATGATTTGCGCTTCACAGATATTAACGGAAATCTGCTTCCGTATTGGGTTGAAAAAATGGACATCTCTGCTCAAGAGGCGACAATATGGGTGAAAGTCCCTTCTATACCTGCGAATTCTTCGGTTGATATTTTCATGTATTACGGAAGCTCGGAAGTTGAATCGGCAAGCACAAAAACCGCTATGGTCGCTGCGGAGACTTTTGAAGATAAGCCAACACTGCTTGGGAAACTCGTGTGGCCAGGATACACTTGTGTGAATCCTATAATTCTTCAAGGGCGGAGGTTCTTGGTAAGAAGTAAGGGATGGGGATCAGCAGCAGAGGCAGATGTCGTAGAAGTGGATAAAGATTGGCAAACTATATTAAACTCATGGCCGAGTCCGAATGATTTACCAGACACTTATGCGAAAGTTTATCCGCAGCATCATCCAAATAAAATATTCGTTTTCGGAAAAGGATTCTGGACATGGTTTGATATTTCATCAGAGAGCTGGGGTGATTACTTTAGCCTCACAGGTCACCAACACGGAGGGGTGTTTTGTCCCGACGATGGCTATTACTATCTTGAGGTTCACTCTGGGGGAGGCAAAGATTTCATGTATAAATCAACGCCAGAAGATTTGCTAAATCCTTCAAATTGGACTAAAGTCTATCTTCCAGCTCCGACATACGAAATGTATTCATTAGCTTACTTCAAGAGTTATATCTTCGTTCTTAGATATGAGCAAATAACGTATGAATGGGAGCTACTCAAATATAATCCTCTATCTGATGAATGGGTAAGTATTATGAGCAATGAGGATACAACCAGCACTGATACTTCCCATTTTCAGTATTTGCGAACAAATGGAGAAAGACTCGTTGCTACGCTGCGATACTATACGCCTACGAAACACTGGGAAATCCGGTATACAGATGATGGCGAAGACTGGATTCACGCTTTCGATGTTCCGATGATGAGAGAGACTGCCGAGCTGCAATGCTACGCTTTTCCTTACGGCGACTATATAATAGTTTTGCAAACAAATTGGACATTTGACGGATATATAAGAGTCTATGATTTGAGCGGAAATGTCAAGTTTGTAATGCCTGCTTGCAGCCACATAGGGCCCTTAACAGATTTTATAAAAGATGAGGAGCGGGGTTTGCTTCTGTTAGATGCTGAGGCAAATAGCGGAGACAGAGATATGAAGATTCTTTCGGAAAACCTGATTGGTATATATTCCTCCGTGATAAATAATGCTGAGCTTGTTTCGCCGGGCATCGTTGGCGATTACTGCTTGCACATCAAAACGGGAAGAACTGATTACAGATATGATGCTTACCTTGCACCAAAAGTCGAAAGAAATGTATATGCTGAAGTGCTGCTCCGACCTAATTACGATAATGATACGCCAGGATTTGGTGTTCGCTGCGGCAATTATTACAGGCATGCTCATTACAAACACGGTGTTCCTGTAGGTTACTATATTCAGCTACCTCGCTCAGGCGACCAATATCTTCGTTTCAGAAGATATGTCCCTGATGCGAGGGTTGAAATTGACAGTGTCGCTATGACTCCTGATGGCAGCGCTGTGTGGAAAATTATATTCATTGCATTTGAAGATAACATCACCGCAAAAGTCTTCAAAAACGGTGAATTAGTTTATGAGAAGACGATTACTGATGCTGCCTATGCAGATGGCGGTGTGTGCATGATTGCGCCTCAGTGGCTCGCCGATAGAAATCCTTCTTTTGATAATCTCATCGTCCGCAAATACACAGAGCCTGAGCCTTTAATTTCAATCGGAGAAGAAGAGAGTGCATGATGAGAGATGAAAGAGCTCGCCACACTCCTCCCTGAAAGTAAGAGAAAACTCCTGCTTTACCTCTGCGAGCATAAAGACGAATTCAGACTGCGGACGATTCGGCGCATCTCTCAAGAGGCTCATCTGGCTTACATCACAACAAAAAAAGTCTTGCGTGAGTTTGAGGCGCTCGGATTAGTGAGGGTTTATGTCGTTGGGAGAGCAAAAGTTATAGTACCAACAGAGAAGTTGAAAAAGATGTGTGAGACAAGGGAGGTGGAAAAATGAAAAGATGGGTGGTTTTAGGATTGGCGATTATTGTGGCGACGGTGGCTGCAACAGTTCCAGGAGGGATGAAAGAAAGCTCGCATGACGATATACGCATAGTCGGCGTGGTCAAGCCCCCGACGGTCAATATCACGCCTGTGACTGTTTTCGTCGGAGAGTTAGACCCTATGCAAGAATATCACATCTC
>QMSI01000135.1 GCA_003649615.1 Thermoprotei archaeon | reverse complement strand
GAAAGAGAGAGGAGTATTGACCTCGCCCCTCCGGAAAGTACCAAGTAGAGGTGCTAAAAGTATGGAAAAGCCGGGATTAGAAGTCGTTTTTCTAATTCTCGGCTTACTGTGCCTATTCTTAAATGCTATTGTAAAAATAGAAGGACTGCTTCTCTTAGCCCTCGTAATATTCCCCGCGGCGTCTTGTTGGGCTTCATGTCATGCGAATGGTATAGAGGGGCTGAAATATGTACTAGTAAACGTCGTCCTATATTCATTCGCTTCACTACTGGCTAGTATAGTATCCCCTGTTGAAGTAAGGGGCGGCTGGGGCTTCCTAGTGGGCGCCGTACTAACCCTTTTAATGCCCATTGTAGTGGCGATTATAGTCCTTGTAACCTCTTTGATAGGCGGAGCCGCAGGGCTAATAACGAGGTGGCTCTCAGCGAGGCACAAATGAGGCAAAGTACTCACCGTATATGGCCTAAAAATTCGATTACAAAATGCTAAGATACCTTAACTTAATAAGGAAGAGAAATTGGCGGGCCCGCCGGGATTCGAACCCGGGACTTCTGCGGAAGCGGGTTAAACCCTGCTTCCCCTACGGGTTAAAAGCCCGCCGCTCTGACCTCCTGAGCTACGGGCCCTTCCAGTTGTGGTTAGTAGTAGGGCTGGGATTTATTTATTTTCGTTTTGAGAAGCTTTAGAGGAGGTCGTACTAAGTTTTTAGGTAGAACTTCTGAGTATATTTGAAGCTAGGTTAAAAGTCAGCAGGATTAGGGAGATCTTACTTGTAGCTAAGTTGGTTTCTCGGCTACAGTAGAATATGTCGAAAATGTACGAATTCAGTTAAGTAGGTGGCTATATACTCTTCTCTTTTCGGGTTTTTTCGCGAGTTTATGGGCCAAATACGTTAAGATGAGCGCTGGGAATGCTCCGAGGATGAAAGCTCTCGGGCTTACCATGTACGTGGTGGCTGTCTCCTCGATGTATATGTCCGTGAATACGTCTTCCGCGAGGAAGAATGCTAACATCCCGAAGATGTACGTTAGGTTTACGAATACTATGGCTAGGCACGCGGCATACCCTAATTTTCCCAGTCTCTTTGTGTTCATCAATTTACTATTTATCGGTACTAGTCATATATTTTTCTAGCTAAGATGAATATTTTTTATATTATGATAAAGGTTGCAGGAGCCTAATTACTCTATACTGAGCTGAAAAATTTATGATTATGAACGTATCTTTATTAATGAAATCGCCATAATTTGGTAAGTCTTGCCACATTATCGATAGACTCTACTTATGGATCTACGTTTTAGCTCCGTTCTTCCGAAAACTAAGGAGCGGCCTAGTATCCAAGCTGTTAGTGGTTTGTTGACGAGTTCTCCCAGGAGTTCTGTGTGTGGCGGCGACGCGGCTATAATCGTTAATTCTAGCGGTGAGTTCTCCCTGAGTTTTCGGGTTATGTGTCGTGGTATGTCTATAGCGGCTTTATCGGACTTAATAGCTATAGTCCTATCGTCTATGTATGTGCTTTTCCTGATAACCATAGACGTCCCACTGGTCAGGAGCAGGACTTGGGACCCCCTCGCCACTACTGACGTGAAGAGATTTTCGACTCGTATTACGACTAGGACGAGGGACTCATCGTTTTTCAGAACTGACTTGAGGAGGTCGTTTAAGTCTGCCGCCGCCTTGTTGGCCGATACCCCTATTATGCAGTCTCCTCGGGGAGTTAAGAAGGCCTCCTTAGTTACCTCTAGAGTCGATTGATGGGTTGCCCTTACGTTCGGATGGCCCCGCGCTCTGACTATGTCTGCGGCTATCATTACTTTACTCCGTACTCGCCCTTTAGAGGTACGAAGACACAGCCCCCGAGACTCTTAATGTGCATCTCGCCGCCCGCCCCCTTAACTACTAGTTTTAGGTCTTGGTAGAACCTACCAACAGGTATAACGAGGCGACCCCCGGGGTTTAACTGCTCTATTAGTGAGGGAGGTATCTCTGGGGCTGCAGCCGTGACTAGTATTTTGTCAAATGAAATACGCGTCGGGGCTCCTAGGCTGCCGTCGGCCACTACGATATTTACCAAGGCGCCGTAGCCAGCCTTCTCCAGGTTTTCCCTGGCGAACTTCGCCAGCTTGGGGTATATCTCCACAGTTACTAGGATGCCATTAGACGCGTCTTTATCACCCTGTATTATCTCCGCGCATAGAGCTATGTGGTAGCCGCTCCCCGTACCTATTTCGAGTAGTCTGTCTCCGGGGTTTAGGGCTAGGGCTTCGCACATTATGGCGCACATGTGAGGCGCGGATATAGTTTGACCTTCTAGTATGGGTAGAGGCGTGTCCTCGTAGGCCTCACTCCTGTAGCTCGGGAGGACGAAGAGTTCTCGGGGAACCTTTAAAAAGGCTTTCTTAACCTTCTCAGTGCGTATTACTCCTAACCACTCTAGTCTCTCTACAAGCCCCTCCCTCAGCTCAGCGTAGTCTACGGTCAACCGAACCACGCTTCTAGGCTGGCCTGTCTGAACGTCTTCTCGTAGGCCTTGGTAAGGCGCTCTATGGCTCCATCGACGCGTTTAGGCGAGAAAGACCTCTCCTCGCAGAGAAATTCCTTTATCTTGTCGGGGTCTGGCTCCTTCCACTCAACCCTATAATCGTCCGTTACTTCGGGCTCTAGGAATATTCTGGCTATCTCGTGAGGGTCTGCGGGGAACTCTGGGTTGTTAAGCGCTTTTAGCACAGCGTCGAGAGAGCCGAGCTCCTTGACGAGTTTTAACGCTCTCTTAATGCCTACCCCCCTAACCCCCTTAGGGTTGTAGTCGGTACCTATTAGTAGGGCTATGTATACCAGTTGCTCGCGGGTTATACCATGGTACTTTAAGACCTCGTCTAGCACAATTATCTCAGGTTTCACCTCAACGTATATATTCTTCCTAGGCAACTTACGCCTGCCAGTTATCGTCAGGTTTCTGACGAGCCTCGCAGTCCCAAAGAGAAGAGAGTCGTAGTCTTGGCTCGCGGATGCCCATACGTCCCCCTTCCTACACATGTAGGCGGCTTGGGCTTCCCCCTCACTCGGGGCTTGAACCCAAGGTACCCCCATGT
>QMSI01000134.1 GCA_003649615.1 Thermoprotei archaeon | reverse complement strand
AGGTGAGTCAGAGAGATAAGCAGTTTACCTACTTGAACATACCTATAACTCACGCTCTCCCCCTCTCACCTATTACTCTTAGCCAGGGATTACCGATAAGCCACTCAGGTACTTCAGGCTCCTGAATGGAGACTCTCTGGGGAGCTAGCAGTTGAGGAGACGCGGACTCGCGAGCCGGTCTCCTTGATCTTAATTCTCCTAAGGCAGCGAGCACTCTCTCGTAGACTCTCAACCCTCTAGACGTGAGCTTAACTACCTTTACTCTTCCATAACTCTCAACTACCACAAGTCCCAAATCCTCGAGCGCCCTCACGACGCTCCTAGCCCTCTTCGAGTTCCTATTAATGTCGGATATCTTAACTCCATGGCCTATTCTGTAAACCCAGTATAGTAGGTTGAAATCGCTGAACTTTCCCATCGATCAGATATTTAACGAGACGATATTTAAACATGTCTATTACATACATCCCTTCTATCTTCTACCCTTCTAATATCATGTCGATGACATGATACCTAAGACTCTGGGTAGCAACTCCCACCCATGCTCTATGACTCCTAGCGCCCCCTTGCTACACTCCCTCTCAGTAAATCGCTGCACCTCATCAGGCTCTACACCTGGTGCGTAAACCGCTACCGGTACAGGATCGCCAGTATGGGCCTTAGCGCTCGGGGGGGTTGCATGATCAGCAGTTACGATCATCCCCACGTCCTCAAGGTTAACGTGCTTCAATAGCGGCTTAACGAAGTGGTTATCTATGGCTTCTATCGCCTTAGCCTTCTCCTCCAGTAGCCCGTCGTGACCAGGTTCATCAGGCCCCTTTAGATGAACGTATACCGCATCCAGCTTCTCGAGGAGTCTTAGAGCCGCTTCTAACCTGAGCTTGTAGTCCACGACTTTATCGCCAGTTGGCGGTGGCACTTCAGCCACTTCCATGCCTAAAAGCCTTGCAATACCCATCTCCACAGGCATCTCAACTACCGCTCCAAACATCAACCCGAATCTCTCCCTCATAGGAGTTACAGTAGGGAGGCGGCCACCCGAATCCCTCAGCAGGATAGCATTAGCCTTCAATAACCCCCTCCTCTCCCTCTCAATATTCACGGGATGGTTGCTTAGCATTCTGATAGCTCTCCTACTAAACTCGTTAACTAGCTCTGCAGTCCTCTTAGCCTCGATCCTATCGCTAAGTGGCTTACAGGGTAACAGCTTCATCTCGTAACTAGGTCTAGCTACCGAGATCTTCCCAACTTTAGCGTAGGCTGGATCGGTATTATCAACCTCGTCAGATAGCTCATGACTCTTGCTACCTATTATCACCACTGCCCTATGGCCTATGGTAGCCCTAACCCTGACGTACCCATCATAAGTGCTAAGCTTCATCCCATCTAACGCTGCAGCTAACCTGCGAGCCTCGCTCGACGTGAGGCTTCTGCCAGCTCTCCTATCGATTATCTCAAGAGACTCTTCATCGACTGTAGCAAAGTTTGCTCTAAAAGCTACTTCATACCCCTCCCTAATACGCATGCCTGCGCCTAATGCTTCTAGAGGACCTCTACCCGTATAGTAGCGGTGAGGATCGTACCCGAGGAGAGAGAGAACCGCTGCGTCGCTTTCTGGAGCCACCCCCCTCTCAATAGGGTACATGAGACCGCATAGTGAGAGAGATGCTATCCTATCGAGTGATGGAGTTTCTGCAAGCTCTAGACTTGTTTGAGGGTCTGAGATCGAATCGGCAACTCCATCGATGACTAGGTAGATCAGTTTCATAGGCTTAGCTAAGGGATCTAAGTATTATAGCTTATCTTCCTCTCCACCTCGACTCTAATCCTCGAGAAGAGGGTGCTCAGCTCTCTCAGTGCTCTCCTAATCTCTACGTTCTCGTTTGGGGCTGGTATGGGAGGAGAGCGGAGTAGCCTTAGAGATAGTGAGCAGGCTCTTTTAACTCTGCCCCACGTACTCGAGAGGGCGGGCTCTTTAGCGGCAATCCTCCTTACCTCGCCGCGTAGAACTCCAACGTTGATTTCAGCTTCATTCGACGGCAGTAAGCCTAGCCATATTAGCAGAGCTGATGAGAACCTATGGATTGCCTTCATAGTGAGCAACTTTCTCTCAGCATAATCCTCGACTCCATCGGTAAGCCCTATCAGATTAACGGCCTCTTCGAGGTACTCTAACATTAGGGTAGTAGAGTCCTTGGATGACAGGTCAACCCACGCTCTCGAGACGTAGGGAGCAACACTCTTCGCGATATCCAGTAACTCGCTCTCACCGAGCACCCATACCTCCCCGCCGTAGAGGCTCCACGTAATGCGACTCTTAACTTCCTCGACTATCCTCTCCGAGTGTATCTTAACAAGTCTCGAGGGGGGCTTTAAGCCGCGCTCGCCTAACACTCTCCTAGAGATAGCTCTCACGTAACTCCACGACAATCTACGCAATCACCCCCTCCCCTTGACGAAGATCTGCTGACGCGCGTACACGTACGCGTGAAAGCGTGCTGCTGAGGCCTTAGCTGGCTCTAATTCCTGGAGCATGCTACATACCATCGATACGACGTAGCTTTTCGAGAGAATCTTCTCCTCCTTAACCATCCTGGATATAGCTGGAACTATCCGAGATACTAACGGGTAGCTTATCCCAGCCTTATAGAGGGATGAGGCCAGCTTATCAGGACTGAAGTCCTCTACGCCTCCACTCTCATCTAACACTTTCACTGGAGAAACCCTAGCCTCCTCGCTAACTAGTCTCAGTGAGGGTATCAACTCGTTCAACAGCTTCACTCCTCCATCTCTTAACTTAACATTCTCGCCTAGCTCTACAAGCCCCATAGACCGGAGGCTTTTAAGAGTCTTGGATAAGTCTTCAGGATCCAGGTCTAGGAATGCAGAGGTTACAGTCATTCGTTGAAGATCCCCCATAGTCACGTATGCTAGCACTAGGGTTAGCGCCTCTAACCTATTAACAGTCTTCAACTCTCCACACTTCTGCTTGGCTCTTAGCAGAAAGCCTAGGGTTATGGGGCTTGGAAGCATACTCCTAGCTTGAACGTAATTTACCCCTTGACTTGAGAGAGGGGCCTCATCCACCTCTCCCTCCTCGCCTACGATATTCGAGAGGGAGCTTTTCACCAGACTGCTTAGATCCTCCAGAGATCTGGGATCTGCCACTACGT
>QMSI01000133.1 GCA_003649615.1 Thermoprotei archaeon | reverse complement strand
GAGGCCATAGCCCTACGGATCGGCGCCGAAGGTATAGTTACGGGTGAGTCGCTCGGACAAGTGGCCTCACAGACGCTCAGGAACCTCTACGTCTCCTCATTAGCTGTATCAATGCCGATATACAGGCCCTTGATAGGGATGGATAAAGACGACATCGTAAAGATGGCTAAGGAAATAGGTACATACGATCTATCCGCCCTCGTTAAGGAGTACTGCGGGTCGTTCGCGGAGCATCCCCGCACGCACGCTAATGTGGAGGAGGTAGAGAGAGAAGAGGCTAAAATCGACCGGAGCATACTCACTGAGATATTGAGAGGAGTGAGAGAAATTGACCTGAAATCGCTGACTGCACCTAAAACTTACAGGGAACTCGAAATAAGTGAAATACCAAGCGACGCCGTAGTCATAGACCTAAGGGCACCGTCGAAGTTTAAGGCCTGGCACTTAGAGGGAGCTTTAAACATAGACTTCCTAGCTCTACCTTCAGAACTCCCAAGGCTTAATAAGAATAAAAAGTACGTCCTAGTGTGTGACGAGGGAGCTCTAAGTCTTGAGGCAGCCAGAATTATGAGAGAAGCTGGCTTTGAGGCTTATAGCTATAAGGGTGGCGTTAGGAGGTTAAAGAGAAAGTCCTCATAGCGCTATTTTACCGGTTACCTACATATCAAGTCAGGCGTGTTAGGCTCTCGATGAGTTTGAAAAGAGACATAGAGGTACTCGTGGAGCGCTTAGCGGAGAGATACGGAGACGGAATAACGCCTTGCTTGGTAGGCATCGGTGACAAGCTCTTGAAGCTGGCCTCTGAAGGACTGGTAAAATCTAATCACAGCGTGATGGAACTCGTAGTTGCCGCGTTCCTGGCTTCTAAGGGGTATGAAGTGGATGTGGAAAAAGAGCTGGGTAAGGGCCTCGTCTGCGATGTTTACGGGGAGAGAGACAAAGAGAGCATAATTGTTGAGATAGAGACAGGATTTGTGCCGCCGTCGAACGCCCTAGACCCGGTTAGGTATAGAGTAGCTAGAGAGATAAGTAAAGTCGCCCGTTACAGTCGTCATGCTGACCGCTTCGTGATGGCTACGCCCCCTTACCATGTGGTTTACATCCCAGAGTTCTTAGTCAGAAAATCCGATAAGAGAAACGAGAGTGAACTCATATCGGCTAAGAAACTCCTTGACGAATACTATAGGAGACCCCCGATAAGTCTTGAAGAGCTAAGGCGCGCTAAGGTAGACTACGTATATATCGTATACGTTGACGAGCTGAGAGTTTTGGAGTACCCAGCTAAGGAGTATGCTTATAGGTTTTCATTCTATAACGGCTTCTTTGAGCTCTAACTTCTTTTAGCTGAAAGCGTAATTCCTCTTTTGGTGCTCGTATTTGCCTAGAAGGAGGCCCAGGAGTAGGAGGTGGGGCGAGCAACTCTTCATAGGCGCTAGCCCGTATGTGAGCGGGCTTTGCTATTCTATCTTCAGGGTTGAGCCCTACCGAGACTGTCCTTTTGGTTGCATGTACTGCTATAGGAACTGGTACTCGTTGAGCGGTGGTGCCCGCCAGGTACGCGATTACGAGAGAGCCGTAGTCGAAGTAGATAGCCTCGGCCTTACCCCGATACCTTTCCGCCTAAGTACTCTCACAGAGCCCTTCCAACCCCTAGAGGAAGAGAGGAAACTAAGTCTTCAAGTACTTAGAATATCGCTCAGGCACAGGTACCCCTTGATAATAAACACTAAGTCCGATTTAATCGGGCGAGACCCCTGGCGAGCCCTCTTAATCCAGCTAGGCGAGGAGGGGCTCGTGGTTGTTCAAATAAGCCTCTCACACGTGGACGAGAAACTAAGTGACATAGAGCCAGGCGTCCCCAGCCCTCGCAGACTTCTTAACGTAGCCTCCTACTTAGCAGAGAGAGACGTACCGGTAGTGATAAGGTATCAACCCCTCATACCGGGCCTCTCAGACACAGAGGAGGCCCTTGAGAAGGCGGCTGAGCTGTTCTCGGAGGCCGGAGTTAAGCACGTAGTAGCCGAGTACCTGAGGACTTACGAGGAGAACCTGAGATTCTTCGAGTCGCTGGCCAGGGATAAAGATGTTTACGGAGAGAAGTGGGAGTACTACAGGATTAGGGGGGAGAAAGGCCCGCTAAAACCTCCCTTGAAGTATCGCAGGGCTAAGATGGCCGCGCTGAGGGAAGTTCTCACTAAGAGGGGGATATCCTTCGCTACGTGTAAGGAGGGGTTCTTCGACTTACATACAGCTCCAGATTGTTGCGGCATGTACCTGCTAAGAGTTAAAATATTGATGAGACCGACCTTAGCCGAGGCGTACCGCTTGGTAGTCAGCCGTGGACCTCTCTCCCTTGAGGAAGTGAGGGACGAGCTAACGCATATGAGAGGATATGCTTCTGGAAGTCGCGTAGACGTTTACCCGAGACCCCTAAGAAAGGGGTTGAAGTGGCACGAAAGAGTACTGTTCCTAATAATGCAGGACGACGAACAGCTCACCAAAGTAACCCCGTTATTAGTGTTCAAGGACGGAAAGCTTATTCTTCGCCGGCCTTTACAACCAGCTTAGTAATCCTCCTAGCCCTCCAAGCCCTATACTCATAGATTAAGACATAGATTAAGACTATCAGCCCTACAAAGCCCAGTATTAAACCCACGAACTCCGCAAAGCTAAGCACGAGCGCCACTCTCCCACCCAATAGAAAAACTGCAATCGAAATAATATACTAAACCCTTGAGAATAGTGACCCCCAAAAAGTGGGGGTCAGTTGCGACGGCCTATCTCATCTATTCGAACCGGGTTCGTTTCATCATCATGCCACTGTAAATACGCGAGTGATATAAGCCTTCAGCTGGGCAGTACATGCGGGATTTCGACAAGAGAACAAAGTGAGCGTTATCGCCGCTAAAGCCTTAATGGGAAAGCCTTGAATTAGTAAAAGGCGATATCCTTTTTTCTAAGTAGCGCAATAAGAGAGTGAGTGATGTAGCTTGCCCCCACAGAATGACCCTCGGGGGATGACTGAATTACCGCGGACTGAATCCCATTTTGATTTAAATTAATATTATTAACATCTTAACTATGCTGTTTATCGGTTATATAGTTCTAGATAGTAAGTGAATTTTTCTTTTTTATGCAGCTTTTTAGAGATTTAACTATTTATAGGGATATTAG
>QMSI01000132.1 GCA_003649615.1 Thermoprotei archaeon | reverse complement strand
ATCGAGAACTTAGGAAGCCTTCCCAATTCTCCAAGAAGCCTACGCAGAGTCTCTTCAGAACCAACAACAAACCACTCAACTTCAAAAACATGATCATAACACTTACCGAAAGCAAGCATACACGAAAGCTCGTAGGACTCTCCGATAATGCTCTTTAAACTATTGATTATAGATTTTTTAAACTTGACTCGATAATTTTCACCGTTAATGTAGACAAGTCCTTGTCTAAAGTCTGAAGACAAAATAGAAACATTCCTGAAAATACAGCAAACATCTCGAATACCACATAAACTAGGATCAAAATAACTATATCGAGAAACTTTCTCACATAACTCAACATACTCCCTACTATAGGGATTAACGAATCTCACACCGCCAGCATCAATGATTTTAAGGCATACATCTAAGTATCCTCCAGAGACACTAGTAGCCGCAGAAACAGCTCTATCAAAGTAACTCAGAGGAAGATCAGCTCCATCAATACAAATAATTCCAGCTTCTTCCAATAAACTATCTCTTCTTTTAAAATCTCCTAAAACACCATAAGCTTCACCCTCAGTAAATTTCCTAACCCTTACTAAATTTAAAGTCTTAAAAGCATTAGCGATTTTAAACAAATTATCGGCAAGCGTCCTTCTAGAAATTTTATCTTTATAATACTCAGACCACAATAGGCAATATTTCTTATAATAGTCGTATACAAAAGATAATTTGCCCCTATATAACTCAGAAGCTTTGCCAAAAAACTCTGCAGCCTCCCTAAAGAATTCAGCTTTCTCTCTTTTAGAAACTACAGAAAGAGCCTTACGGACACAGTAGAAAGCCTTAGCTCTATAAACATCACCTTGAATAAACCTCTCCTCAATACCCCACACAATTTTCTTTCTAATACACTCTTCAAGTAAGCGAGAAACCTCAAGCCATATCTTAGCAGCCTCTCTATGATTCCCAATACGCTTGACTTCAATAGATTTTCCTTTAGCTTTAACAATTAGTTCAAAAAACTCTCTAATACCACGTAATCTATCTTCCCATCTACCAAAAAGTCCAACACTGCTAGAAATAATATCCAAGCATGTATCTAGTATGATTAAAGCTTTTACTAAAACAACATCCTCAGCGACTCCCTTAATAAAATCTGAAATAAGTTTATCACATTCAACAACCTTAAGAGAAGCTTTGCAGTAAATATCATAAATACACATAACAGGGTCAGATAAGCACTCACCACTAAAAGAAATAACTCTTAAGACATCTTTTAATCCTTTATAAGCACTAGAATAATTGCCTTCAAGAAGACATAACCTAACCTCATTAAGCAATGCACGAACTTCTGCAAGGCTGGCTAAACACTTGTCAATAGGCTTTACTATATCTGCATATTCTCTTAATTTTTTTGACGCCTCGCTAAGCATACTCTCATATTCGAGCAAAACGCCCTCAACATAAACGGGAAAATATTCATCAACTCTACTAACGATAACACCATACTTCTGTGCAAACTCAACACTTTTCCTGGACCATTCTAAAGCCTTCCTAAGCATTTCAATAGGACTAATACCAAAAACATCACCGACTCTGAAAACAAATCTAGCACCGCTCCTTAGAACTTCAGCAGCTAGATCAAGTCGCCCTAGTTCGTAAAAACACCTAGCACCTCTCTCACATAAGGAAATGATCTCTTTAAAGTTTTCCATAACACCTAGCTCGAATAAAGAACTTTTTCCTATAAAACAACTCCAGTATAAATAAGAGAGAGCCACCAAATCACCTAGTTTTTCTGCAATTTCAAGACTGTTAGTAAAATATCTTAAGCTCTCTTCAAGAAGTTCACGCTTCTTAATAGTACGCCTAGTTATTCTGGCAAGTTTTTCGAGTGAAGTACCGATGATATATTCAAGCTTAACTATCCAGCTCAAGTCGTCTAGCTGTTCAGCAATTTCAAGCCCACGCTTAGCATGCTTTAAGCTTTCTTCAAGAAGCCTACGCCTCTCACTACTGCTCTCAGCTACAATAGCCAATTCTCTAAATGTTCCTCCGATATTATATTCAAGTCTAACGATCCACATTAAGTCGTTTAGCTGTTCAGCAATTTCAAGCCCACGCTTAGCATGCTTTAAGCTTTCTTCAAGAAGCTTACGCCTCTCATCAGCACTTCCAGCCATCCCAGCCAACTCCCAAAGCGAAATACCAATATTATAATCAAGTGTGATTATCCAGCTTAGGTCATTTAGCTGTTCAGCAATTTCAAGCCCATGTCTAGCATGCTTTAAGCTTTCTTCAAGAAGCTTACGCCTCTCATCAGCACTTCCAGCCATCCCAGCCAACTCCCAGAATTGAAAACTTATACCATGTTCAAGCTTAACTATCCAGCTTAGGTCGTTTAGCTGTTCAGCAATTTCAAGCCCTCGCTTAAAATGCTTTAGGCTTTCTTCAAGAAGCTTACGCCTCTCATCAGCACTTCCAGCCATCCCAGCCAACTCCCAGAATAGACCACCGATACCGTACTCAAGTCTGATAATCCAGCTTAGGTCGTTTAGCTGTTCAGCAATTTCAAGCCCTCGCTTTTTATGCTTTAAGCTTTCTTCAAAAAGCTTACGCCTCTCACTAACATTCCCAGTCATTGTAGCTAACTCCCAAAGCGGAACACTGACGCAATGTTCAAGCTTAATAATCCAGCTCAGGTCGTTTAGCTGTTCAGCAATTTCAAGCCCATGTCTAGCATGCTTTAAGCTTTCTTCAAGAAGCTTTCTTTTCTCTTCTGGTGTAGATATTTGTGCTAGTTCATATTCTGCTGTTGCTAGTATTCTTATTAGTTTCAGGTTTTGTGGCTGTTTTTGCAGTTGTTCTTGAGTTTCTTTTATTATTTTTTGTAGTATTTTTCTTCTTTCTTCTCCTGAGAGAGTTTTTATCGCTTGTAGTTGTTTCCAGTACTGACTTGCGTCTTTGTTTAACACCTTATTTTTATCCTCTGAAAGATATTTATTGTTTTGGGCTGGTGTTTATTTGACCTGACCGTATTTGTTATCATTATTTTGTGTGATATTTTTATTAATATTGTCTAGTTAGGCGTCTTTGGATTAGTGTTTAAGTTTATTGAACTTAATTATATCTGTTGATAGCACTAATATTGAGTGCTTATTTGCGTTTCCTTTTTGTGATTATTATCGTTGCTGAGGTTGCGACTACTATTATTATTGCTGTTATTATTAGTGATATGTAGTCT
>QMSI01000131.1 GCA_003649615.1 Thermoprotei archaeon | reverse complement strand
CTGTGGGGATGAACGTGGGCGGCACCGTTGAGGTCAAGGGTCTCAGAGTGCTCATGGTGCCAGCCCACCACTCCTCGAGCCTCGGGCAGCCAGTCGGCTTCTTCGTGATGGGGCGCGAGGGCACAGTCTACCACGCCGGCGACACTGGCATAGTGCACGACGTGGCGCTCTACGCTGAGCTCCACCCAGTGGACGTGGCGCTCGTACCCATAGGCTCGGTGTACACGATGGGGCCCGAGGAGGCGGCCTACTTCGTCTCGCTGATAAAGCCCAAGGTGGCCGTACCGATGCACTACAACACATTCCCCGCGATAAAGCAGGACCCCAAGGTGTTTGAGGAGCTAGTCAAAAAACGCGCGCCGGGAGTGAGGGTCGTAGTGCTCAGGCCCGGCCAGTCCTGGGAGTTCTAGGCGGCGCCCCTCCTCAGCCTCTCGAAGTACTCCTTAGCCTTTCTTATGTACGCCCTCCTCTCATCCAGGCTGAGGGACCTCCACAGGAGTAGCTGCTTCCTCACCTCGTCGGCGAAGGCCCTGACCCCCCTCAGCCAGACGTGCTCCATGCCGCCCAACCTCTTGATGTGCAATACCGTCCTTACGACCTGGGAGCCGAAGGGCACTAGGAAGTTCACGTCGCCCGTCATGACGACTCCGTAGTCGAACGGCCTCACCCTGACCCTAGTCCTCAGCGCCTTCAGCTCACCGTCCGGTGTCGTGCGCTCCTCCACCCTCATCTCCTCAACCATGAACCTCTTAGCCTCCGTCTCGAGCTTGAAGAGCTCGAGGTACTCCATGAGGTAGTAGATGAGGCCCTCCAGCTCGAGCGGGCTCACGACAACGGGGATGTTTATTATGTATTCATCGCCCCTCCTGACGCCAGCCCTCTCCAACTTCCACTTCCTCTCGAAGGAGGGCGTGACGCTCCTTGACGCGAGCCTTATCGGGTACAGCACCGCCGCCAGTATGACCAGTATCGACACGAGAACCGCCACGGCGATGTACGACGAGGAGGTGTTGGCCTTGAGTCCAGGCACGAAGTACGGCGTGGAGACGCCCACTAGGTAGCCTATGAAGCCCGAGACCACGCCTATGATGACGAACTCCGCTAGGAACAGGCCAGCCACATGAACCGGCGAGAGGCCGACTGCGCTGAGGATGTCGACCTCCCTCCTCCTCTCGTATATGGCGCCGAAGCCGGTGTTCATGATGATGAGCACTATTATTATTGAGGGCAGCAGCACCTCGCTCCCCACGACCTGCTCAAGCATGACCCTGGTGAATACCTTGACCTCTCCGGCTCTACAGGCGTAGACCTTCAGCCTGCTCCTAGCGGTCAGCCTCTTCGCGATGTCATAGATCTTCCCGGGATCCTTGAGCGTGACTGCTACGTTGAAGACAGCTCCGTAGTGCTTGAGGACCACCTTGTACGGGACTATCATGAACTCGCTCGGGTCGAGCCTGACGGCCTCGCCCGCCGCCACCCTGGCCTGGCCCGTCACCTCGAATGTGAATGGCGCCATGCTCTCCCTGTTGAGGTCGTACAGCGCCCTGAACATGTCCTCGTCGAAGAAGCCCACCACCCTGAAGTTGTCGCCCTCGAAGCTTATGTAGTCGCCGACGGAGACGTTATACATCTCCTTGAAGCTATAGGGCAGTATGCACTCGAGCGTGCTGTCGCTGGATATGAACCTGCCCTCTATGACTATCCCGTCTATGCCGCTCACGTACTTCTCGACCGTGGAGAGCCCCAGCAGCCCCTTTATGTAGAAGGACTTCCCGGTGGCGACGTGGGTGACCTTGAGGTAGCCCCTCTCAGTCCTCACGGGCAGGCCCAGCAGCGCGGCCACTATGGTGGGCTCGAAGTATGCCCTGGGCGCTAAGTACCTAATGTCGCCCGAGAGCTCCCCCCTGAGCGCCTCTATGACCTCGAGGGGGAGGACGTCCAGCTCGCCCATCGATATGAGGAGGCCGTCGTAGGGCGCCTTCTCCAACTTGTAGCTCTCCAGGATCCCTATGGTTCTGGTGACGGTCACCGAGACGGTGCTGACGAAGGCCGCGACTATTATGACGGTCGATATCATCGTCAGGATGGTCCTCAGCCTTCTCCTCCTGAGGTTCCTCGTGGCCATGGACGCGGCCAGTACTACGGCGCCAGTCCTGCTTATCTCGGAGAAGTGTAGGCCTATCAGCTCCCTCCTCACCCTCTTCGTTATCTCGACTACCTTGCTGACTATCATGGCCATGGGCGTCGCGCTCAGTATTATCAGGACGAAGGACAGGGCCACTAGCGGGGCATTCGGGGATATTGCAAGCGCTGGGTGGACGGCGTACATCACTAACCCAGACACAATTATCGTCAGGGCGATCGCCAGGACCTTCTTCCTGAGGCTCTCGAACTCGAAGAGCAAGCTCTCTATCAGGTAGGCGAACGGTATGGCCAGTAGCAGGAAGAATATTGCCGAGACGCTGGTGTCCATCAGGACACTCCTTATGTCGAGGTACGTGATCCTGGCGTAGCTCCACGACACTAGGCCCAGCGCCAGGGCTTTCCTGTGGTCCCTCTCCTTAAGGGCCTCCTTAGCCTCGTTGAGGTACTGAATGGCTAGCTCGTAGTAGTCCTCCGCCGCTCCAGTGAACACCTTGTAGGCCCTCGCCTTCTCCAGCTTCTCGTGGCTCAGCCTTATCAGCTCCTCAGCGTAGGCCAGCGGCGAGTAGTACAGCAGCTGCTGCTCGCCCTTCTTGACCCAGTACCCCTTGCCGTTGTTAGTCAGCACTATGAGGTGGTTCCTGGACATCTGGGGGTAAATGACGATGTCCCACGGAGGCCCCGGCTCGGCCCTCGGGTCGTAGCTGAGGAAGAGCATGACATTAGGCCTTATCGTCTGAGGCGATATCGTGTGCCACGAGAAGTCGAAGCACAGCCCGAAGTACTTGGCCCCGTTCTTCGTGTGGTGGTTGATTATCAGGATGTCCGGCACTAGGGGCCTCATGACCTCAGGGTCCACGACGTCGAAGAGCACCATGGAGGACGCCTTGAAGGCTGACGCCGTCACCACGTAGGTGGCGTTCGAGATGACCACGGCGTAGCTAGGCTTGGCGGTCTCACCCATGTCAGGGGCGTAATCTATCGGGCCCTCGGATGGCTCGTCCTTGTAAGCATATATGTAATAGTAGCCCGTGATGCCGCTGGGCGCCACCCCCCTAATTGTGGTGTAGCCCTCCTCGCCAACCTTG
>QMSI01000130.1 GCA_003649615.1 Thermoprotei archaeon | reverse complement strand
GGAGATAGGCTACCCTGTCGTGGTCAAGCCGGCCGGCGGGGGAGGGGGCATAGGGATGTCCATCGCCTGGAGCCCCAAGGACATCAAGGCGGCGTTCGAGAGGGCCTCTGCCATAGCCAAGTCGGCCTTCGGCGACCCTGAGGTCTACATGGAGCGGTACTTCCCGAAGGCCCGCCACATAGAGGTCCAGGTCGTGGCCGACTCGCATGGGAACGTGATTCACCTCTTCGAGAGGGAGTGCTCAGTACAGAGGAGGGTCCAGAAGGTCGTCGAGGAGTCTCCCTCTCCAGCCCTCGACGAGGCCCTAAGGGAAGAGGTCACCGGCTACGCCGTCAAGGCGGCGAAGGCGGTCGGGTACGTGAACGCGGGTACCTTCGAGTTCCTGTTCGACCCCGAGAGCGGGAGGTTCTACCTGCTGGAGGTTAACAGCAGGATCCAAGTGGAGCACCCAGTCACCGAGATGGTCACGGGAGTCGACCTCGTGAAGCTGCAGTTCCTGGTGGCTGCTGGCGAGAAGCTGCCCCTGTCGCAGGGGGAGGTCGAGCGCAGAGGACACGCCTTCGAGGCTAGGATATACGCGGAGGACCCTCTCGCGGGCTTCGCCCCGAGCCCAGGGGTCATCAGGAGGTTGCGTGAGCCCTCAGGCCCCTGGGTTAGGGTTGACTCGGGGGTCTACGAGGGCTACGAGGTCCCGCAGTACTACGACCCCCTCCTGATGAAGATCATAGTGTGGGGTAGGGACAGGGAGGAGGCTAGGCTGAGGATGTTGAGGGCGCTGGAGGAGACCGTGGTGGAGGGCGTGAGGAATAACGTTGCCTTCCACCAGCTAGTGTTCGAGGACGAAGCCTTTGCGAAAGGCGACCTCACCACGCGCTTCGTAGAGGAGAGGAGAGTAGTCGAAAGGTTGAGGAGCTTCAGAGCGCGACGACGCCCCTTACCCTGGCGAAGCCAGAGAGAGGTCGCCAAGGAAGCTCCTAAAGAGGTCGTAGACGCTTGGAGGCTCGCGTCGAGAATAGGGGTATAGCGTGAGGGTGGGAGGCTTGTATGACGTGCTACTGATGGCGCTGAGGCTCTACGCAGTCCTCGACCCCTTGGCGGTAATCCCAATCTACCTCTCAATGACATCAGGCATGAAGGAAGGCGAAAAAGAGGCTCTGCTAAGGAGAGTCATGGCATTCATGGCATT
Source organism: Thermoprotei archaeon (assembly GCA_003649615.1). Classification (GTDB taxonomy): domain Archaea; phylum Thermoproteota; class Methanomethylicia; order Nezhaarchaeales; family B40-G2; genus B40-G2. The sequence continues at coordinate 2,066 of QMSI01000130.1, read as the reverse complement.
GGTCCTGACCTTAATGTCGCTGTCGGGAGGCTCAATACTCACAGCGCTCGGCGTCACAGTTTCGGGGTTCAAGATGGGCGGAGGCGTCCTACTGTTAGTTCTGGCCGTAGACGAGCTCGGTAAAGGGCCGCGCACCAAAGAAATGCTCGAGGAGGAGGTCGCGGTGCTCGCGATAGTCCCGCTTGGCACGCCTCTCCTCGTGGGCCCCGGCACGCTTACAATGCTGCTGATGTTCCTCATAGACCACAGCCCCTTAGAGGTCACGGCGGCCGCGCTTCTAGCGTGCCTCGCGACCTACCTGACGCTCCGAGCAGCGGGCTGGCTGGGCAGGGTCATAGGGGAGAGCGGGGCGCTTGCCCTCGGCCGCTTCATGGCCATAATACTGGCGGCCTACGCGGCAGAGATGATACACTCAGCGCTCATCGACTGGGGCATAGCCCGCTAGGTAAGCTCCTCGATTAAGCTCAAAGCCTCCAGGAAGCCTCTCCAGTAGCCGCTGCTAACCACGACGCTGGCTTCCTCCTTAAGCCTCTCAGTGGCGTTGGCGAGGGCCACGGAGAGCCCTGCTCTCTCGAAGAGGGGTAGGTCGACGTCGCTGTCTCCTATGGCCGCTGTCTCCGAGAGATCTATGCCGAGCTTCCTACACGCCACGGCAAGCCCGACGCCCTTATCCACTCTCTCGTCTCTTACGTGTACGGCCAAGCCACTGCTATCAACGGTAACGCCCATCCCCGCTACGCGCCTTCGCAGCTCCTCCGCCGCGTAGTCTATGCTCACGCCCTGCACGGGCTTAAACGCCAGGTCCACGAACCTGAACCTGTTCTGCCAGCTATCGACGACAAGCCCAGTCTCCATAATCACTTTCCTGTCCCTTTGGGCACGGGAAGGGTCGCCTAGGATCTCGTAGTCCCTCTTGAACCCAACAACACCGCCGTTCTCCGCTACTACAAGCCTCGTAACGGGCAGGTAGTACGCTAGCCCCACCAGGACCGGGTAGCAGGTAGCGGAGGTCAGAAGCACATGCGTTCCCCGGCGCTTGAGCCTCTCGAGCGCTGCCACTACTTCATGGTGTATGACTCCCTCCCGATCCGTCAACGTCCCGTCAACGTCTACGGCTACGCACCTTATCATGGCTAAGCTGAGAGGGGGATCCTAGTATTAAGCCCGGCGGTGCCCGATACAATAGACGTCAGGGCGGGCGCTTCTCCCTTGCCCCGGACGGAGGCCTTAGGTCGCGCGCTCGGAGAGTATCCGCCACCGTTCTTCTAGGCAATCCTTAATACGATGCGGGAGTCTGGTTCTCGATGCCTGTAGGGAAAGGGGAAGCTCTGGATGCAGCCCTCGCGTTCACTGCTGCGTTCCTCGGCTTCGCCTTCCTTTACCACCCAATGGCCTCCACCCCGCTGGTCCCTGGGATCGACGGGCCTTACTACGTAGTACAAGTCAGGTGGCTGCTTACACACGGGCAGATGAAGTACCCTGACCCTCCTCTCGCGTTCTACCTGATGTCCGTCGCCGCGCTCGTCCTCGGCGACATCTTTGTGGCGGTCGAGGTCACGAGCGCCCTCGTAACGGCCCTCGCAGCCCTGCCCACCTACGCCCTCATCAAGAGGGTCACGGGGTCCAGAATCGCGGCCCTCGCTTCGGCGTTAGCCATATCGCTGAACCCCTTCGTCGTCAGGCTGTCCTCGGACTTCATGAAGAACTCGATGGGGCTGCTCTGGCTCGCCTTGTTCCTCTACTTCAACGCCCGCTACATCGACCGCGGCAGCAAAGCGGACCTCTTCGGACTGATAGCGTCGCTCGTGCTCACGGCGTTAACGCACATCCTCGACTACGGCGTCGCTCTGCTCTACGCCACCCTCGGCTTCCTGTTCGCGCGGGGGGAGTACAGGAGGAGGGCCGCACCCGGGGCCGCAGTGGCCCTGCTCAGCGTCCTTGCGCTAGTCGCGGCCCCCTTCATCGTGGGAGGCGACATCTGGAAGGGCTTCGCCTTCCTGGAGAAGCTGGCCGAGGAGGCCGATATTGGATTCATCAGGCTGGACTGGCTCGCCCTCTCCGTGGGG
>QMSI01000129.1 GCA_003649615.1 Thermoprotei archaeon | reverse complement strand
GTATGGGAAGTATCCTCTTAAGCAAGACGAGACCTACTAACTCCTCGGGTATGTGCAGGCTTACTGCCGATAATACTTTTTCTTTTCTTCATCGCTTAACCCTCTCCACAGGAGCACTTGCTTACGTATTGAGTTTATGAAGTGGTAGTTTGAAGACAGCCATGCCGATCGTGCTCTTAAGCCGGTGAGCTTTTTAATGTTCAGGCATAGCGCGTACTTACCCTTATCTATGGGTTGAGCAATTAGCCAAAAAGCTTGAGTTATGTTGGCCTCGTAGGGTGCAAGAGCTACTCGTGAATGAAGCTTAGGAGGCTCCGTCTCATCGATCTCTAAGTCTTCTATAAACCTGAAGCTTCTCAGCTCCTCCTCACTAACACTTGAGTAGTACTCGCGAAGGTACCTGAACAAGGCTAGCACCTCGTGCCTAGGTAGAATGAATGGCATCCTAACCTCGATCGCATCCCTTGTAGGCCTTACAGTTAACCTCCATTTACGTTCAAACGAGGGGGTGACCATCCTGGAGGCGAGTCTCATAGGGTAAACTACTGCGAAGAGAGCTGCTACCAGTATCATAGTAATAGTGAGGAGAATGGACGAGGAGGAGTAGTTGAATATGAATACGCTAGGTAGCACCTTATACTTGAGTAAGAGGTAGTTGACCCCTATCCCGATGAGATAGCCTATAGCTATGCCTACTACTGCGTGCACCGTTATCTCTAGCAGGAATAGCAGTGCAGCTTCTCTCGGGCTTAAACCTAGTACTGAGTGTATATGTACTTCCATTCGACGTTCCTGTACAGCTCCGAGCATGGTTATCAATATATTAAGCGAGGCTATGAGTGTAAGAACTAAGATTTGCTCAAAGCCTAATAGTGAATATACTGTTACTATGGAGCTTGCATAGGAAACTCCTTCAAACCTCGTGTAAGTTCTCAGGTCAAGGAGTGCCAATATCTCCAACGTGTCAGAATAATTGAGATTTGGTGCCGGGATGCTTACTGACATCACGTATCCGCCGATATCCAATGCATACTCGTAAGGCACTATGACTATATTGGGTAAGGGCAGTATTTCGTATTGTACCGCCTCTTCAGTAGCTACTCTGGAGATCTGAGGTACTGTTAGCGGATCGTACGGTAGCATGGGGTACCCGTCAAGGTCTGTGAGATCCCCTATTATCAATCCTACGTAGTTCTCGTCGTATACTCCGATGACTAGGAATTCTATACCACACCAGATAACCCTATCTCCAGCGCTTAACCCTAATTCCTCCTTTATGGCCTTCGAAACTATGCATACCGGAGAGCTCACCTCATCAGGTAGAGGTAAGCGTCCTTCTAGGAGAGAGTCCTTAAATATTACTTCCATCTCCCTCGCGGAGAGACCGAGCATGGCTGGTACCCTTACGCTTCTCCCCTTATACCACATATCTGAGGCTAGGTTCATCTGTGGTAGCTGCACTTGTGGGTACACCCATACCCTAGGATTAACGCTAAGATCGCCAAACGCGTGCTTAACGAATTCGACCGTGTACCTATCAAGCGGTTCAAAGTTTTGGCCAAATGTGTACATTTTCACCAAGTAGCCTTCATAAAAGCTGTCGGTACTTCCTATCGGTACTTGACGAATTATGGTATGAGGAGCGACTGATGCCAGGCTCACCATAGCGAAGGCAGTCACTACTATAGTGATCATAGTGAGAGTTGAACGTACCCTCCTTCTCCTCATGTACCTTAAGGAGATCGTGACTCCATGCAGTAGGAATGAGGTGTAGCCACGCTCGATTTCATGCTCGCCGAGGAGCTCAGTACGCCTTCTCTTAACCTCCTCTAAGGCCTTGTTAATGAAGAGGAGTACTATCGTAATCAACATGTAGGCTAACGGTATGGCCAGTATCAGCATGAAAGGACTGAATATGAGCTTGTATCCCGGGAAGGTCGTGAAGAACAGTGTAAACATTGCTGCTACTACTAGTAGCGTGCGGAATAGCCTCCCCATACCTCCGCCAGTGAACAAGAGACGTTCCAAAAGCAGAGCTGCTGCAATTATAAGTGCTCCTACAATAAGTGTGGTAATAGCGGACTCGGAGATGAGCTTCTGGACATAATCGTACGCCTTAACTACTAAGATCCATGCCAATGCATATTCCCCGCAAGCTTTACTGTAATCTCCACTCTGAGCGTAATCTTCAGCTAATGAGAGGTGTCTTGAAGCTAACGCCAGATACCTCTCAAGCGACAAGTGTCTTAGTAGGTAGCCGCTAGCCCTCGAGTAGCGTGCCTTAGATACTAGGTACATGTCCTTAGCTGATTGGTTTATCAGTGAGATGTAGAGTAGCGGCTTATCCCCTAGTACGTACCCGTAACCTTCAGGATACTGGGTGCTGGCGTTAACTACAAAGCTAGTAGCTCTAGCTGGTGCTCCATAAGTCACCTTAATCATTACTGGCTCATATGGATTTACGAAAACCAGAGCTATGGGCTCGTAACCTAGGTAATACACTCCATATTGGAAGCTCTCGGCCCCTGTCCTTATATTGTAGGGGGTTATCGCGACCGGTTGGGAAGCTATAGTCTCGAGAGCAGACCTGGTATCTAGGATCTCTGTTGGAGTCAACGTTAATGGACTGTAGACATCTAAGATGCCTATAGTCCCGCACCTAAAGACTGCTACGGAGCAGTTAACGTCCGACGCTGCAATTTGTACCAGCTTATTAACTTCCTTCCCATAAACCCCATTATCCGGAGCATAGGCTATATGTACATCATCGGAATCGAGCTTCCAAGCAGTTACCATGTATGATGTGCGTGTCTCACTGATAACAGATGGCATTAACCCCCTTACCACAAACTCCCCTCTATCATCAGCCTTAGTTATCACGATCGAGAAGGGATATGTGATCACATGGTCTCCGATCACCGGTCTTATAACAACTAGTGCATATGGTACAGGCTGGAACCATCCCCTAGTCACATTATACTCCAGTACAACTCCTCTGAGAGAGGAGAAACCACTTCCTCGTATAATTCCTCCATGAGCTCCTCCCCCTACCCTCAACCTGCTAGGAGCTATAGCTTCCCAATCTAAGCCTAGATCAGGGTCGTTGGCAAATTCCCAGATTATGTGGAAAGCTATCTTCAACTGCTCAACCAAGTTGTCTATATTCACGTGTTCTAGATCGCTGAGAGGTGTCCCCCAGTACATCCTAAAATCGTCAGAGGTTCTAAGGGTGAATGCTGCTAACCCTGTAATAG
>QMSI01000128.1 GCA_003649615.1 Thermoprotei archaeon | reverse complement strand
GATCAAACATCTGCTGGCTCAGGACAGAAGGTGAGAGCGATGGAGATCCGGGAGAAGGTGCTCAGGTGGTTGGAGACGTGTCCGGAGCCCACGCTTAGGTTCAAGCCCGCGTGGTGGGAGCGCGGTGAAGTCATCTACGAGAACATCTACGCTGATGGGCAATACTTCGGCGTCAGGCGCTTCAAGAATGGCGCTGTCTATGCGCTCGTCATCAACAAGGTATCGGGCGTCTCGCTGTTCCGCGTGCCCGAGGACATCATCAAGTGAAGCCCGCCCAAGGGCGGATGGCTCCCCATCCCATTTTTGTCATTCATTTAAAGCCCGAGTTGCTGTCCCGCTAACTCGACTACTTATTTATTTGCCAGGTGTCTGAAGAGGATGAGTGGGAAGTGGGCGATGAGACTTGAGGGCACTTGGGATAGGGGCATCCCATATGGCGAGTTAAGGACTAGGCTGCTCACACTCATTCAGATCGCGAGGAGACAAGCTCAACTAGGCTACAAGCGAGCCAGGAAGAGACTGGCTAACCTCTACGTGCTCTTCATTCAGCTCGAAAACGCTGCCCGAGTGAGCGAGGCTTATGATGCCTATCTGGCTTATTTAGAGACGGGCCAGAGGAAGGTCTGGGTCCGGGTGAGGAAGCACAGAAGGGGGCAGAGACAGCGTCTTATCATCATCCCGCCCGATATACCTAAGCCGGACAAATGCCCACGGCCAGCATCCCTCGCGGCTGTGGAGGTCTTCGCCCAGAGCATCGGCTTGAACACTCACACGCTCCGATACGCCCGCATCACGGACCTAGCCAAGCGCAAGGTCCACCCGGCACTATTGGGCAAGATGACCAAGCACGTGAACATTAAGTGGCTCATCAACTACATCCAGGAGCGGGAAGCAGAGGAGCTCCTGGAACAGCTGGTGATGGGGGATGCTGAGGAGCCTCGCGACTAGGAAGTATCCTGATATCCTGAAGAAGCTCTTGGTGCGCGATCTGCGCGAGGGGGGCCGCCTGGCGATAGTCTATGGCCCCCAGGGCTCGGGCAAGACCACGCTTTTGGAGTGGGTAGCGCGTGGCGTCTATGAGATCTATGGCCCAGATGAGGTGATAATCTGGCGAGGCCAGGAGGACTGTCTCTGGGCTGACTTCCTGGAGATGGGCATCCCCGTCCGCATCCTCTATCTCGGGCCAGAGCCTATCATTGTGGATGGTATTACGGGCGAGCCCGTGGGTCTCGATGTGCCCATCGTGCCTGTTGAGACCCCTCAGGCTGTCCTAGACGCTTGCCATCCCGACTACGTCAACGTGCTCTACATTCATGCCACAGACCCTCTTGATTTCACGGCCAGATGGCTTGAGGTCTTCAAGCTCCTGCGCTACAAGCCCCACGGTTGGGTAAGCCTCTTCTTTGATGAGATTGAAGACCTCGCCCCCGCCAACGCCCAGGGAGAGCTCTGGAATCTGAACAAGGAGATAGCCCGCATGGTCAAGGAGTTCAGAAAGAACTTGACCAGTCTCTACGCGGCCACTCAGAACCACTTCGACCTCGATTTCCGCGTGAAGGGCAAGTTCCAGTTCAAGATATACTTGGCTGGTGCCATCGTGCCGGACAAGAGCCGTGTGTGGCAGAAAGCCGTGGACGCCCTCCCCAAGGGCTGGGGTTGGGTCGAGGGCACAAAGTTCGAGCCCTTCTGCTTCGACCCGTTGCCAAAAGGCCCGAAACTCAAGGTCCTGAACTACGCCATTTGAGCCCCCTCCATCTCGGGAAAAAACTTAGCTTAGGTGCTCGTAAGCTGAGGAATTCACGGCCAAATCACACATCAACTGGCCTGGCCTAAGGCGTCTAGAACTAAATAAGAAAGGGAGAGGGAGGGCGTTCTTGGTCTTCATTTGCGGATGAAGACCGCTCCCTGAGCCTTAAGGGAGCCATTTAGTTCTCCAAGACCGGGAGGGCTAGGGCGGTGTTAATTCGATCTGACCGGAGAATGAGACCGTGGTTACGCCAAGGTCTATGATGATGTTCGCATCATAGACTCCCGTGCCATATACGATTAAGCTAATGTAAATCGTGAGTGTAATGGTCTGCCCTGGTCTAACGGTTTGTGGAAGCGAAAAGGCGCATGTATCGCTAGCGCCATTGACCACAACGGTAATCGAGAATATGTATGCTGGCACCGGGCCCGTGTTTTTGATGGTAATGTCGAGTTGAGTTATGACGTATTTATCGTAGTCAGGATAGTAGTAGTAATAGTAATATGCTTCCACAAGTTCTAATTGAGGAGCTGTTGTCGTGAAGCTGGTTTCATACGTGAAGTTGGCCGTGCCTAGGCTCACGATGATTTTAGCATGGTAGATCCCGGGCGACTGAATGGGGATATCAAACCCCCAATACCTGGCTGTGAACGTGGAAGTCTCTCCGACTTCTATGGCGGTCTCGGTTTTGAAGTTTAAGGTCTTATCTAGCTCATAGACGTAGAGCTTGATCCAATTAATGAATGCGGGGCAATCTCCTACGTTGGTGGCTGTGAGGGTGATGGTTTCAATACGCCAGCCGACTTGAGTCCAATATATTGTGAAGTTGATGAATAGCTCTGCACTTTTTATGGTGAGAACGGGCCCCTGAAGATCTATTTTCTGCTCTAAGAGCACGTCTCCTTTATACATGAACATCAGATAGTATGTCCCGGCAGGGACGTTATAGCCGGGGATAGGATGACCGGCTATCTTGCTGAAGAATAGGCGGGCGGGAATATCTTGGGAGCTATATACTGTAACTCTGTCAAGCTCGGTTCTAGGACCTTTAGGCCCGGGGCCTAGTAAGATTACGTCAACAGGATACACGTTAGTTGAGAATCGGACCACTAGCGTTGGTGCACCCCCGTAAATGGCGATCTCATACTCTACGTTTTTCACTCTAGCGCCAACCCAGGGGACGTAGATGTAGCCTAGGAAGCCTAGAGTTGTTAGAGCGCCCATTAAGATCGCTATGCTGGAGACCGATATGGCTATGATAAGGTCTCTCCTCATGCTTATCACCCGGCCTGGGGCGCTTGGCCGTGAACTCGTAACGCTCATAAGTCTTACCCAAAGCCACGCCCCGTAAGTTCTCCGAGACTAGGAGCTCCAGGTCGGAGAACCATTACCTTCACTAAACTGTCCCTCCCGCGATGTTTGGTCGTGAGCTTCAACGTCTTATAAGGTAAATTGGCCGTGAGCCTAGCTTCTGGGGATGGGGATGGATAGGCAGAGCTACGTGCGTGGCTTCCAGGACGCGCTGGAACTCGTGCTGGCTGAG
>QMSI01000127.1 GCA_003649615.1 Thermoprotei archaeon | reverse complement strand
GCTCGACTGAAAATTCCTTACAGGCAATAGACCTGCTTTATTTACAAGGTGGGTTAAGATAGCTGTTCCATACCTTCCTAGACCATCACCTGTTAGAGGGTGTCCTCTAAGTACCTTTAAGGCCTTTTCAACCTCCCTTTTAAACGCGTAAGGATTAGCTGGATGAATGTTTAGGTTTCCTTGCGCAACGATGGCCTTTAGTCTCTTAGCTCCCATGGCAGCTCCTAAACCGCCTCTACCAGCTGCTCTATGCAAGTCATTTACTATGCACGCCATCCTGACTAGGTTCTCTCCTGCTGGGCCTATGCACGCTATCCTCGCACCTTCATGTTTCTGTCTAAGCAACGCCTCGGTGTCGTGAGTTGTCTTACCCCATAAAGCTGAAGCTTCGTGGAGCTCAGCCTGTCCTTCACGTACCAGAAGATATACCGGCTTGTCGCTTGAGCCCTCCACTATGATCCCGTCGAAGCCAGCCCTCTTAAGCTGAGGACCAAAGAACCCCCCTGACTGCGCGTCAAAAAGAGTATTGGTGAGAGGAGATTTAGAGGATACACAGAATCTTCCCGATGTAGGTGCTAAGGTACCGGTTAGGGGACCTGTCATAAACACTAGCTTATTGTCAGGGCTTAGCGGGTCAACGCCTGGTTCGAGTTCATCATAAAGCACCTTAGCTGCATATCCTCTGCCACCTACGAAGTCATGGGCCACCTTCCAGTTAAGTTCCTCTACACTTAGGGAATGTGTGGAGAGATCAACCCGCAATACCTTACCCGTGTATCCTGCCAACTCTCTCCTCCAGCCGATACCTCAGCTCGATTAATAGGCTAGGAGGCTAGAGGGTTTAAGGGTGGCGGTAATTTGAAGGTTAAGGTGGAGTACTACGCTACCCTAAGAGAAAAACTAGGAGTTAAAGACGAGGAAGCTGAAGTTGATGAAAGAGCTTGCGTAGAGGACTTATTGAAGCTGTTGGTTAGCCGACGAGGAGAAGCCTTAGCAGAAGATTTGACCGAGTGTAGGGTTTTAGTGAATGGGAAGGATATTGAAGGCCTAGAAGGGAACAAGACCGTCTTAAAGGAAGGGGACACCATCTCGTTGTTCCCGCCAGTCGCTGGTGGCTAGAAGAAGGAAGTTAGTGGTGGCTGGCCTTCCTCATATGAGGGAAGAGTGAAGAACACTATTTCATTGGTAGCAGGCAGGGATACGTTGAGAACTAGCGTACCATCGATCTTGGTCTTTAACAACTTACCGTTGTGCACATGGCCGTGGATAGCTACGGAGGGCCTCCTACGTTTAAGAACATCAATCATCCTAGAACACCCAAGTTGAGGCCAAATCCTAGGGTTCTCCCCCTTCAAAGTTTCACGCAATAGAGCATAATGTGAGAAGAGTATCCTGAAGTCTCCCTTCAGCTCAGCCAACAACCTATCCACAGTTCCCACTCTTTTCTCGTAGAGCTCCCTGATGCCAGGTATGTTTCTAAGCTGCCAAGAAGTAGGTTGATCGAGGCAGCCTCTCGTACCTATAAGGCCGACGATGTAGCCCTTGATGTTTAGCGTAAGAGCCTCATCGTCGAGCCAAGTTATAACTCCACGTGAACGATCTTTAAGCTCCTCCTTAACTTCGTCGAACTCCTCATTGCCGAAGCAGGCCACCACAGGGCCGGAAAAATGAGCTGTAACAGCCTCTATGACATGGTCGAGCTCAGAGACCCGGCCTTTATAGATAAGGTCGCCAGCCAGAATGAGGAGGTCGGCCTCCTTTAAACGGTGGGCCGAGGCTCTAAAGAGGTCGAGGTTCTTGGGGCTATGAATATCGGAGGAAGCAGCTATCCTCAGCATCTCCTTCAAGGCCGCTAACCCCTTAAGATGCGTTAAAGAAGTTAAACCTAAACTTTTTCAAGGAGAAAAACCGATTTTTCCTGGGCGGATGAAGAGACGACGGTCTTAGGAAGAGAGACATGACGTCGATGGGCGGACTGACGCCCATCATTGAGAGCTAGGGCTATAAGCCCCCAAGCCCAACTAAAATTGGAGGTTGTTGAGGCGCAGTTAATGAGGAAGCTCGGTATAATCGGTGGCACTGGGAGAGAAGGAAGTGCTTTAGCTCTACGTTATGCTAAGGCTGGGTGGCTAGTATACGTAGGGTCTAGAGACCCTAAGAGGGCACAGCTCTTCATCGAGAAGCTGCAGAGCGAGTTAAGGGAAGCTAGCGGCGACTTAATCGGCTGCTCTAACATAGAAGCTGCAGAGTATGGCGAGGCCGTGTTCTTGGCTATCCCCTACATAGGTTTAAAGGAGACACTAGACCAAGTAGAGAGTTGGCTAGATCAGAAGCTGCTAGTGGATGTAGTGGTACCGAACATTATGAGGACAAGCTACTTATTAAATGAAAAACAGCTCGAACTTTATAGACAACACTTCGGAGCTGGAAGAGCACCCTCGGTGACTGAGGAGATCTACATGTATCTTAACAACGCTTACGGCATAAAGCCGCGGGTAGTAGCTGCGCTTAAAACTGTGTCCTTTAAAACCATAGCTGACCTCAAAACACCTTTTAAGCAAACGATATTGATATGGGGTTTCAACTCCGAGGACCTACATCAACTAAGATCTCTTTTAAAACAAGCATTCCCTGAAGCTGAGCTTCTTGAAGTCCCTCAAATGTACTGGAGTAGCATAGAAGGGGTATGCGAGTTCATAAGGCACATGTCTATTCAAGGAGTTAGAATAGAAGCCTTAAGCTTCACCTATAGTTGAAGTAACTCCTCTCTCAGCTCAATTAGCACCTCCACCCACCTTTCCTCAGCGGCAAAAGGATATAGCCGCTTAAGCCTAGCAAAGTGCCTAGGCGAAAGCTCAGCCATGATCTTAAGGAGCCTAGCTACGAGTTTACGTCCTTCAGAGTTTAAAGCCCCCTTAGAGAAGTAAGAGGATCTATTCTGCAGTAAATCTTCTATAAGCGAGTAAGCTTCCCTAGACTTGCGCATAGCTCGCTTCCAAAGAAACGCTTTAGGTTATAGACTTGACGGACAAAGCAGCTGTCCTATTTACGGGAGGTAAAGATTCCACGAGAGCTCTCCACTTAGCACTAGAAAACGGAGTGGAAGTAACCTATTTAGTAACCATGGTGCCGAGGAGAGAGGACTCCTGGATGTATCATACAGCAGCGCTCAATGTGATGGACTTACTGTCAGAAGCCCTAGGAATCCCTTGGGTACAGAGGGAGACCTCGGGCGTTAAGGAAGAGGAAGTTGAAGACCTGGAAAGGGTCCTCTCACAGCTCGATGTAAATACCGTCGTATGC
>QMSI01000126.1 GCA_003649615.1 Thermoprotei archaeon | reverse complement strand
GCTTTAAATGTATAAGATTCCATTCCTCTACAAGATCATGTTCAAGACCGTCCAAGCCAAGTATGAATATCCTATTAACGCCGGCTCTATTCATCGCTATGTCCAGCTTCTCTTCTTACCATTTCTCCTTATTTAATTTTTTATATCTCAGTTGTGAAGCCGATATAAGGATCGCAACAATTATAATATTAAATGAAGGCCAAGTAGAGTATGAGGCTGTCTCAACAAATTGAGAGTAGTGGTTGTTCATCCGTATATGCATGTTATGGGTGGTGGGGAAAAGGTCTGTTTACAGATAGTTAGGGCTCTGCTCGAGGAGGGGCATGATGTAACACTTGTCAGTGAGCCGGTCAACCAAGAGGAGCTCGTCGAGCTCTCGGGTTCAACCCTTCTCAAGGACGTGGATAGGGTTCCGTACAAGCCCTTTGAACCTAAGGTGAAGAAGTTCCTAGTCTACCAAAGGGTTCTCCATCACCGTTTAATGGTGACGAGAATCAAGATGATCGAGGCCGATCTAGAGATTCTAACTCAAGACGTCATGTTTACCTGTAATGTTGGAGCGAAGAGGGTCGCTTATGTCCATTATCCGGAGTATCTGGTTCACCTAGAGGGCGCTAAGTCTTTCTCGAGATTGTTCTGGAGAGCTTATTACGCTCCGGTCATATGGTATTGGCGCCGCCAGATACGTAAGATTGATCTGTTTCTCTGCAACAGCCAATACACGAGAAACGCTATTAAGGAGAGGTGGGGGATGGATGCTACGGTCATATATCCCCCCGTCGATGTCGATGAGATAAGACCTGCCACTAAAGAAGAGCTCGTCGTAACGGTCGGGCGATTCGTGAGAGAGAAGAACTATGAGATGGTCCTGGAAGTTGCTAGGCTCATGCCAGAAGTAAAGTTTCTGATAATGGGTAGGAGACAAGACGAGAACTACTACAGAAAGATCGAATCTTCAAAACCGAGCAACGTGGAGCTGCTCACAGACCTCTCAAGCGAAGAACTCTTCTCAATATTGGGTAAGGCCAAAGTCTACCTCCACACGATGATAGGTGAACACTTCGGCATAAGCGTAGTCGAAGCCATGGCCGCCGGATGTATACCCGTAGTGCATAACAGTGGAGGGGTGAGGGAGGCTATCGGAGACTTAGGATACGTCTACAATAACGTCAAGGAATGCCGCGACTGCATAGATCGTGCACTCCGTGAAAACGTTGAGGTATCGAGAATAACCAAGCATGCAGAGAAGTTCAGCTCCAAAAGCTTCAGAGAGAACATTAAGAGAGTACTCAGAGAAGAGGAGATACTTAGGTAGATCACCCTATTTATGGAACAGAGAACAAGCTGCGATCCGTCAGGTACAATTCTCTCCTTTGGGGATGAATATACCTTCTGAAGAAGATGAGGAAATTTTCGCTCATACGACGTTCTGGTAGGCTACTTGTCACCGGGAAGTTTTCTGTAGTTTGGCGAGTATTTTGTGTCTTGGCACGCCGACGATCTGGCCTTCTCTCAGCCTCTTGATCTTCGTTAAGATTTCCTCGAACGCCTTCTTTTCTTCTGGAGAGAGCATATTCTCTTTTTCCAGTATCTTCTGTAACGCGGTTAAGTAGAGCGTGTGCATCGGCCAGATGATCTCAGTCTCTTTTCCAGGCAAGATCATGTAGTTGTATGGGTTCGATTCGACGTTTATGGCTACGGATGCTGAGTATGCGAGCGTCCGTTTCATGTGGAACCAACCTATCAGCACGGCCAGCGGAACTATTGTGAACAGTGAGAAGATTATGAATGTGTAGAAGCGGGGGAAGACCCAGCTTAGAGCTAAGTCTTGGATGGCCAGCTTGTAGATCACGGTTATGTACGACATGAAGGCTACCATAAAAGCCAAGTAGGTGCTGTAGCCGATCCTGAAGTAATACCAAGCCCTGAAGACCAAGTCCATCATTCTCATCCTTGCAACACCTCCTTTCTACTTAGTTGCAGGTCACTCTATTTCTCTCTTTTGGCCTTTACCCTTTATTTTCGATTTGGTCTCGGCTCTGGTCGATGGGGCTCCTTTCGGTTAGACTACCCGACGCCTCACCTAAAAGCGGTGGAGCTGACCAAATACTTCATTAGAGACTAAGGCGTAAGCTCTTTATGGTGAAGTAGAGCTGCTGAATCAATATCCCTTAAGGATACTCTGTCTCACGTGGACCCCTGAAGGTTCAAGGAGGATGCATGATATACGTGAACTTTTGGGGGCGGAGATTTGGAACTACAGCATCTTTTATAGGGAGAAGATCCTCTCTCCCATGCGATACCTGATTCAAGCCCTCATGACCTTCATAAAGCTCGTGAAGAGTAGGCCTGACATCGTTATCGTCCAGAATCCCCCGATATTCGCCGCCCTGACATGCTTGGTCTACAGTGTACTATATAGGACTAGGGTCGTCATCGACCACCACTTCATCTGGAGCATGAGCGGCTTCATAAGGAACCCCATCGTCAAGTCCTTCATAAGGGCTGTTGAAGAATTCTGCATTAGAAATGCCTACTTGAACATGACGTACTCGGACGACTGGGAACGCGAGCTGGCAAGGATCGGTGCAGAGAGAACACTCACGATCTACGACTTTGTCGATAAGAGCTGGATGGAGGGAGCCGACCTCTCCGTGAGGGAACGCTTCCCCAAGGATAAGAAGGTTATCCTAATGCCTTGTGGAACCGGTAATCCTCTGGAAAGGCCGGATCTGCTCATCGAAGCCTCTAAAGGAGAAAAAGATCTGATCGTGGTGGTGACTGGAAACCCCAAACACTTGAAGGAGCATATCAAAAAGGCGCGTAGACTGAACGCCTCGAACATAGTCTTTCCGGGCTTCCTCCCCGACGCTCAGTACCGCGGCCTCATAGCGACCTGCGACTTCATTGTAAACGTCTCCGACGAACCTTATGGGATACCCCACGTCATAACTGAGGGGCTGGCGGCTGGTCGACCCCTCATTCTAAGCGAGAACCCTTCGATCAAAAAAGTTCTAGGAGAAGACTATCCGCTTCTCATACCGCATAACGATGTCGAGAACGTTAGGAGGGTTCTCTCCACAGCTATAAAGAGGGAATCCAAATTCATAAATCTCATGGAGAAAATATACAGAGACTTGAAGGACCGAAGAGGGATGCAGATAGAGAGACTTCTTAGGCTTCTTCGCCTAAAAAACCTAAATTTGGAAAAGGGTTGATGTGCGTGATGGAGTATGCTCAGCGACAAGGTTAAATTGGAGTTGTGCATCTCTTCTCTACTTAGAGGTTTGGGAGTGCGGACGTTGT
>QMSI01000125.1 GCA_003649615.1 Thermoprotei archaeon | reverse complement strand
CCTCGAACGCCATCCGCAGAATATACTTCCCATATCGTTTTCCATCTCTAAAGCCTATCCTAAATCTTGAGTCGAGGTTCTCGGCGAATGACAAAACCTCTCGATCTAGAAATGGTTGCTTGATCCTTATTCCAAGCGCCTCTCCAAGCGTGGTCGACGAGAAGCTCATCCTCCTCCAAATCTCCCTAATCTTATGATCCAGCTCCTCGAGATCCAGATTATAGAGGAAGCTGTAGCCTGCGAACAACTCATCTCCCCCATCCCCGGTCATTGCAACCCTCCCACCATTATCCCTCGCATGTCTCAACGCTATGTAGATGGCGGCGCTATTGCGCACCTCCATCGGGTCAAATGTCCTCAAGATCCTTATGGTGGATCGGATCGCATCCTCAAGCTCATCTAGGTCGAAGACGCGGATCAGATGCTCGATCCCGAGAAAAACCGCAACCATCCTCGCATAGCTTAGATCGCTACCTGGAGAGTTTTCAAGATACACCGATATGGCTTTCGCGTCCCCGATCCTTGAGGCGAGTAAGGCGATGATGCTTGAGTCTAGGCCTCCAGAGAGGAGGATCACGTCCCCGAGATTCCTCTCAACGGCTCTCGCGAGAATCTCTCTAAGCTCTCTACAGAGTCTCTCCGGAACCATCAACCCCGAAGATCCCTAATCGGGATCATGGATATAAATTCCTCCGGACATCATCCAAGTAGTTGTATCGGTCTTGAAGGTGATAGTCTCTTGGAGTGGTGGTAAGGATAGTTGCCTATCGCTCTACAAGGCCTTAAACGATGGACTTGAGCCTGTCTGCCTCCTAAACATCGCGACCCGAGCTGGAGAAGGCTTTAGAGTCCATGGCCTCAACCCTAAGATAATCATTGATCAGGCGAAGGCCTTGGAGTTACCGATAGTTCAGAGGACCGCTAGCTGGGAGAGCTATGAGCAAGTCTTCAAGGAGGCTGTTGAGGAGATTAAATGTAGGCTGAGGGCGGAGGGGGTGGTCTTCGGAGACATCTTCCTGGAGGAGCATAGGCGTTGGACCATAAGGGTCTGCGAGGAGCTTGGAGTTAAGGCGCTCTCGCCGCTCTACGGAGAGGATGAGGAGGAGCTCATGATGGAGTTCTTGGACGCTGGCTTCAAGGCCATGATCGTATGCGCTAAGCTGGATAAGTTACCCGAGGAATTGCTTGGGAGGATATTCGATCGAGAAGTGATAAAGATTTTAGAGAATGCCGGAGTAGATCCCTGCGGCGAATATGGCGAATACCACACACTTGTCTTAGATGGCCCGATATTCAAGAAGCGGATCGAAGTCCTCGAAGGCCAGATCGAGCATATCCCAAGAGGTTATGCGGTCTTCAACATCCGTGGATGGAGGTTGGCCGAGAAGAGGTTTGGGGACTAATATATTCTCCTCACAGCATATTTTGGCTTCATTCCATGATATAGTATCGAGACGTTCCTAAGATATTTCTCCGCCCTCCTCCTAGCCTCCTCAAGCTCCGCGATCGTCGGCCTCCTATACACATCATTCTCCATCGGTATATAGCCATCTATCCGATACGGGATTCTTGGATCAACCTCCGCTATGAACTCGGCGATCCTCTCGATCTCATCGGCATCTATCAAGCCCGGCACCATTATGCTCTCAGCCCTAAGCTCCAGTCCTAGATCTCGATATCTCCTAAAGTTTTGGAGGACTCTCTTAGACCCCTTCCTCCCCGTGAACCTCCTAAAGATCTCCTCGGTTATGGCCTTGATGCTGACACAGACCGAGTCCACTATATCGGCTTCCACGAACTTATAGCCATTCGTTAGGAGCACGTTATATGAGTTGAACTGGAGTTTCATCGCCCTAGCGAGCCTATAGAACTCTCGATTCACGGTCGGCTCGAATCCCATGAAGATCACCCTCTTGAAGTCAAGCTCCTCGACGAGCCTCAGGGCATCTTCAGCCGAGATCGAGGGCCTCACCCCTTCCGATCTCTCGTCCAAATGTATGTCGAGGAGACGATTCCTGCAGATGCATCCATGGCATGAGAAGTTGCACGGCCCATCAAAGTATACGCATAGCTCCCTCGGCTTAGGCGCATAGGTTATATGATAGATTCCCATTTCCCCGGCTCCCATTCATTGAGTCGATGGAGTAGCTATATAATCTTTGATGAGGGGATTTCGAAGGATTCGTTTCAGCGGATAGGCTTCCCATCGACCTTTCGAACAATCATCTTCAAAACCATTTATAGACCATTATCATGGCGGCCGTCACGAGGATTAGGTGGAGGATGGTTGAACACACCACTATCCTCACGGCATCGTATACTCGCCGCCAATCCAGACTGTTGATGGGATCTCCGAGAACATAATGCCCCATCTTCTCAAGTTTCACGCCGAGGGCTCCGGCCATGGCCGACATGGGGTGGCCCGCGTTCAAGCTCTCAGTCCCATCATGATCTCTCCTCCAAATCCTCCAAGCGCCCCTCCAGTCGTGGCCGAGTAAGAGGGATGAGAAGATTATGTAGAGGGCCGATAATCTAGCTGGGAGATAGTTCATTATCGTGTCGAGCTTGGCTGAGAACCATCCGACCCTTTCAAATTCACTACTCCTAAACCCTATGGCCCCGTCGAGCGTGTTCACGATCCTCTGTAGATATGGCCCAATCACCCCTAGAAGCGGGTAATAGAATAGCGGGGAGACTATCCCGTCCACGAGGCTCTCGGCGAGGGACTCGACCGCCGCCGATAGCACGTGCTCCTCGTCAAGCGAGTATACGTCCCTCCTAACGAGCTGCTGGGCCCAGAATCTCGCATCCTTCCAATCGCCCGCCCTAGCGCAATCACCGACCCTAAGCCCGATCTCGGCCAGCAATCTTATCGAGAAGCTAAGTTTTAAGATGCATGTTGCCGCGGTTAGCCAGAGGATCGGCGCAGCCCAAGATCCGGCTAGATAGATTGCCGTAAGCATGGCCATGGGTGGAGTTAGGTGAACTAGGATGCACGTGAGGGCCAGTATCACGCCATAAGCCCTTCCAGCGTATGGTCTCATAAGCCGCTTAGCCATCAAGAAGCACGTATGCACGGGGTGGACTCTAAGCATCAGGCCTCGATGACGGGGGTAGAGGAGGTCTAGGAGGATGGCGAGCAATAATGCGAATAGGCCGATCGCCAAGCTCGGCGGATAAATCGCCTTGAGAGTGCTGAAGACCGCCTCAAATCCTCGGCTAAGCTCCTCGATCATGGCCCTATCCACAGAGATGTTAGGGTTGCTGAGGATATGAGGGCGGCGGCCTTCGCGAGTTCATAACAAAATCCCAGAACATCTCCGTTCGCGAATCCCAGAACCCTATGAGACTTCACCCGCGCGTAGATTACCGCGACTATGGTTGAGG
>QMSI01000124.1 GCA_003649615.1 Thermoprotei archaeon | reverse complement strand
GGGTTGGCGCGACCCTTATATGATACCTAGAGATGGCTTCTCTGTCACGCCCAGGCCTCCCAGCCCGAAACATCCGTTCGGCACAGCCGAGGGACAGTACGACATATACTATGGGTGTATCTGGGGTACTAGGACAGCGTTCCGCGTCGGAGTCATAGTCATAGGTTGCACCGTTCTCATAGGGATATTCATTGGAAGTATCTCAGGATATTACGGCGGCAAGATCGATGAGATATTCATGAGGCTCACTGATGTTATCTACGCCTTTCCCGGCATCGTCTTGGTCATGGTTCTAGTCGTAATACTTGGTCCAAGTCTTGAAAGCGTGATGATCGCACTCATCCTAATAGGGTGGCCGACTTACGCTAGGCTAATACGAGGAGAAGTGTTAAGGATTAAACAGGAGGACTTCGTCGAAGCGGCTAAAGCCATTGGTTGCACGGACTTTAGAGTGATAGTCAGGCACATATTGCCGAATGCCATATACCCGCTCCTAGCTGTGGCGTCTCTTGACATGGGGAGTATAGTGCTGACTGTAGCCGCATTCAGCTTCCTAGGACTTGGTGCTCCAATCGGATATGCCGACTGGGGGCAGATGATAGCTCTATCGAGGAACTGGATAATTGGAACGCCCACAAACCCATACGAGTACTGGTACACATTCATAATACCGGGTATTTTCATATTTACTTTCGTGCTGGGATGGGGCCTGCTAGGTGATGCGTTTAGAGATATTCTCGACCCCATGCTGAGGAGGAGGTAGCATGGAGGAATTACTTAACATCAAAAATTTAGTGGTAAGGTTTTACACATACGAGGGAGTCGTAAAAGCTATCGAAGGAGTTAATCTATTCCTTAGGAAGGGAGAAACCTTAGGACTGGTCGGCGAGACTGGTTGCGGTAAGAGCGTGACTTCTCTCTCAATTCTAGCCTTAGTCCCTCCACCGGGCAGGATAGAGGACGGAGAGATATTCTTCAAGCGTAAAGACGGTAAGAGGGTGAACTTGCTTGAGCTTAACGAGGAAGATCTTATGCACATTAGAGGTAATGAGATTTCGATGGTTTTCCAAGAGCCGGGTGCAGCTCTTAACCCGCTGTACACTGTGGGAGAGCAGATAGCAGAGGCGATAATCCTCCATAGAAGGGAGGAACTTTGTAGAAGAATACTCGAGGAAATCGACGAGGAAATGCGAAAAGCAGACACTTCTCCTATCAAAATGCTATTCTTGAGGTTTGAGAAGTGGGCCTACACAAAAATGCTAAAAAATACGAGAACGCTTTCTCTTAAGATAGTCTCGAAGATTCCACTCTTAAACCTATACTTGCGCAGGCTAAAGAAACACGCTAAGAACGAGGCGGTTAAGATGCTAAAGGATATGAGAATAGCGGATCCTGAGAGGATAGCCAATATGTACCCCCACGAGCTAAGTGGTGGGATGAAGCAACGCGCCGTAATAGCCATGGCCCTCGCTTGTAACCCAGTATTATTAATCGCCGACGAGCCGACGACAAACCTAGACGTAACTGTTCAAGCGCAGATTCTCAATCTCATTAGAGAACTTAAAGAGAAGTTTGACACCACGATCCTATACATAACTCATGATCTCGGCGTAATAGCTGAGATGTGTGACCGAGTAGCCGTTATGTATGCGGGAGTTATTTGCGAAATAGCCGACGTCAACAGGATATTTGAGAAACCGCTCCATCCCTATACTAAAGCCTTGCTTGAGTGTATTCCTAGACCGGGGAAGAAGTTTAAGTCGATTAAAGGCGAGGTTCCGAACTTGATAAATCCCCCGCCGGGTTGTAGGTTCCATCCGCGCTGTCCCAGAGCTATGGAAATATGCTCGAAAGTAGAGCCCAAGATGGTAGAAGTAGAGAAGAATCATTTCGTAGCGTGCCACCTATACAGAGGTGAGCCTAGTTGAGGGCACTATTAGAGGTAGAGAATCTCAGGAAGTACTACCCGATATTCGGAGGTTTATTCAAGAAAAAGGTAGCCGACGTAAAGGCTGTGGATGGAATCAACTTGACGATATTTAAAGGAGAATGCTTTGGCTTAGTCGGAGAATCTGGTTGTGGTAAGACAACGTTTGGGAAGACAGTGATACGCCTGCTAAAGCCTACTGACGGACACATATACTTTGACGTGCCACCCAATATTAGGGAGAAGATGAGAGAGCTTGAGCTTGATGGCTCACCTACAGCTCTTAGAGAACTGGAGAGATTGAGGAAAGAGTATGATCTCGCCACGTATAAGGGCAAGAAGCTTAGAAAGTTGAGGAGGAAGATGCAGATAGTATACCAAGACCCTACAACATCTCTTAACCCGAGAATGCTCGTCAAGGATATAGTCGGCGAACCTCTAAAGGTGCACAAGCTAGCCAGGGGTGGAGAGGTTATAGAGAAGGTTGTGAAGATGCTTCAAAGAGTCGGGCTTTCCGAGAAACACCTATATAGGTATCCTCATGAATTCAGCGGAGGACAGAGACAGAGAATAGCGATAGCTAGAGCCTTGATAACTAACCCTGATTTCATAGTTTTAGATGAGCCCACTTCAGCCGTAGATGTATCGGTGCGGTCTCAATTACTGGATCTCTTCATAAGCCTCCAGAAAGAGTACGGCTTAACTTACCTGTTTATTAGCCACGATCTAAGTGTGATTGAGTGTATAAGCAATAGGGTAGGAGTGATGTACCTGGGGAAAATAGTGGAGCTCGCGCCGACTAAGGAACTGTTCGACGAGCCAGCACACCCCTATACCAAGGCTTTGATTTCAGCTATCCCTGTTCCCGATCCAAATGTTAAGAGGAAGAAAATACTACTAAGCGGCGACGTGCCGAGCCCCATAAATCCGCCGAAGGGTTGTAGATTCTATCCGCGTTGCTGGAAAGCCAGAGATATCTGCCGCGTAGAAGAGCCTAAGCTAGTAAGAACAAAAGGCAACCATTTTGTGGCATGCCATTTCCCTGAAGACTAACCTACTGGTTATTCCTTCAAAACTAACTTCCCCAGGATAGATAACCTACATGAATTAAGGATTCTTCTAGACCCTACTATGGGAGTGGAGAACCGCGTCGACTGTGTAGAAAGAGTAGCACGATCTACGGTTAAAGAGCCTTCGCCCGATGTGAATAACCTCAGCGGTTCGACGCATCAGAGGCCCTATGCTCGATGCCTGTGAGCTAGAAAAACTTGGGCATTAGCCCTAAAAATGTTAAGTTGACGGCGCCAATTACATTACTATTATAAGAGTCTCGGGCCTCCATATTTCTCCTAGCTATTTATCTAGTAGAAACGAATATCAGTTCCAGTTTCATGTATAAAACAATGTTCCTGAGTAGAATATGGGGGAGTAAGGAGGTATTAAAGAGAGAGGTTAGGAGAAATCCTTATACTCGTGGAGAACTATCACTGGTCTC
>QMSI01000123.1 GCA_003649615.1 Thermoprotei archaeon | reverse complement strand
GATCAACACATACATATTGAGGATACCTACGTTAAATGACGACGAAAAATAAGTGTGGTGATTTAGGTGGTTTTAGGTGCAAATAAACGCTCTAGCTTCTCTGGGGGTAGTGGTTTAGTGGCTAAGCTGAAGACGAAGTAGACCACCATACATCCGAAGATCGTTAGCAGGGCCCAAATACCATAGTGACCGAGGCCGACCATGGGGCCGATAGGAGCCTTGGGGCACAATATTGTTAGGATGATGCCGTAAATAGTAGCCGCTATGGCGCCCCACTTAGTCGCTCTCTTCCAGTACATCGATATGGCGACTATCGTGAAGAAGATGCCAGCCTGACCAACAGCTGCACCAGCCATGAACTCTGCTAGGACCGGTGGAGGTGCGGTTACGGTCCAGTAGAATGGTAGGAATATGAATGGTATGAGGAGGATCCTCGTAGCCCAGAGCATTGTCCTAGGCGAAATATCAGGCTTATATATGTATATTAAGTCCCTAGTAACGTTAGCGGCCATAATCATGACCATGCCAGCTAGCGTAGAGACAGCCGCAGCGAAGACACCTGCAGCTAAGAGGCCAGCTACGCCTGGACCCATCGCCAAGGCAATCTCGATGGCGGCTGCATCACCGAACATCTGAGCGAACTCGCTACTCACTAAAGATCCACCCCAGAAAGCTCTAGCTGCAAAGCCCTGTACTCCTACCCATAGAGGAGAGGTGGACCCTATGATTACGCACAGCATTAAGATCCAAAACTCCTTCCTCTCAACTTTCCTTACGCCGATGAACCTCGATATATTGTGGGGAAAGCCGGTGGCCATGAATAGGAACATGAATATTACGGCGCTTATACCTATCCAGTCATGGCCAGGGTACTTAGGTGAGATCGGTAGCGTGTAATGGCTGAGGGGGATAGGTGTAACTCTACCTCCAGGGGCGACGAAAGTTTCTGTCGCCATTTTCGATACGATGTTAGCTGGCCCAGCCCAAGCCAGCGCGGCTATTCCGATGCTCCACGACACTATAGTAAGCACTACTCCTTGGAAGAACAAAGCGTACTGGGTGCCCGCGTATCACCCAACCGCCATGTAGACGAAGACGAGAATAGCTGCGGCTAATACGCTCCAAAGCCAGGGGGATCCAGTTGTCGCCATCCACACTGTAGCCATAGCCTTAAATTGGCCGACGGCATAAACTACTAAAAGTATGATCATTGCGATGGCTGCTAGGGATTGCGCCACCCGTGAATCGAACCTAACTCTTAAGACCTCGGGGACGGTCCTTGCACCTAGCTCTGCGTACCTTCTCATCCTATAACCTAGGACCGCGCATATGGCAATGCCCATGATGTTCATCATCCCTATTAGCCAGCCCCCTGACCAACCAAAAGTATAGCTTAGTCCAGCGTTGCCGAAGATAGCCCAGCCGCTAAGCCATGTTGCTACTAAGGCGAAGCCCGTCACGATCGGACCTATGTCTCTATGCCCTACTAGCCACTCTTCGTAGGTTCTAGCCTTCCGCATCATGTAGAAGCCTATGCCCGTGCTTATTATCAAGAAGATTGCTATACCTACTACTGCGGCTGTGAAGCTCTCAGGAGTAGGCCTGGGTACTGGTGGGGCTTCTTGGCTAAGAAGGAGGAAGTCCATGCTCTACTCCTCCCAGAAATACTTTGTCCTTAAGTACGTTATTGTTACAGCGAATAACACGCTTAAGAGCCAATGCCCCCAGTATACTGTCCAGTCTGAGCCGAAGTAGGCTACTGGCCACAGCAAGATTATGAAGATGACGGCTAGTATTAAGGGGCCTATCCATCCAGAGCCTTTCTGTGCGCTACTCATTCTCTCCACCTTTCATGACCCGTGCTGTTATATACGTTTGCATAAGTGTATTTATAAGCTTTAAGCTACAGTAGAGCTCTATAATCATTAGTTCTAAATGGTAATTAATGTAAAAGTATATAGTTTGCATCTAGTGTTGGAGGTTCTCAGGATTTTTTAATAAGTATGTTAAATATCGTTAAATCCTCATTCAGCCACGCCTCCCCTATGGCCAAAATGGCTCCATGAAGCCTGGTCTTCACTATGGGAGAGGGCTGACTTAAGGGAAGGAGTTAAATGGCGCAAGCCTAGTTTCGACAAGGTCCTATAGGCTTCGCTAAACGAAAAATGATCATCGAAGATGAACCTGCACAGCGCTTTCTTGGAAGGCTGTGCGGGGAAGGCCATGATAGAAAGATAGGCCTCAACGTAATGATGCATCATAGACCTAAACTCTGTGTAGGCCTTACTATAGGCTTCTTTAAGCAAATTTTCTGTGCCTCTAAAGCTAGGACCTATCGATAACACGCAGCATAGCGGTTCTTCAAGCAGTTCTAGGTAGTCTGCTATCCTACAATGTCCTTGGAGCTCCATGAAAGTCGCGTAGGGCTCCCATAAGCTAACGGCTTCGACCTCCTTCTCCAATAGGGCGTTGCAAAGGTCTTTTGCTGAAGACTTGTAGTTTATGTTAATTTCGTGTTCTTCTATTCCATGTTGCCTAAGAGCTGCCATAACGTACGCTTCCATAGATGAGAGGGCTGTAGAAGCTACTTTGTTGTCCTTTAGCTCGTTGGGTGCCTTGACGTTCATGGATGCTATTAAGCTCGCTCCTCCCTTAGCTGCCGTCATCAACAGCCTCGTAGCCCCTCCTGATAAGGCGTGGAAGATAAGCTGCATTATGAAGGGTGCTAAAGCTGCTTCCAGCTTTCCTCTTAGGAGATCCTTCATTACGTCTAAGCCTGAGTCATACACTTTAAGGTCAAGGGTAAATCCTCTATCTCGTAAGGCTGAGCGTAAAGGTATTACGAAGGGGTACTCCAAAGCTCTTATTAAGCCTAGTCTAACTCTCTTGGTTCTAATCCTAGGAGCATAGCGTGTGAGCCATACTCTTACGTCACCATCCACCTTCATCCTCCTTACCAACCCAGATCTTTCGAGGATGCTGAGAGTGAAGGAGACCGTAGACCGTGAAAAACCGGAGGACCTAGCTAGGTCTGCTTGGACGATCCCATCTTCACCTGCTTCTGAAAGCAGATGTAAAATCACATCTTTAGCTGTCCTATCCTGCAAGTCTCTCAAAAAAGAAAAGCAGAAAAATTATATAAATCCTATTTCTTCGAACATATAACTGTTCTAGGTGAACTGAATGAATAGGGAGAGGGTCTTCCTTACATGGTCAATCATCGTAGTGCTGTTAATGTTCACCGTCCCTTACCTATTCCTTGGAGGCCTGAGCAGGCTGGAAGCATCATACCTGTTCTGGGTTTTGCTCACGGTTCTCTACATAGCTACAGCAGCCCTCTACCTGAAAGGGGTGGACTGATGTGGAAAGCTTTTACGTAGTCTTAGCTCTGGTAGCCTACATAGTTATTGGTTGCCTGCTTTCTCAGTACGCTAGAAGGTCCATGGGACATGG
>QMSI01000122.1 GCA_003649615.1 Thermoprotei archaeon | reverse complement strand
GACGTAAGCTTTAAATAACCTTTATTTCCACTGCTTCCACTGGAACTTCTCTCTATATTTAGGGGGCGTGTATTATATTATATATAATGAAGAGAAGAGAGAAGAGAAGAGATATGACTGAGAGGAAGCTTAGGCTTAGACTTCAGCTGAGCTTCACTTTTAAAGCGTTATATAATTGCTTATATATGCTACTATTATAGAGGGGGTGGTGTATATGAGCGGTGTGAGAGGTCGTGCGTCGTCGGATGAGTATGTCGTGACTTCGGTGCGTGTCGAGAAGTGGAAGCTCGAGGCTGCGAAGCGAGCGGGCATCAACATCTCTGAGGTCGTTCGTAGGGCTTTGGACATAGCGCTCGCAGCGAAATCGAGGAGCGTCTCTTCGAGAGACGTGCTTCACAACGCCGAACTCGCAGAAGTCGTCTGTGAGGAGTTTCAACGAGAGATAGAAGAAGCTGAGATCGAAGAGGAGGAGCGCCGAAAGCGTGCTGCTGAAGTCGCTGCGAAGATAGAAGCCGAAAGAGATGCGAAGCATCGCAGGGAAGAGAAGCGTCAAGCGGAGAGATTAAAGCTGTGGCTCCGCAAGCGTCCAGCTGTCGCTGCTTCCATCATAGAATACCTGCGTCGTGGCATCTCTGAGGAGGAAATCTACGCTTGGCTGATGTATGAGATGCGAGCGCCGTTTGCGTTCGTGCGAGTCTTTAAAGAAGTGCTGCGGTGGCTGCTTGAAGAATATGCACGGGAGCTTCAGGACCGGAGGAACGGTCCTAAACCCGACTCCGGTCCTAAATCCAGCTCAGAACCTTCAGAAGAGTCTCCAGAAGAGCTGATAAAGCAGGCGAGGAGTATCTTAGATGGCTACTGATCGCAACACACACCATCACGAAATCAACCTCAACCTAATCAGCATTTTATGCATGTTTATAACGATGAATCCGCCAATTTTGTATCTTAGCTCACTCATTTCTCACTCACACCTCAGCATACCAGCTGAACTTCAAATTATCTGTGCCAGAAGGAGGTGCTGACTTATAGTTTATGTAGATGTTCGTGTCATCGGCGGTCACGTAGAAGTCTGATGCTGCGTCTGCTGTCATAGGCGTAACGAGAACTTTTGTCGGCGTTGAAACTAAGCCGTGAGCGATTGAGAATTGTGTTGTTGTGCCGTCGCCGCTGAAGGTTGCGGTGCCTGAGTTTTTGAACTTTGCATCTCCTTCCACGCTTATAATTTCAACTTTAGTCAAGTCTTCAATCGGATCAAAGTGATTTAATTCATGGCACGTCATGTGTCTTATAATTATAGGATTGTTCGATGAACCTCCTACAACATACGCATTAGTGTAGTATCCATCAGGATTCATATTCCTACAAATTATATTATCTAATATCACATCTCTGCCACCCGGATAGCAATACACAATATATTGAGCCTTCGCACCCGAAAATACCCCCGAAATTTCTATCTCTCCATAAAAATTTCCATCAGCATTTCCAAGTTGGATTATTTTGTCTATATGTGTCCCGGTATATATACGTCTTATATTTATTTTTACAGGATCACCAAGAATATGCATAGTGTCGGATGGTTCGTAGTAGAAAATATCCGCTTTAATTCTGTTACCCAGCAAGTCTAAATTAGTAGCGTTTAGTGCTTTTATACATACTCTGTCTCCTTTTATTATCGCTTTGCTTGTTATATCCACATCTACAAAAGAGATATCTACATTATCAGAATCTATATAAATATCACCTTGAGGTTCACCGAGATGACAATCTATGAACTCAATTCCACCATAGACAGCCTTCTGCTCCATATACAGCGAGTATCCTTCGTATCCTGATGAAACTCCGACATGCACCTTATAGAATAGAACGTGATTGTTGTAACCGCTTTCCGAAGGAACGAAATGTATTGCTCCGTCGCTTGATGAAGCTGCTGCCATGATTCCACAATTTGATATGATTCCATGATCACCCCAGCAGCGCTCGAATACTAGGCCTCTTCGAACCTTATATATATTGACATTGCGTATTATTGGAGCACCGTTATAAATATTCGATATACCGGCCTCTTTACCGCTACCTTTTATAAATATTCCTTCTATGCGATTGTAATAGGCAGAAGTTTCTGTGTCTGCTTCGCCGATTTGTATGACTGGCTGTAAATCTTGGAAATTAACAGGAATCAAACACGCACAATCCGAGACTAATCCTATATTATTTCCGAGAATTTTTATTGTTTTATTTAATAGGTATTGCCCTTTACACAAATAAATTGATCCTGTTTGACTTTCAAACCAGTTTTCCCATGAGAACGGCGACTTAGAATTTGCAGCTAGACTGTCTAAAGCGCTCTGAATCACACTCGCATCATCCACTCCAGCTTCTCCAGACGCTATGGTTTTTCCTGAAGCGTCTTCAGCCCAGACTGTCGAACCATCCTTGCGGACAATCGCTGAGAACGCTCTCGAAGGTTCTCTCAGCCCGAACCAGCCCTGCGGTTGCGAGAACATCTTATTTTATTTTCTCTCTCACACATAAAAATCTAACGAGAGAGTATCTCGCACACTTCTTTCAGCTTCTCCGTCGGGACGACAACATAGGCTCTTCCGACCTCATAGATTTTGACGAAGCCGAACGCCTTGAACTCGAACATCGCATTGCGCACCGTTATAGGCGTTAATTGAGTTTGCAGGGAGATTTGCCGAAATGTTCGTAGTCTGTCTTCGTGACGATGCTCGCATAAGAACAGCAAGAGCTTTCTTCTCGTTTCAGGAAGGAGCGCAAGCAGCTCTTTCATTTCTATCATGCGGTTTCTTCTTCGCCCAAGCTCACGGAAGGCTCTGGCTCTGTATATTTGCGGACTATGAGATTATCAAACTTAGCTGTTCCGCTATCAGTCCAGTAAGTTCCCAAAAGAATCCGATCAAACGCCGTAGCCTCTGCCACCTCAGCAACTTTCTCCCCGTCTATATATAAAATCGCTCCGTTAGGCCTCATCTTAATGACGAATCTGTGCCATCCATCGCTTCTCGGAATTGTCGAAACATACCAATTGCCGCCGACTCGATAGATATAATAATCGGATGACTTATCTGTCTTAACTCCCAACATAAGATAATATGCTGTACTTTCGCAGTTGTCCAAGCAGAGCACCTGACCTTGAGTGGTTCCGACAATATCCTGAAACATGACTTCAACCGCAAGATTTGTGTTATCAGCTCCCAAATCAAGCATTAATAATCGCTCATCAGCTCCGCACTCAAGAGCGTAAATGCCCTTGTAGCCTGGCGATGAACGAATCGGTAGCTTTTTCGCAGTGTCAGCGCAATCTTTGCCAACCTCCCAAATATGCTCAGGATATTCAATGACAGGTCTTATCACAGTCTTGAAGTCATCAGCTCGTATATAATCGCCATACATCCACAGAACTTCAGCATAATCGGCTGCGTTACGTGGAACCACAGG
>QMSI01000121.1 GCA_003649615.1 Thermoprotei archaeon | reverse complement strand
TAAAGGTGGACAGGCTGCCCAAGAGGGGTCTGGTCAGGACGTGATCGTGAGGGGGAGGCCACGGGCCACGCTCATAAGTTGGCCAGCGGGGGCTGTGCGGGGTCGAGGACGCCATGTACATCACCGTGAGGAACGTCGCCAAAGTGGCCCACGAGGATGACGCGACGCAGGTGTGGGATTTCCAGACCGGCTGCTCTCAGCCCTCGCGGCGCGCCAGTGAGGCCCTTAACGCTGACTGCCCACACGCACGGGCCCTGAGGGGGCTCGGGCTACCAAGACCCATTAGACCGTCACGCGAAGCGCCTCTCGCCTAAAGTAATTTCCCTCCCAGTAGCCACGACGGCGGTGGTACGGTCGTCCGCCACCGAGGTAGAGGCCAAAGGGCTAGGGAGGAGAAGCCCTGACTCGTGGGCGAGGGGTTGCGGAGCTGCCTCCCGCTTGCAGCTGACGCCAGGCAATTGTAGGGGGCGCACCAGCCCCAAATTGAGCTGTGAGCATCTCAAGTGACCCCTAGGGATGGCGTTGGAGGCGTAGGTCTCTGACCCAACTTTGCGCGCCAAGCTGCGCCTCTGCGGGGGCTGGGCTCCACTGGCGACCCGCAACGCTTATAGTTGCCAGGAGCGGATACGTGCGTGAGGGCGCGCCCCCGTCAGAGGTGATGACTCTAGCCCTAGATGAGCACCTGCGATGATTTGGATCTTGAGTGCTGACGATTTCTCTCATGGCCGGACGATGGGTAGGATCTCATAGTGCTGCCCTCTCTCCATGAATGAGACCCCTATTTAAGCCCCACGTGTATATATCTATTCCCGCAAAGCCATTAAGGCTTACGACGCCGCACTGATCAGCTCCTCAAGCCTCTTAGCCACCCCCGCGCCACCCCACTTGCCTTGTACTTGACCCACCAAGGGTCGCACGGAGCGCCGCTAGCCCACTTAGCCTTTACTTTTAGATAGGAGTTGCCGACTCTCTCCCTGCTGCCGCTCAAGAACCTCTTGCTGACTACTCGACCTTCCTCTTGGCCAAACTAGTAGAGTGTTGAAGTTTTTACCTATAGGACTCTCTAGCTTCACGTAGAATGCTATGAACGCCTACTTAGCCTTCGGAGAGGTCCTTGATTATGTCCAACATCAAGGTGCTCCATCCATAGTCTGGTGCCCCCAAGGGCTCGCCCGTAAGGCTATTATAGTTCTCGTTGCACGAAAGGCTCTCCGACATGATACTTAAGGCCTTCTCAGCTAGCATCCTAGCCTCTCTTTCGAAGCCGTATCTCTTAAGGCCCCAGTAGGCAAACCAGACCATGTTCAGCCAGGACCTACCCCTCCAATAACCTCTTGGGTCGTACTTAGGGTCGTCTGCGCTCACAGATGGCAGAGGGAATGTGGTCCAGAATTCTTTGGGGTTTAGCAGATGCTCTACTAGCCTCTCGGCTTGCTCCTTAGACGCTAGGCCCGCGTATAGCGCTACGAAGGCTGCTGGAGTTTTCACCTTGGTCTGCTCATGGCCTTCCTCGGTTATGTCATAGAAGAAGCCGGTCTCAGCGTCCCACATGTACTCTCTTACCTTCGCGCCTGTTTCCTTCGCTAGCCTGACGTACTCTTTAGCTCTGTCCTCCAGGCCCAGCTCTTCAGCCAGCTTTGCTAGAACCCTTCTCTGGATGTATATGTAGCAGTTCAGGTCTACGGCCTCTACAGGTGCCATCCTGATGTCCCCATATAGCCTCTTGTAGTGCTCGGGGTTGCGCTCGAACATGGCTATAGGCTCGTCCCACCTCACACTATCGTCCCACCCAGATTCTAGGTAGTCCACGTAAGCCATTAACTGGTCTCCGTCGGCGTCTCTGCGCTCTCTAAACCACCTATCGTAGCTGTCTAGCGCCTCAAAGGCTCTCCTTACAAAGTCCCTGCTCGTCCCCCTCTTCACAATGTAGTCTACAGCTATGGCTATTACAGGAGGTTGGGTGGTCCAAGGGGAGTAGTCGTCCACTTTCCAAAACAACTTACAGAACTCTTTGGAGAGGAATATTTCATGAGGTATGCGTCCATCAGGCTTCTGGGCCTCGAAGATATTCAGTAGCTCCTCCTCGGCCGCGTGGATGTCGAGCATGGAGAGCACTATGGCATGGAAGGCCGAATCCCATAGCCACTGGTGTCTAAATGCGAATTTGCTGGGCATAGTGAATGGTCTTTTAAGCACAGGGTGTCGCCTTATGTGTGCCCTGTTGGACAATATGACATACCACATGTACTTCCATAAGAGAGCATACTCAGGCTTTACCTCGCCCAGCTTACGTACCCTTTCAAGCATGCCTTTAACCTGTGCGTACTTCCTGCCCCTAACCGACAGCGGATCTCTCATTATCTCCCTTATCTTTTCGAGCGCCTCTTCCTCCTCTCCAGCTATAGCCCCTATCGCCACGAACGTGAAACCATGAATTTTGCCCTCCCCCAATTCCACGTCGATCCCATAGGTGGCTTCTGCCGTCCTGACGCTAATATTCATGGGATGGGTTGAAGCTAGGTAGATTTTGTAGGTATTCCGATAAGAGGCCTCTAGCCCAAGCCCTCTCAGCGCTCTAAAGGATACATTTGCAAGCTCGGCCATGATCTTCCTGAAATTCGGATTGGACCAGCTAAAGACTTGCAATGAGCCTCTGAACCTGAGCATTACGGGCTCATCAGATAGCTTAACCAGGCTATAGACAAGGACGTCTCCGTGCAGTGCGAGGCACTCCTCGAATTCCACCCCTCCTAGACCTAGAATTCTACGGGTCGCTCCATTGACCCAGGCATGCTCCCTGACCTCAACTCTACCACGTTCAGCGAGCGTGATTAGAGGCCTGGCCTCGAAGTATTCTCCGAAGGAGAAGAAGTCAACGCCCACATCGCCTAGCTGGGCGGCCATCAGATTGCCTACGACTTCACGCTTGCCGCTGAGGATCAGCGCGTCCTCACCCACTACACCACCCCTTGGGGAGTGAAGGGCTGTGTATAAAAGATTAATGACAAAGAGCCCAAGGATCGTGGATAAGAGTTCTGTGATTTTTAGTCTGGGACTGAATAACTTCGTCCAACCCAATATTGATTAAATTGAGTGATATAAGGGTCAAAGACAAAAAGGCGCTGGGTGAGGACCAGCGTGTAGCATCCCTGGGCTAGGGCGCCATACGTCACGGTCCACCCTAGAATGAAGCCTATGGTGAGTATCAGCCGGCCCCCTCTTCGGCGAACGAGAGGAGGAACGAAGGTACGTTGTGTTCATGGGACTAGGAAGCTGGACGGGAACCTCCCAGCCGCGTTAGAGAAGCCTATCGAGCCCAAGAGGGGCATGGGAGCCGTCATGGTCGGCTGGAAAAGCGGGCCAAAGACCGGTGTGATGCTCGATGACGGCTACATTCTACGTATAAAGGTCGAGGAATTAAGCGCATCTCTAGACATTGTCTCGATGATCGACTGTCGAGGAAGCACACCGCTAGCTTGACGAAATAAGTATGATGACGAAGACAAAGGGAAGTATATTCATAAAGCGATGAATGCACATTGAGTTGATACAT
>QMSI01000120.1 GCA_003649615.1 Thermoprotei archaeon | reverse complement strand
TGGGCACGACCGTTAAGGAAGCAGCAAAGTTGATGAGTGAAAACCATGTAAGTTCCATCATAGTGGTTGATGAAAAGGGTAGGCCTTTAGGCATAGTAACCGACGCGGATCTAAGGAGAGGGTTAGTTTCTGCTGAACCCATTATAGACAAACCTGTAGACCTCTTCATGAGCAGGCCTGTGTTTAAGGTGAGCGGAGACGCTTTATGCTGGGAAGCCTTAGCCTTGATGGCTGAGAAAGGGGTCAAGTACCTTCCGGTCGTAGTTGAGGAGAAGGTAGTCGGCGTAGTAACGCTATGGGACCTCACCTCAGCCCAGCTTCAAACCCCTGTTATACTCGTTAGGGAGGTTGAAGATGCACAGACGCTGGAGGAACTTAGGGGTGTGATGTGGAGGGTGGTGGATGCTGTCAAGGCCATGTACAGGGAAGGGATTAATGTAGTTCATGTGGCTAAAATGCTCTCCAGCATTTACGATAGACTTGTGATGAAGGCGCTGCACATCGCGGAGGATGAGCTTTCAAGAGAACTATCGATGTCTCCGCCCGTTAAATACGCTTGGATTGCCTTAGGCAGTGAAGGAAGGCGAGAACAGCTGCTGAAGACCGATCAAGACAGCGCCCTCATCTTTGAGGACCCTCCTTCAGGGTCTGAGGAGGAAGTTTCCGAGTACTTTAAACAATTAGCGGTTAGAGCCGCCACTAAGCTAGCCCAACTAGGTTTTCCTAAGTGTCCTCATGGCTTCACAGCTGATAACCCCTTATGGAACAAGTCTCTGAGAGACTGGACTAGTACGTTCGAGGACTGGGTACTCAAGCTTAACGCTAAGCCGGAGAACGTGATGTTCACCTACATGTTCTCGGATGCTCGACTAGTCTATGGCTCACACAAGCTAGTGGAGGAGTTTAAGAAGAGGCTGATAGCTTTGATTAACAAGGATAAAAGACGTTTGGCTCCCTTAGCCAGGAACGTACTGGTTGAATCCCCTCCCATAGACTTCCTGAAGCGTTTCGTGATCGAAAGGGATGGCACCAAAGAGCGTAGAGTCGACATAAAGGTGAGGGGCCTCACCATAATCATGACCGCGGTCAAGATTTTAGCTATCGACCGCGGCATAAATGTCACCAACACTATCGATAGGCTTAGAGCCCTAGCCAACCTTGGAGCAATATCTCAAGACCTAGAGAAGGAGGCTGCCTATGCCTTTAACTTTCTCTTAGGGCTAAGATTGAGAGAGCAGCTTAGAGGTTTAGAGATGGATAAGAAACTTTCACTTGAAGAGATTCCTTCGGGGCGCTACGTATCGTTAACTGAGCTATCAAAGCATGAGAGAACCTTCCTAAAGGAGGCTTTCAAGGTGGTCAGGAAGCTTCAAGACCTTGTAGCCTATAGGTTCTTGGGATCTCCCTTCCTATGAGGTAGGGAGGATGCCGTTCAGGCTCTTCAAGAAACATGGCGATAATTTAAACCGGCCTTTCGACGAGGTTCGCTTCGTCTCTATAGACCTTGAGACTTCAGGCCTGGACCCTAAAAGGAACGGGATACTTGCCATAGGTGCGGTGGTGGTGAAGGAGAGGGAAATTAAGCTTTCAGAGGTATTTCACGTACTCGTGAAGCCTGAAGGTATCTTCGACGAGAAAAGCTCGTTCGTGCATGGGATAACCCCAGCCGATGTTGAGGATAAGCCTAGCTTCAAGGAGGTGGCGCCAAGCCTCTTATCCTTCATCGATGGGGGCGTGCTCGTAGGCTACAACATCGGCTTCGACCTAAGCTTCCTCAACGAGTTTCTTAAAAGACATGGAATGCCAACCTTGAGGGGGGGAGCCTTGGACTTACTTCCCCTCACATACGGAGTTATGATTAAGCTGGGCATGGACCCCGTTGTGTTGAAGATGGACTACCAGGCTTTGATGGGTAAAATGGGGCTTGATACCTTAGCCGACATACTATCCATGCCCATCTTGCGTAGGCATAGTTCGATCGGTGACGCCTTTACGGCTGCTTTCATACTTCTTAAGCTCCTCTTTCTTGCTAAGTTAGCTGGGTGTAAGAGCTTAGGAGACCTCTTCGAGCTGGTCCGTGAAGGGGAGCGCCACGCTAAAAGGATTGATGTGCTTAGCGCAATAGCCTGCGGCTTTTGACGCTGCTTAACCCTACGAAAAGCACTGTTGACACTATTAGCCCCCAAACCCCTGGCCACTGTCCTAAAGGCCTCATCCCTAATAAGTGGAGGCAGATAGCTGTTCCAGAACCTATAGCTATGCTGAGACCTGCACTTAGAGAATTACCTCTCTTAATGGTTAAGGCGTCTATCAACGCTGGAGCTGCACTAACTAGGCAAGCTGAGGAGGCTACTGAGAGCTCTACGATAAGCCCAGGCCTGAACAGTGAGAAGATGAAAGAGGCGCATGCCACGATCACGATCGTCGTCTTCCCGACGAGGAGCTCAAGTTCTTCTCGCCTCTTCTTAAAGGTCTTGCCGTAGAGGTCTCGCGCTGTCATGGAGCTTAACGTAAGCAGGATGGAGTCCACCGTGGTTATGGCGGCTGAAACAATACCTACGAACACTAGTAAAGCGAGTGGAACTGGAACCAGCGCTAAAAGCGAGGGCATTGCTTGATCAGGCTTCATCAACCCTGGAACTATGAGCCTGACAGCTAGGCCTATCAATGTAACTATCACGGTATATATTAAGCCGAAGACGGCGTGGCCAAGCACCATCGATTTAAACTCCGACCTACCTCTAGGCACGAACATTCTTTGCGACACTTGAGGGTTGGTTAAGGCGAAGAAAAACCATGGCAGGGTTAAGCCAAGAAACTTTTCAAAAGGCCACCCTGACCCTGGCACCCTAAGGAGTTCAGGATGCTCAGAGGCCAGCATCTCCGTAAACCGGGTGAAGTCACCGAACCAGACGTAGAAAACGAAGAAGAGAAGGATCAGGGAGGTAACTATCATGATTAACGCTTGGAGAGCATCGGTCCAAGCCACAGACCTTAACCCAGCCCACAGCGACCATGCTATAGCCACGGAGGCTGCTATGAGAGCGCCAACCTCGAAAGGCACCTCTCCTCCTGACATGCCTTCCACTAGGTAGCCAACCCCCATCATCTGCACCGACATGTAGGGGACCAGCACAGCTAGACAGACCACCGTGAACAATGCTCCTATCAAACTATTTCCGTAAACATCGCTAAGCAACTCCGCTGGCGTCACGTATCCTCGCTTCCTTCCTACCTCCCACATTCTTGGGCCAAGTAGAACTAGGATCATCAAGGCCCCTACAAGGTATACAAGCTCGAAACCTACAGTGCCTACACCGAAAGCGTAAGTGAAGCCTACCAGCCCCACCATCATGAAGGCGCTGTAGGTGGTAGCTGCATAGGTTAATGCTGATATTATCCCTCCAAGAGCCCTATTAGCTAAGAAATAATCTACGAAGCCATGTCCCATGGACCTTCTAGCGTACTGAGAAAGCAGGCAACCAATAACTATGTAGGCTACCAGAGCTAAGACTACGTAAAAGCTTTCCACATCAGTCCACCCCTTTCAGGTAGAGGGCTGC
>QMSI01000119.1 GCA_003649615.1 Thermoprotei archaeon | reverse complement strand
TGGTTCCTTCAAGGTAGGTGAGCTCCACACCTAGCTTAGGCAAGGTGTTTATGGTAGATAGCTCGAAGGCGTACTCGTCGGTAGCGACGGTGCAGCCTAGGTAGAAGGAGAGCTTGAGATTAGCCATCTAGAACATCCCCTCCATGGTTGCCATGAATACCTCCTTAAACTTTTCCTTATCTGAAGGTTGAGGTATCTCTTCGCGTAGGTTTAGGGTCTTACGTGTATAGGTCTCGAAGGTCCTAGATACTACTTCCTGCACAGGCTGCAGGTAACCTGTCTCCATTATCATCTCCAAGGCCTTAAAGAAGCCCTCAGGTACCTTAGCTCCAGCCTGCACCGCCATGTTACGTAGAGCTAGGAACACGTCGCTGGGAGCTACGTCCTGGGGACACCGTTCAGTACACTTTAAGCACTGCATACACGCCCATATCTTCTCGCCGTTGACTAATTCATCGATCAAGCCAAGCCTCGCAAGGTTAACCACTTGATGGGGGAAATTCTCCAGGAGCTCCATGGCTTCACAGCCCGTCGTGCAGCGAGCACACATGAAGCAGGCGTTAGGGTCGTGTGAACCTAAGACCTCCGCTAGCTTCTTCTTAGCTTCAGGCTCAGAGGTCTTATTGGTCATGAGGTCGAGGAGGGCGGCGGACGCCAAGCCCACGTCACCTCCCACACCTAGCTGGCTAAAGGCTTAAAAAGCTATATGGATATCTCACGGTTACTCTTTCCTAAAAGCTTAAGAACAGAGAACGTCGAGTAGCCTGTCTTAAGGGGTTGTGTCTTAATGAGCGGTGGGCAGCCTTCAATCCTTGTTATTGGAGGAGGCATAGCCGGTATTGAAGCTGCTCTAGGCGCCTCTGCGCTGGGGGCTAAAGTATATCTCGTTGAAGCTCAGCCAAGCCTAGGTGGAAGAGTAGCTCAGTTAAGCCTACTTTATCCTCAGCTTAGCTCCTCACTAGAGGTGTTGGCGCCTAGGATGGAGAAGGTGGTCAGCGACCCTAACATCGAGGCTTTGGTCTACGCCGAGGTGAAGGAAGCCTCAAGGACAGGGGACACCTTCAAGGTTAAGGTGGTTAAGAAAGCTAGGCATGTAGACTTATCCAAATGCGATCTATGCGGCAAATGTGCTGAAGCCTGTCCGGTGGAGGTACCAAGCGAATTTGACCTTGGGTTAAGTAAACGTAAAGCCGTATACCTACCTTTCAATGGAGCGGTGCCTAAAGCCTACGTGGTGGACGAAGCTTCCTGCCCATACTTCAAGGATAAGTCATGTACTGCTTGCCGCGATGCCTGTCCTAAAGGAGCCATAAACCTAGACGGGAAGCCTAGTGAAGTGGAGGTTAACGTGGACGCTGTTATAATAGCGGCTGGCTACGACCTCTACGACTTAAGGCTCAAGAGGGAGTACGGGTTCAACGTGTATAGCGACGTAATCACAGGGTTACAGCTTGAAAGAATGCTTAGCCCAGAAGGTCCTACGAAGGGGGAGGTAATAGTTCCCTCTAGAGGCGAAAAACCTCGAAGCCTCGCTATAGTGCTCTGCGCTGGATCAAGAGATGAAACCGCCCTACCATACTGTTGCCGCGTAGGGTGCATGGCTGGCCTTAAACACGCCTACGAGGTCAAAAAGAAGTATGGAGCGGACGTAGACGTGTACCTATGCTTCAACGATGTGAGGGCGGCAGGGAAAGGCTACGAAGAGTTCTACAGGGAGGCTAGGAGGAACGGGCTCGTAATGGTTAGAGGACAACCCTCAGAGGTAAGGCCGACACCTGAGGGAGGGTTGACCATGAAGGTGTTCGACGAAGCCACCAATAAGCTCCTACGCTTAAACCTAGACCTCATAGTCTTGGAGGCAGGGATAGTACCTAGCTCAGGGTGCTTAAAGGCGGCTGAGATCTTCGGTGTGGAGCGGAGCCCTGACGGCTTCCTCGCGGAGGCTGATCCAAGGCTAGATACTTGGAGCACAAAAACGCCGGGCGTGTTTATAGCAGGAGCTTGCCACAGCCCTAAGGATATAGCTGAAGCCGTCAGCCAAGCAAAAGCAGCAGCGCTAGCTGCTGTAGCGTATGCACGGGGAAAACACTAGGTGAAAACTAGAGGACCTCCATCTCCACTACTTCATCTCCAGCTAAGACCTTAATCTTACCCCTCAGCTTCATATCAAGCTCAGGGTCTCCTGTATCTACCCTTAAAGCATCCAGATCCTTCAGCTTCTTTCTGGTAGCCACTACAACTATGTTCCCCTTACCCACCTTTCTTATCACTTCAGGGCTGATCTGCTGATTTCCTCTACCGAAGATAAAGCCTTGCCCCCCTATGGGGGAGACCACGATCTTAGCCCTCACACCTTCGATAGCTCTAAGTAAACGTTCCTCGTTGGCGTCCTTCTCAACCATCTCTCCGTCCATCACTACATCCACCCCCAGCAATGTCTTCTCCAGCCCTAACAGCTCTGCTATGGCTTGCACCGTCGTACCGGGGCCTAGGATGTAGGCTACTCCAGGCTCCATAGACTCCACCACCTTCCTAGCCGCTTCAAGCTGTTCGAGGCGCTCCTGGTCTATGGAGGAGGCTTTCTTAACGTGCTGGACCAGGGTAGGCTCATAAGGCGTGGGCATGTAGCCTAACAGCTTCGCTGAAACCCTACCTTCCCTGAATGCTTGTTCATCTACATCCATTACCTCAGCCATCCTAGTAGGGAGGCCTGTAAAGGCGAAGTGAGCCACCAGCCTAGCAGCTGCCTCAGGGGTAACCGCAAAAACTGAGGAGTGCATCTTAACGCCGGCTGGGACGCCGGCTACAGGTATGCCTAGCTTATTGGCTTCCATCACGTCCTTAGCGGTGCCATCTCCACCTACGAACACTATCAAATCGACGGGGATACGCGTAAACTCCTCTACAGCTTTCTTTGTATCCTCGGAGGTTGTGGGCTTAGAAGCTATTTTCCCGACCACTATCGGGGTGAAGCCGGCGTCCAGCGCTTCATACTCCCCCATCTCCTCAGGGTAGGTGTAGAGCTTTATTGGCGGCGTGTAGACCTTCAATGCCCGTAGCGTTTCTACGGCTCTTTTAGGAGCTATAGGCTTGGCTCCTAGCTCTAAGGCCTTCCTTAAAGTCTCCTCACCATCCGTGCCCTTTAACCCTACACGGCCACCCATGCCAGCTATAGGCTTGACGACGAAGCCCACCTTAACCCCTTCACTGATAAACCTAGTGTAATCCTCATAGCCTACGCCAAGCCCGTAGCTGCTAAGGAGCCTTAAAGCTTCCTCGAGGCTAGGGCGTTTTCCTTTTTCGCTTTCACCCTCAGCCATTAACAGCTCCCAGCTTCCATCGACATACGTTCCCTAAACTTCAGCTGCTTCCATTCTTCATCGAGCATTACTTGCATGGCTTCAATGTCCTCGTCGGTGAAGTGGCTAAACCTACGTTGCTGGACGATGTAATCCTTTAAGGGCTTAGGCTTCTTAGGCTCAAAGGTAAACTTCAGCACACCGTGTTCAACTTCGTATAGCGGCCAAGCTTTACAGTCAACAGCTAACCTAGCCAGCTCCACGGTCTTGGACTCCCTGAAGCCCCAGCCGACAGGGCATGGACAGAGCACTTGGATATATTTTGGCCCCCTT
>QMSI01000118.1 GCA_003649615.1 Thermoprotei archaeon | reverse complement strand
TCCGTACCTCTCCTTCATGACCTTGAGGCTCATCCCGGCTGCTCTCTCTATCGGATGGATTCCATCTAATCCTGTGTTCACTATATCCTCCATTATTGGCATCAACTGGCCATCGCTGTGTAGGAGAACCTTTACTCCTCTTCGCTTGAAGGTATGTACCATCTCCTTGAGGCGGGGGAAGAAGAATCTACGGAGTAAGGCTGGACTGAGCATAGGTCCATTGACATAGCCTAGGTCATCCGGGATCCATATTATGTCCACCCCTCGCTCAATGAAGTTCTTACCGAGTTCGATGAAGAAGTAGGTTACCTTATCTATTAGCTTCCGAATAGTGGATGGCTCAGTGTATAGCATCTTGGAGAATCTGGTGAAGCCTAAGGGCATCCAGGTTCTTGTGAAGGGACCTTCTACGATCCCTGCTATGGCCAACTCTCCTCCTACCAGCTTTATGATCCTCTCGGCGGCCTTATACCAGAATTCCTCGTGGGGATCGGGTATGGCTAGTCTCTCGATATCCTCCGCATCCTTGAGTGTGCCCTCCACATACCAGGGCATCCCGTCCACAACTCTCCATCTAATCCCCCATACGTCTACATATTCTCTTTCCCCAAGCTGGGTCATGGGAGAGGCTGCGGGGAAGGCACAGATTATGTCCAGCCCTAGGATCTTGTGAACCTTGATGTATTTCTCGGGGGTATCAACCCTGACCCCGGGTTCCCCTAGGATGCCCTCAAGGGATTTGGGCATATATATGTGGTCGGTTAGGGGTACACGATCTGGCTCCTCATGCTCCAAGGTTGTAAGCACCCGCTCCCTAGGATTCAAGGCGGAGATCACCTTCTGTAAATTATATTAGCATGCACTCAGTTAAAGATTTCTTGAGAGCCTAAGGGAAGGCTGATGTACTCGGAGGCGAAGGTGTTCTCATCAGATAGTAGACCCAGGTTCGGTATATATCGCGGTAGGCTCTATTCTAGTCCGCTCGCTGTAAAAGATGTTCTTCGCTCGCTTCAGTATCCCTCTAAGTATCTTACAGTGTCACTTTTAATTAATGAATCTCCCATGGATAGTATATAGGACTATCTTGCTCGATAATATGTCCTCTTATTCATCTCTGCAAGCCTACTATCAACGTAATCCCGCCTTTTTCTCAGGTAGGCAATCATACGCTATAAGTTATACTATGTATATGTATTACAATACAGGTTAGCAGGAAGACGTTGCAACTACTTAACATCTTGAAGAAGATGGATGCGAGAAGCTATGATGAGCTTCTGAGAAGGCTAGCGACGGAGAATCTGAATATCCTGGACTCGATGTTCATCTCTAATCCTAGGCTTTCCCCCTTCAGAGGAAGGACGAGGCCGAATTCCATGAGCTATGGCTATGTGATCGACTCCTATGCTTGAATAGAGTATTTCAGAGGCACGGAAATGGGAAGAGTCTCCAGCCACATAGCTTAGGATCTTGAAATCTCTTACGCTCTTGACGGGATACTCCACTATACTGAAGGAGAACCCCCCACTCGCCCATGCTTAACCTTCCTAAGCTCGCCTAAGGGAGTCTTTATGATCGTTATCACCTTCCTCCTAGCCCTGCTCTCAGGCCCGCTGTATGTGATACCTATATGACTTTTGATCTCGACCTCCCCCTATAGGTCACCTTCACCGCGCTCTCGGTGTAATAGCTCATGTAGAATCTCCAGCACGCATTTAGGATCCCTGTAGATGTCGATGAGGCTCATCCTCCTGTACCTTAGGGAAAGCTTACCTAAGGAGGAGTTCACATGGTACCAATACTCTATCCTAGGCATCCAGAGTGGCCTTCTCCCTAGGAGCCGTCCTGAATATCGCCATTATGTTTTTTGACAACTCGTTAGCGAGGAACCACATCTGAGATTGAATTCGCTATTGAGGGACTTTTAACTTTCTACTATTGAGATATTACATCATGCGTAGATTTAGGCTATTCCTTATCTTAGAGAGCCATGTCAAGCTAAAACTTATAAAAATGATGCGAGAATCTCAATATTGGTGAAGGAGGATGAAAGAGCCTAACTTTGATAGGCTTCTCCTGGTTCTTTTGAGGGAGGGTGAGCCGGATAGAGTACCTTTCTATGAGCACTTCGTGGATGACGAGGTGATAGAGGCGATCACTGGCAGACCGATAACCAAGATCGATCCTCTAAAGAGGTTGCGTAGCAGGGAGTATCTGCAGATCCTGATAGAGTTTTACTATAAGATGGGATATGACTATGTCCCGCTGGAGGTTCCCCTTAAGCTGCCACGTAAAAATGTGCTATTTGCCGAGGATACCGCCATCCTGAGCAGGGAGAGGAGGAGCTGGCTGGGGGAGGATTTCGGCACGATAGAGAGCATGGAGGATTTCGAGGAGTATCCGTGGCCGGAGCCTGAGGAGGCGGCGGATCTATGGTGCTTCGAATTCCTGGCTAGACATCTTCCTGAGGGGATGGAGATAGTGGGTGGAGTGGGTGGTGGTATATTGGAGCATGTGGTATGGCTTATGGGCTTCACTCCCTTTTTCAGAGCTCTCTATAGGGATCCTAAGCTGGTGCAGAAGATGTTCGACCGAATTGGCTCACTGATACTTAGCGTGGATAAGGTGATCGCTGAGATGGATAGGATTGGAGCATTAAGAATGGGCGATGATATGGGCTACAGGAAGGGGACCTTCATATCCCCTGAGATGCTCCGTAAATACGTATTCCCTTGGCAGAAGAAGTGCGTGGAGGTAGCTCATAGGAAGGGGCTTCCCTTCATCCTGCACAGCTGTGGGAACCTCGAGGCTATCATGGATGATCTGATCAATTATGTGGGGATAGATGCGAAGCACTCATTCGAGGATGCCATCATGCCAGTCTACGAGGCCAAGGAGAGGTATGGAGATAAGATCGCTATTCTCGGGGGTGTTGATGTAGATAAGCTAGCTCGTTTACCTGAAAGGGAGCTACGCGAGTACGTCAGACTAGTAATCCGCAAGTGTGCTCCAGGAGGAGGATATGCTTTAGGATCGGGGAATACTATAGCTAATTACATACCTCCTAGGAACTATCTAGCGATGCTTGAAGAAGGAAGAAAATATGGGCGTTATCCACTGCGATGAATTCATCTAGATTTTCATCACTAAGGTCAAAGCTTGTTTTTGATCTAGGATGCGAATGTGAAATAGGGACTTTGAGTAGGACTCATGGACGGGTTATAAAAACGCATATATACTCCCAGCCAGAGAACTATATTAGAGGTGACCTAGCATGAGATCGCATACATTTCCTTTAGCCTTGCTGATAATAATCTCGATTGGCATCTCTGGGTTCTCAGTAACCCCTATACACCTAATCAAGGCGCAAGAGGTATATCCACGGGAGGAAACACTTTATGTAGATATTGATGAAGGAAGGGTTCTCACCCCGGATCTGTGGAATCCGTTCCTATGGGGATGTTATAGAAGCCAGGGTCTTCGGCAATGGGTTAAAGAGGAGCTCTTCTACCTCAACTGGGAAAACGGGACGATAATTCCATGGCTTGCAGAGGGGTACGAGATAAGTCCTGACTATAAGAAGATCACGATATATGTAAGAAAGGGAGTCAAGTGGAGCGATGGCGTACCGTTTACCGCTAAGGACATAGAGTTCACTTTCAAGATGCTCAAGGAGCATGCTTCAGTCTGGCTACTTTGGTCTATGGATGTAAATGCAACGATAGCTGATGTGAGGGCTATAAATAATTACACTGTAGTCTTCTATCTCAGAAAACCAGACCC
>QMSI01000117.1 GCA_003649615.1 Thermoprotei archaeon | reverse complement strand
GAGTTAGGCCAGGTCAATAAGGGATTGCTCCCGAACACCACCATAGCCTTAACCGGGTACGGCTCACCCGTGAGGATGGCCTTAACCAC
This sequence comes from Thermoprotei archaeon, assembly GCA_003649615.1. Lineage (GTDB taxonomy): Archaea > Thermoproteota > Methanomethylicia > Nezhaarchaeales > B40-G2 > B40-G2. The sequence goes on along the minus strand of QMSI01000117.1, from coordinate 3,708 downwards.
ATGCATAGGTGGAACCACTGAGCCCATTGAAGCCAACCTATGCATGCCACCAAGCCTTTTACGGCGTTGCTCCTCGGGTAGAGCATGTACTAACATGAACTCGGTGAAACGAGCTACCGGAGGAGGAGAATGCAGTACGTTTCCTCCCGGCACGTCTAGATTGCCGGTGATCGCCATTAAGGCTACCAGCGCCCTAATCGTACTCGTGCAGTTGAGGTTTTGCTCTATCTTAACTCCCCAGTGGATACAGGCTGGCTTTGTAGAGGCATAGAGCCTAGCAGCTTCCTTTACTTTATCGGCAGGTACCCATGTAACCTCCTCTACCTTAGCGGGCGTATATGGCTTGACGCGGTCTACAAGCTTATCGAAGCCCACCGTCCACTTCTCCACGAAGTCACGGTCGTATAGCTCCTCCTCGATGAGGACGTTGAGCATACCTAGAGCTAAAGCTGCGTCGGTGCCTGGCCTAAGCTGAAGCCAAAGATCCGCCTTGGACGCAAGCCAAGTCTCTCGTGGATCTACCACTATTAACCGCGGCTCATTCTCTAAGGCTCTAAGTATTTGAGACGCACAGTACTCGTCTGGGCTCGTATGTATAGGGTTGCATCCCCAAACCATTATGCAGCGAGGGTTTCCTTCGTAATCCGCTATGGGCAAGCCTCCGCACGTAATTATCGATGCTGCTACGCGCGGGTAGTAGCATACGTAGCCTGGAGAGGTTATATTGGGGGAGCCGAAGGCGTGAGCTAGCCTATAAACCATGTGGAGATACTCGCGGTTGGTGCCATGAGCAAAGACCACCGCTTCCGCTCCATAACGTTCCTTAACCTCTAGAAGCCTATGGGCGATATCCTCGAGCGCCTCCTCCCATGACACTCGAAGCCACTTACCTTCACCCCTCCTCCCCACCCTCCTTAGGGGGTGTCTCAGCCTACTTGGGTGATAAGCCAGCTGGAGGCTGGCTAGTCCTTTAGCGCACATGTAACCTCTACTTACAGGGTGGGAGGGGTCTCCTTCAACCTTCACCGCTTTACCATCCTTTACATGTATGAGAGCGCCGCAACCTCCATGGCACATCCTGCATATCGACTTTATGGTGTAGGGGGTGCTCAAGATGTCATCCACCCGACGTTAAGTCTCTCGCTACCTCCTCCGCGGCTTTCTTACCTGAAAGCAGCATGCCTCCGAATATTGGACCCATCCTCGGGAGGCCGTAGAGAGCAGCAACTGACATTCCAGCTGCGTAGAGACCTGGACATACCTTGCCGCTGCGTTCCACGATTAACTGTTCACCTACCTCAGCCCACATGGAGCCCTCCCCCTTCAAGGAGAGGCTAAGGCCAGGTATCTTCCTAGAGGCCACTGAGAGTACAGAGGCTTCATGTCCTGTACAGTCCACGGTGGCTCTAGCCTTGAAAGATAGTGGATCTACGTGTAGGCCGGATAGTATTACTGAAGACCACTGCGCCACCACTCCTTCAATCCTTAGAGGGTTGTCCCTAAACACCACATCCTCCACTGAGACACCTAGTAATACGTGAGCGCCTGCGTCCAGCGCACCTACCGCAAGTTTAGCTAGGGCTTCAGCTGCATCCGCCACATAAAGTCCTCCCTCAACCTTTAGTGGCCTACAGCCAACCTCGCTAAGTAGGCTCCAAGCCTCCTCCTCGACCACTATCCTGGGAAGCTGCATTCCTCCTCCACCCATTCCTCCTCCAAAGGAGAGCCTGCGCTCGAAGACCGCGGTCCTAAAACCTCGCTTCGCTAGCAACCTAGCAGCCGTTAAGCCTGCAGGGCCAGCTCCGACCACCGCTACGTCTACATCAGCTAGGAAAGATAGGTGCTTTAAGGCCTCCTCAACTATCAGCCTCGTTATAACCGCTTCATCCACCCTACGCGACATACAAGCACGCCACCTTATAGGTGAAGTAAGAGGAGCGGTACACGTTTATTAAGCCTCATTAAGTCTGCATCTGCCTCAAGGAAACCTTTATAGATTGCTTTACAGTGCGCTGGAGGTTATGGAGGGGCAATAAAGGATCCTCTATTTTTTGAGGGAAAAAATAGGTAGGGTTGTTTTAAGAGGCGTTAAGCCTCCTAAACACGAACACGCCCCTACCTTAGCGGAACAAGCGATGGTTGAGAACACCAGCAACGATGAAAACACCATGGCTGCAAGGTAACAGGAGAACAGCGCTGATAGCGCTAAGGATGGCAGGGAAAAGGCTAATAGACATAGCGAGAGCCGCGGCAGAGCGAAGGTGAAGCTTCCTCCTCCATGCGTCCTAGTTTTGTGAGGTCTTATCTGTAATAAAAGCTTAACTTATTGAAGAAGGTAAATAGGAGAAGGGGCTACCTTGTTTTCACGCTACGCCTCATTGGTGAAAAACCTTAGAGGTGTAGTCCTCGTAGACCCTGACGAAGCTGAAGAGCGGGTTAAGTGGCTTCAAGATAGGTTTAAGTACAGGAACCTAGGAGTCCCTCCCTCCACGCTAAAGAAAGCAGAGGGCTTCTTCAAGGGTAAAATGGAGGGGAAGCCCTTCGTAGAGCTTGTTTACCCCACCAAGGAAGTTGAAGGTTTAAAGGAACTTTGCACCGAGGAATTTGAAGTTGAGGAGGATGTAATCGAAGGTTTGATCTTAGCCTCAGCTTACGTGTCACCCATTTTAGCTATAGGGAAAAACGTGCAGGAACAGTTAATGAAGCTAGCCCTCGGCACCGTCACATCCAAAGTAGACCTAGACTTGAAGGGATGGAAGCTGCACCTAAGGATAGCAGACTATACGGTCTTAGACCTCTATAGATGGAGCACGGAGCACGCTGAAAACCTTTGGAGACCGGAGCTTAACGTGACAGAATTCCTGGAGGAGAGGAGAAAGAAGATCTCAAGAGATAAATCGAGGTACTGGAGGCTCGCTAGAGGGACAAATGAAGAGTGGAGATTTCTATATTATATCGACATGGCCAGCTCCCTTGCTGAAAAGGTGAGCCGAGAAGCCGAGCTGAAGAAAAGGTTGATGAGGCTTAACCCTCATGAAGCCTCATCAGGCTTGGCCATAGAGGCTGCGGTGGCTATCGCTCCACGAATGTCAACAGGCCTTTAAATTGATGAGGCCTTTGAGAGAGTGTCCCAGAAAGCCTCCATCAACCTAGAGGCTTTCTCCTTGTCTTTCGCTGACAGTATAGCTCCTGGAAGTTCCATGAACACTGTTACCTGTACCTTTTCAGCCAGCGAGGTCATGGAGACCCTCACCCTCTTCATGTACTTATCGAAGTCCGTGGTCCATATGGTGCCTCCTTCAGCGGTTATGGTTGCTTGTTGAAGACCCTCGTCTAATCCAACTTGTCTTATCGTTAAGCCGCGCTCTCTCCAAAAGTTAGTGGCTTTCTCCACTACCTGATTAGATAACTTAACCGGGATGATGTTACCGTCACTAACCGTGGCCCCAAACTTGATCTTACCCATGTCAAGCCTCCCTTACACCATAATCTTCCTAAGCCTATCTATAATTTCCGCTGGGCCCTCGCCCTCCAAGCCTATGATACTATGAGTTTCCACAAAAGATCTAGCCCTATCAGTGAACCTGGGGACCGCTATTATCACGGCTTTGGACGGCCTAGCGTCGATGATCTTTCCGTAGGAGAAAATAACGCTCTCAATATCGACCGCTGGCTGTGATCTCAATAAATCTAAGACTACTAACTCTC
>QMSI01000116.1 GCA_003649615.1 Thermoprotei archaeon | reverse complement strand
GGGTTAGGGCCGAGCCATTCATAACCGTGGATATACCTGGAGTTGGGCGTAGAGAGGTCGATGTATGGTGTGAGAACGCCGGTAGGTACGTTATCGAGGCGAAATTCCTCAAAAGCGAACATCTGAAAGCTTTATCAAAGATATATCACGATTATCTCCCGGATCCCTCTATCAGCGGAGGTTTTGCTGTTCTTTATCCGCAGGAGCTCTCCGAGCCTCTGCCCAGAGAAGTCCTGATGGAACTTCTCAGCAAACTCAGGTTCGAAGTTGTGCCTGTCTTCCGCCCCGAAGACAGGAGGAGAGGGTTCAGACTGTTCAAAGGGACGCTGAGCGAGGTGGCGAACTTCGTAGCTGAGCTTGTTTTGGAGCCTCCTGAGTACATAGAGCCTTCGGTCTCAGACATCATAAGCTGCCTTCGTGACATAGCCAAAGAGATAACTGCGACACTGAGACGGCTGAGCGGAGCCGATCTAGAAAGCCTGTTCGGTGGAAAGGACGTATTCAGGAACATCCTGCAGTACGAGGAGCGTGAGTATCCAGTTGAAGATCTGAGGCTCGCAGCCGCTTACATACTGGTGAACCAACTGCTCTTTTATCATATTCTCTCAAGGAGCAGACCGGATCTTTTCCCGGAGATTGACCCCTATGCGGTGAGGAGTCCGAGCGACCTCAAGATGTACTTTGACAGGGTACTCGACATCAACTACCGGGCGGTGCTTGGTTTCGATGTTGCCTCTAAAATACCGGAGAAGGATCTTCCGCTTATCAGAGAAATGATATACGCAATCAAGGCCATCGCTCCCGAGAAGGTTAAAGGCGACCTTCTCGGAACGATATTCCACGACCTGGTGCCGTTTGAGACCAGGAAAAGTGTCGCGGCCTTCTATACGAATGTCTTGGCTGCGGAGCTGTTGGCCTGGCTTGCCATAGACAGACATGATGCGAAGGTTGCTGACTTGGCGGTTGGGAGTGGCGGTCTCCTTGTGGCTGCCTACAGGAGAAAGCGTTTCCTACTCGAACAGGAAAGGCATTTCACTCCAGAAGACCACCGGAGGTTCGTCGAGGAAGATCTGCTCGGTGTTGACGTGATGCCCTTCGCGGCTAATGTAGCTGCTTGCCATTTAGCTCTCCAAGCACCTGAATATCCCACTAACAAGGTGAAGATTGCTGTGTGGGATTCGACGGAGCTCGCACCTGGGGTGAAGATTCCGTCCATCGCAGCTCTTAGGGCGGTGTTGAAGGGGCAGGCTACGCTGGAGGCGTTTGCTGAGGCTGGCCTTGAAGTTAAGGGTGTCGTAAGTCTTCGTGAGGAGGTTCCTGAAGAGGTTTTGTTAGAGTGGTATGATGTCATCATAATGAACCCTCCGTTCACGAGGCAGGAGAGAATCCCAGAAGACTATAAGCGGGTTTTGTTTGAGAGGTTTGGCGATTACAAGGATTATCTTCACGGTCAGCTTGGATACTATGGTTATTTCATACTGCTTGCGGATAGGTTCTTAAGGGAAGGAGGTCGTGTAGCGTTTGTCTTGCCAGCTACGGTGTTGAGGATACGGTCGTGTGAGGGAATCAGAAGGTTCTGGGCTAGGAAGTACCACGTTGAGCATATAATAACTACTTGGCATAGGTCGGCATTTTCGGAGAGCGTACGGTTTAGGGAGGTACTGCTGGTTGCACGTAAAGACAGGCCAGCTGAAGGTGCTAAAACGGTAATAACTGTGCTAAAGAGGCTTCCTAGCACGCTTACGGAGGCGAGGAGAATGGCGGATGCAATAAGGCGTTCTCAGGCTGACTGGGAAGATGACAGGGTATTAGTAAAAGTCCGTGATTATTCCGAACTGAAGGGGGACATCGTTAACTGGTTCAAATACATCTCAGTAAGCGATTTGAGTTTAATTGACTTACTAGAAGAACTACTAAAACTCGATAAGTTTGTGCCCCTCTCAAAGATAACTGAAGCTAAAGAATCTGACTTTAGGCACTATAAATTCAAAAATTTCCATGGTTTCATAATCTATGACAAGTCAAGAGCTCAAAAAAAGATTGACATCTGGGTGTCTGATAGAATCAAGGAAGACGTGTTGATAGCAAGACATAGAATGCTGAATCAAAAAGTTTCCATACCGCTGAGTGCCTTAGGAAGAGGATTAAGGAGGCCCTCATATGTGCAGACGATGGACATAACTGACACATCCGACTACCTAATCCTCTCATGGTTCGATGGGATAGAGGACATGGCTGCAGCCACACTAACTAGTCAAGAGCTTAAGAGATTCGATGAGTCCGTAGTTGAGGCGTGGCAGGAAAAATTCGAGATGATGAAAGCTCATGTGTTACTGTCAAGACGCTTCGACCTCTCAGCACCGGGAACATGCCTATTAGCCTATTACTCCGATAGGCCAGTAGTGGGTGTTGATATGTGGTGCATCAAGGGATTAAGCGGAGACGATGCAAAGATATCGACACTCTGGCTCAACAGCACTCTAAACATCCTCCAGGTTCTTGTTCACAGAACTGAAACCAGAGGCGCATGGATGAAGATACACGACTACATGCTCGACAAGTTCATGTTACCTTCGATTAAGGGATTAAATAAGCGTGACCTGGAACTCTTGCTTGAGGTGTTTGACGAAGTTAAACACCATTCCTTTCCGAGCATACTTAAGCAACTTAAGGCTGGATACAAAGTTAGGAAGGAAATTGACAGTGTATGGCTTAAAGTCTTAGGCTATAAGGACAACGTTGATGTGTTTCTTGACAGACTCTACAAATCGCTAGCTAAGGAAATCGAGTTTCTGAAGGAATTGATGAGGGAGAAGGCCGTAGAAGCGTAGAAGCAGGATAGAATGGAAATCTTGTGACGAATGTTTAACTTAAGGCATCAAGCTGGTATTTTCTGGGCTTTAAATTCTCATTCGTGATCGAACGTATTAATTATTTCTTATTTCTTTCTTCTCCAAAATGCAGTCAGAACTCCTCAAAGAGGATAAGCTGAAAAAACTTTTATAGAGATTAAGGCTACTCTTAAAACATGTACTGGATATTTGTTTGCGGTAGAGGGACCGAAAGAGAATGTTTTCTTAGGAGACTTTTCGGCGATCACGAATCATACAAGGAGAAAAAACAAGTGAGGGAAGGAGAAACCCTTTTTCTCCATAACAGAGATACGGACGTTCTCTACGGTCCATTTGAGGCGATAACTGATGCCTGCCTAAGGATAGAGCCAGATGCGTGGGGTGGAAGGTTCAATTGGCAGGTGAGAGTTAAGTGGAATGAGCTGTACAAGCTCGATAATGCGAGTAGAAGATTCCATTTACATGGAAGGCTATCAGTATCAGATAATGAAGGCGAGGAAATCATCAGAACGTTGAGGGAGGAGGGTATTAAACTTATAACACCTCCACCTCTGCCAGAGGACATCCTGAACAAAATAAGACAGCTCGACGAGGAGATACATAGTTTAGCTCATGAAATTGAGGAATGTCGCATGACACAAGGAAGACATCCTGCTGATAGAGAGATAGATCTTGATGCTCTCAAAGCGAAGTTCTGCGCAAAGATGAGAGACTTCGTATGGGCTGTTAGACGGCTTGATGAACTGACAGGAATTATGGGGTTGCCCTCAAGTAAGAAGGGGAGGTAGTCCTGCCCCGCAAACTTCGCACATCCCGTAACACTTCCAAGTCAACCTATCTGAAATCACCTCCACCAAGCCTCGCTTGCTGCAAGCGGTCGCACTTTCGGAACTACTGTTTACACCACCTAAGTACTCGTTTGCGATCATCCGTTCATTACTGACAGCTTTACCTTCTTTGAGCGGTAGTGAGGTGCTATGGC
>QMSI01000115.1 GCA_003649615.1 Thermoprotei archaeon | reverse complement strand
CCATAGCAGTTGTCCCCCATAGTTCTGTCCCCTTCCGTCCACTAGTAGTATATTATGTCCCAGTGTCGAGTTGGCTTCGTAGCACCATCTCCGCCCTTTAGTGTCGAAAAAGCCTAGTCCTCCATTAGGAGTATAGGGCCAGGATCCTAGATCCTTTATGAGCCGCCTCCCATAGGCGTAAAACACAAAGGAGTTTATGTCTAGGTGCGAGCGGTTAGCCGTGGTCTTTTCAGCCTTAAACCCGAGGAAGCTAGCCTTGCTATCCCACCCGCTCCTTGAGACAATCACACCTATGCTCCTGAAAAGCCTATGGAGCGGCAGGCTCGGCGCTCTAGGCTCAAGTGTTTCGTCGTAGAACGACAGGTAGTAGGGGTCCGGAGACTTTAGCTTCCAGGCGAGCCACTGTAGGTAGGGGTCTTTATTAGATCACGGCTAGTAAAGCATCCAGATATTGACGCCGTTGCATTAAGTCTAAGGAAAGTCTATACAGACCCCTTCGGGATTCCCTATGCACTAGCAATTGAGCATAAGATCATATGCTCGTATGTTGCTCCTGGATGGACGAGTATTGTAGGTGTTATCCCCATGCCCCCCTGATTGTCAACCGGAGATTCTCGTTAATTTAGGAGTAGAGGCCGCTAAGAGAGGCCTATATTCCTGTCCTAGAGGCCTCGGTGGAAGACGCTACGATAAGCGAGGGGCTGAGCAGGTGCACCGTGTCCTACAGGACACCATACGGCGTCGTAGGCTTCACGGTCTTTTTGCAACTTGAACTCCTATCACAGTCGTCTAGCTTCGACCCCGCTAGCGGGCTCTACGTGGTCACGCTTGAGGTCAGGGTTACCTACGACCAGTACTATCCTAAAGGCGTGAAGTTCTGGACAAGGTATAAGACCTCCTTTAGTCGCCAAGGCGGCATATACGCCGTTAAGGTGAGTGTGGAGGAGCTAGCGCCCTTTACTCTTTACTGTGAAGACTGGAGAGGAGTGAGGACGTACATTAACGTCAGCCCGTGAGGTGGAAGTTTGTGGAAGCACTGGAATACCTCATGCTTTCCATTGCATTGACCTCACTAGTGTTTACTTCAATAGCGTTGAGCTACAGCCAGCTAAGGGTAAGCAGAGCGCCCCTAAACTACCTTGAACTACACTTGGTCTTCGAGGGAATCATCGTCAGGCCGGATAGCACTGTGCGAATTAGCCTATACCTACCGCCAGGCACAATTCTAAGGTTTCAAGGCGACACCGTACACGTAGAAGGCGCGGTTATAGAAAGCTCATTGGTACTGAAGTACGACCTCTACGGAATAGTCATTGAAGCCAGCGAAACTCAAGTACGCTATACATCTACTTTCAACAGCCTCGAGCTAAGGGGGAGGCTACGTTTACAGCCTCCTAGTACGCTCCAAACCCTCAAGAATAGAAATAACAGTAGTAGAGTATAGGAAGACCTAAAGGATTTCTAGAAATTTAAAGGAGACTTCGCGTTTGAGGCGAAATGGCGCCCTCAATTTCTTTCCCAGGACATTAACGCATATAACATGTTGAACATGCTATTTAGTACTAGCTGGGTTCACATTAATACCTGAGAGTAAACACTAGTATTATTTAGACCAATTAGTACTAGAATAGATACAATATACTAAACTTAGGAGTCTGATTAATGAGCTAGGGATGATCCTGAGAACCTCTGCAGGTCACAGTCACTGGAAAATAATAGAGAATACATATTGCCACCATGTTCGCTAATACTGTCGTGAGCGAAGGTCAAGTTACGGAATATATTGAACCAGAATTTCGATTCTGTCAAGAATATATTGAACGAAGTATTAGGGACGAATAAAACAGTTATCTCTAAGCACTATGACTTCAACTATGTAAAACTGTCCCTCCTGTTCACGTCAGCCACCCGAGACACTGAGCACTACGTACTTAACCGACAAAGTGCTGTTATAGCCAAAATAGGATGTAGATAACGCCACGGGCACTGTAGGGGTCGTATCTTCGGATCCTGACGCTGAAGAGCCTGCTCCAACCCTCCCCCACAAACGTACAGTTGTACCCGTACCCGATGGGTGTCACTGAGCTAAGCATGGCCTCTAAAAGCCTAAGGTCTTTGCCATACACAGCCTTAGCCAGGTAGCCTTCCGAATCAAGAGAACTTAGTGTTGCATGTGCGGTGTCCTCAAGAACTGGGAATAGCTGAGACCAGACGACCTCGTCCTCTTCATGGAGTCCTAAAGGTAGTTAAGGGTACCTTAAGAGCCAGTTTGTGTACTTATTATCAGCTGGGAGGAATAGACTATGCACATGTATACTTAAGGATGAGATATCCATTAGGTACCATAATTGGTACCTGTTATTTGGCGCATTAGTACCATATAAGGTACCTTATTGGTAACCTTTATATACCTCCAGGTACTATGTTGGTACTAGGATGGTACCTATGAAGGCTAAAGTAGATATCAAGCAGGTTAACATAAAGCTCAAAGAGGAAGAATGGAGGAAATTGGTAGAGTTAGCTAGAAAAGAGAACCTCTCTGTGTATAGCTATGTGAAAAAAATTATCTTAGAAAAGATAGGCGAGCCCCATAACTCCGATGTTGAAAAAATATGGGATAAACTCAGCGAGATCGAAGCTAGTGTCGCCATAATAAATACGAGGCTAAACAGGCTTGAAAGGCTTCTAAGGAAAACTTCGCCCTTGGACTATATTATTACTAAGGAAACAGAAGAGGTTATGGATTATGAGGGATAAGTATGCTGGTATTAATTTAAGTACTTGGAATCCTTGGTGGTATGACCACGAATGGTACAGGAAAGATCCACACTTAACGGCCTTTACAAGAAGCACTGTACCATGGCGTCCTAGACTCTTCATACTCCTCCATAAAAGGATTTTCGAAAGGAATTTAACAGGCGTGGTTACTGTTCGAGGCCCTAGGAGAGTAGGAAAGACCACGATGATAAAGATGCTTATTCACGCTCTGATAAGAGGAGGAGTTAACCCTAGAAGAATACTCTACATAACCTGCGACGACGTAGAGTTTCAATCAACAATTTCCAGCGGACGTCCAGGTATACTGCGTAACATTTTAATCGAGTACTATGAAGATGCAACAAAAAATAATGTTGCAAGACCCCTTTTCGTCTTTATAGATGAAGCGTCCCTTTATAGAGGATGGGCTCTTGAGATAAAGAACATAATCGATCAAGGGTTGGTTGATGAAAACTTCCTTATATACACTACTGGTAGCCACTCAATGGATCTGGCTGAGGCTAGCAGGCTTCTCAAGGGTAGACAGGGAAGGGCAGCTACAGCTATACCTAGTGGTGCGAACCAAATCTTGTATCCTATGAGATTCGTGGAATATGTTGAGACTCTCGACCGTGACTTTGAGAAGTATATGTACTCCAAGTATTTAATGCGCATCAGAACTCGATACTACATGTTAAAGGAAATAACGGCTATAGACTCAGAAATAAGCCCAGTACTTTACGAGATAAACACTAAGTATGGCGGTAGGCTTCGTGGCTTCTTAAACCGCTACCTCCTAACCGGAGGCTTTGCTGTGTCGGCCGATGCTTACATAAAGGATGGAGTGATACCCCGATCTGTATATGACGATTTCTATGATTTAATGGTCAAAGACGCCGAGAAGTTCGGCTTAAGAGAGTTCGTCCTTACCACCCTTCTCAGATGGCTAAGTGAGCACATGTCCTCTCGAATAGATCTCCATAAAGAGATGAAGAAGACGACGAGAACTCTGGGCTTTCCCCATACGATTAAGATAGGCGAACTTGAGAGGTATCTCAATTACCTAGTTGGCACTAAGTCTATGTTACTAATGTATGAAGCCAAGATCGCCGGCCGTGAGCCCCAAGTAGACTTTAGAACTACGCCTAAAGTCTACTTCAGAGACCCCTTCATTTACGAGGTTGTATACGCAAGAACCCACGAGATTGCGGATCCCCTAGTCTATTTCAAAGACAAACTCCTAGACCAAGAGTTTACCTCAAGGCTTGTCGAGTGCAT
>QMSI01000114.1 GCA_003649615.1 Thermoprotei archaeon | reverse complement strand
TTTCTAAAAAAACTCACACTGAGGTGCCTGTGGATGCAGACCGCTAACCCCCTCCTTTCACCTCCTTTTCTGGGTTAAGTTTCGTTATGGAGGAATGGAGCTTGAGACGTTTGTCGTTGGATGAGGCAGCTGTCTTTCATGGCCACCTAGGGCCATTCTTAGCGTTAGGGTATCGAGCAGGAGAGATTGTTGTTGAGATCCTGAAGCCTAGCTCCTTCAACGAATTGAAGGCGGTGGTACGTTGTCCCCTCAAGACGCCTTATTCCTGCTTCATCGACGGCGTCCAATGCTCCACCTGTTGTACTGTGGGAAAGAGGACTCTGGAGATTGTTGAAGGAGATGGTATAACCTTAGAAGTAGAGGGACCTAGAGGAGGTAGGTTGAGGTTGAAGGTACGGGAAGAGGCCTTCTCCAAGATAAGGTCTACCAATAAGCTTGAAGAAGCTGCGAGATGGGTCTTAGACGCACCGTTAGAGGCTCTCTTCGAAATATTGTGAGGGGATACGCTAACTTTATTGACACGTACGGTAAGGTGAGGCCATATATTGGGCCAACCTTGGTTAAGATGCATTAAAACCACCTTAGTTAAGGATCAGACCACGCATGGTTGAACCGTAATGTTGAAGCAAGTTGCTGGGATAAGAAGTAATAAGAGGGAGGTATACGAGATTAAAGGTAGGGGAGCATAACAATCGGTCAATTTTGGCCATGTTTTCTCATGAAAATAGAGCTCATGTCGAGCATCTTCCCTAGGTGGTTAAGTTGACGCTGAAGGATGAAGTGGAAGATAGGTTTAGGAAGCTTTCAGCTATAGCCTTAGGGTTAGACCTCCGTGAGCTTGAAGAGGCCTCTGCCATGTTTATTGGAGGGAAAAGGAGGCTGCCCGTGAAGCCGAACCTTGTAGTGGACTACCTTGACCTTTTTGAAGCTTCGCTTATAGCTTCTTCACTGAAGAAGAAGGGGTTAAGGCTGGATGAAGCCTTTACACTTATCCCTGAAGGGGAAGGAAGTAGGTTCATCTTGGTGGCGAAGGCTTGTAGGGAGGTAGAGGAGGCGGTAAGTAAGTTAGATAAGGTAAGGGAGCTTGGCTATGCAAAGCCTATTGCCTTGAGGATCTTGAAGGAGTGGAGGGCACGATCAGGTAGACGTGAAGGGGATGTGGATGAGGCGCTACACTTAGCCATGGAGGTAATGAAGGCTAAGGAGGAAGCGTTGTCAAAGAGGTGTCCTAGGTGTGGCGGTGCTGTAGCAAGGGTAGTGGAGAGAGCGAGAGGTGAGGTGTTCGTGGTTACTATTGAGAGGACTTGCTGTGGTTATGTAGAGCGCCTTAAGGTACCCATTAAGCAGCCGCGGTAGTCAGGATTAAGGCGAGGTAGATTTATTTAAGAGGCTACGCTTCACCTCGTCACGAAGGTGGCTCTATGACCCGCATGGTGATCTCAGTATCGGGTAAAGGTGGAGCAGGTAAGAGTACGGTGGCAGCGCTCTTATTGAAGCTTCTCGACGAGAAAGGTGGTAGGACTGTGTTGGCGGTGGATGCGGATCCAGCTTCTAACTTGGCTGACATGCTGGGCTTTCAGGTGGAGAAGACTGTAGCTAAAGTGGCTGAGGAGTTACGTAGAGACATAGAAAGAGGAGCTATTCCTCCTGGAGTTAGCAAGAAGGATATATTGGAGTTTAAGGTGTACTCTGCCCTCAAAGAGGCGAAGAACTTCGACTTACTGGTCATGGGTAGAGGCGAGGGTGAAGGCTGTTACTGTTACGTTAACTCGGTGCTCACAGGGATCTTGGATACCCTTACCAAAAATTACGACGTTACCTTGATGGATATGGAGGCTGGGCTAGAACATGTCAGCAGGAGGACGGATAGAGATGTGGATTACATGTTAATAGTAGTAGACCCGAGCAAGATGAGCTTTGAGACGGCGAAGAGGATTAAGGAGGTAGCCGAGGAAGTTCATGTAGAGTTTAAACATATGGTGCTCGTAGGTAACAGGTTCAGCTTGGAGGATGAAGATTACCTCAGGAAAAGAGCTGAGAGCCTAGGGATGGAGTATGGAGGGCTAATACCTGAGGACATAAATGTTCATAGATTTAACCTCGAGGGAAGGCCTCTGCTAGAACTACCTGACGATAGCCCAGCGGTTATAGCGGCCAAGAAGCTCTTGGAGTACATGGGTCTTCTATGAGCCCCTCCTTCACTCTTCAACCTCTTCGAGAAGCTTAAGTACCGCTTCGTAAGCCTCTCTTGCCCTCTTAAGCTCTTGCTCTGCAGCTTCTGCGTTGGCTTCGCCTTCAAAGAAGGCTTCTTTAGCCTGCCTCCTAATCCAGTCCTCGAGAAGCTTAGCTCTCTCAGCTAGACCAAGGCTGAACCAAGAAGTGCCTATGAGTTTGGAAGAAGCTTTAAAGCATAGTTCAAGGCAGGCCTCAGAGGAGTTAATGGACAAAGCATATAGCCCCTTACGGTGGGCTTCTTCAGCCTCCTTAAGTATAGCCTCAGCCTGTTTAAGCTCTTTTTTGACGGCCTCCACTATGTCCATGGAAAAAGACACCTAAAACTTAAACGGAGTTGCCTGCACCTATAAATTGACTAGTGAATTGAGGGTCCTTTTGTTTAACCCTCCTCCTCCCAAGGGAGGTTACTCCGAAGAGCTTCAAGCTCCTCACGTGGGTTTAGCTTACCTAGCTGCGGTATTGGAGGAGCACGGACACAAGGTATGGGTGGTAGATAGCCACCCGCTAGGCTTAGAAGGCTTGAACATACTTCCGTTGCTAGTCAGGAAGCTTAAGCCTAACTTGGTGGGAATTACTTCTACGACGCTGACCATAAATCAAGCCTTAAAGGCTGCTAGCTTGGTCAAGGGAGTGGATCCTGATATATTGGTGGTTATGGGCGGGCCTCACGTTACCTTCCTTGACCTTGAAACCTTAGCATCCTCCAATGCAGTGGACGCAGTAGTTAGAGGAGAAGGGGAAGAGACGTTAATCGACCTAGTGGAGAAGGTGGAGGCTGAAGGGAATTTTGAGGGGGTTGAAGGTCTCACCTACAGAGACGAAGAGGGTAAAATCAAGAGGGAGGGTGATAGGCCACTTATTGAAGACCTCGACAGCTTACCTTTTCCCTCATATAGACATTTACCGCTTAGTGCTTACAGGTCCTTTGGGCTTAAGCCGCCTTCCCTGCCCATAGTCACCAGCCGAGGCTGTCCTTTCAGGTGCAGTTTCTGTGTTTCTTGGAAGATATATAGAGGTAGGTGGAGGCAGCGGAGTGCTAAAAACGTGGTTGATGAGCTAGAGCACCACGTTGAGGAGTATAGGGTAACCGATTTCTCCTTTGTCGATGACATATTTACCTTGAACCGTAAGAGGGTGAAGGAGATCTGTAAGGAGATCCGTGAGCGAGGATTAGAGATCACATGGGGGTGTAGTGCAAGAGTGGACACTGTGGATGAAGAGCTGTTAAAGACCATGAAGAGGGCAGGCTGCCACACTGTCTACTTCGGCGTGGAGGCCAGATCTCAACGCACCTTAAATGCCATGAGGAAGGGCTTTGTTCCTGAAAAGGTTGAAGAAGTGTTTAAGTTATGTAGGAAGTTGGGGATAAACACCGTAGCCTCGGCCATCCTTTTCTGGCCTACAGAAACTAGAAAGGAGGTGAAAGAAACCATTAGGTTCGTTAAGAGCCTAGAAGCTGACATAGCTCAGTTCTGCATAGCTACACCTTTCCCAGGAACGGACCTATACCAAGAGATGGAACAGGTTGGTTTAATAAAAGAGAAGGACTGGTCTAAGTATGATATCGTAACACCCGTCTTTGAAACTTCTCAGTTTAATAGTAAATACATGGTTAGGCTTTGGAAAAAGGCTTACTTGACTTTTTATCTTAGACCTAGCTATGTGGCTAAGCAACTAGCAAAGCGTAGCTTACCTTTATTTAAAGCCATGCTTCACATGGTTAAAAGAGCCTTATATTATAGGCTTAAGCTACCTTGTCCTGAAGCTAGTTTAAGGATGATGGTAGCTGAACTCTCTCTCAAGGAAGTATTGCCATAGCCTCAACCACTCGAGAGTTT
>QMSI01000113.1 GCA_003649615.1 Thermoprotei archaeon | reverse complement strand
CCTGGTTGAAGATAACAGCCACATTTATGGCAAAACCTCCTCCTTAATTCTCGAGGTATGCGTATCCTGCTTCTCATAGCTATGAGCCTAGCCAGCTCCACGTAGCGGTTTGAAAGCGAAGGATTCTCCCTAAACGCTTCTTCTGCTAGCTGGAAGAGTCTCTTAACCCTCTGTAAGGCTATGTCCTTCATTATTAAGGCTTCACGCCTTCGCCTTCGTCTAGGCCTCAAGCCCCTCACTAAACCCTTTTATTCAAGCAAGCTTTTCTACCCATCGGGGTTACGTGACCCTCATATTTGCTCTGGCTGAAGCCTCGCTTGAGCTAGTACCTAGAGAAATCTGGAAGCATCCAGCGGTTAAACGCAACGCTGAAAAGCGAGGAAAGAAGCCAGGAGAGACTCTTCTAGATATTTCGCTTCACTACGCTGCCATGAAAGGCCTTCAAGGATGGGAAAAACGCGGTAGGCCCGACATTGTACATACCACGCTTCTATACCTTTTAGGCACGCCGCTGTGTCGAAGAGGCTTGATGAGAATATACGTGCATACCGTTAACGACCTCGTAGTGGAGATAAAACCTGAAACTAGGCTTCCGAAGAACTATCCACGCTTCGTAGGCTTAATGGAACAGCTCCTTAAGGCTGGTAGAGTACCTGAGGAAGGTGAGCCTTTAATACGTGTTATCGGCAGCGGCTTTAAGCTAATAATTGATGAAGCGAAACCTAGCTATACCGTCCTTTTAACGGAGAAGGGGCGTCTAGTATGTCCACGCGAAGTTGCAGGCCTGCTCATTAAGCACGAAAAGCCCCTGGTGATCGTGGGAGGCTTCCATAGAGGAGATTTTTCACATTACCTCTACAGCTTCGCTAACGAAACGGTTTCACTCTACCCTGAACCCTTGGAGGCTTGGATAGTCTCCTCTATTCTCCTCCATGCATACGAGGAGGCTTTAGGCCTTTACCAAACCTAATATCTCGTGTAAGAGCTTGTCCGTGGAGGCGGCAATTAAACTTGCTTTACGCTTAACATCCACCTCAACCTCTAAGCCTCCAGGCTCTACGTGAACGATGCCTCCAGCCTCCCTGACCATGAGGAGGGGCCCCGCCACGTCGAGGAGCCTCAAACCACCTCTAAGGTCGATGAACGCATCGCAAGCGCCGCAAGCCACTAAACAGACCTCAAGTGAATTGCTGCCAAGAAACCTTACGTGGCGCGCCTCCTCTATTATGGAGGCTATCTTAGATACGTAGCCCTCAGGCCTATTACGCTTTGAGAAATCTAAGCTCACTAAAGCTTCACTTAGCTTGGCACAACTCGAAGCTGAGACCTTGACACCGTTGAGGAACGCTCCTTCCCCTTTGACTGCCCAGTAGAGGTCTCCTGTAAGCATGTTCACCACAGCCATGGCCTGCACGTCGATCAGCCTAGGCTTAGAGGCAAAGGCCACCATGGATGAAAAGCAGGGGTAGCCGCGCTTAGCATTGAGGCTTCCATCTAAAGGATCTACGAAGACGTAGGGGGGTCCACCACCGCCAAGATCAGCTATGCCTAGCTCCTCGCTTATCACCGTAGCTCCCTGTAGCCTAGCTTTAAGCACCTCAAGAATGGCTTCCTCCGCGGCCTCATCGGCCTCTAAGGTCTCATCTCCTGAAGCCCCCACCTTAACCCTAGCCCTACCTCCCTTAACCAAAGCTTCACAAGCAGCCTCCTTAGCCTTCTTTACAGCTTCCACCGCCACCTCGAGAAGCTCTGAGGGGTTCAAAGCCTTCTCCTCCTCTCACCGACATTTCTTAGGTAACGGACTGCTATGGTTGCTGAGAGTTAAGGAGGTAATGATGGGGCCCGGGCCGGGATTCTCGCAGCCCCCCTTTAGGGGGAAGACTGTCTCGAACCCGGGATCCACGGCTCCACAGGCCGTTGTGTTAACCCCTACACCACCCGTTCGTGGCCCTCTTCTATGGGCTGGCACAGGGTAGCCGGGCCCTTCCTCTCCTTTTAAAGGCTTGTTATATTGTTTGCGCCTCTTTTTGGATGAGGCGACGTAACGATGTGTCCATGGACCTTTGACTCTAGGCGTTTATTGACCATTTTTGCTTCCTACGTTTAGGCAAGCTGACCTGAAATATGTCCCTCAGCTGCCAAGCTCTAGCTTCTCGAAGTACTTAGCTATGGCTTCTCTCAGATCTTCCTCGTTTACTGGGCCTAGAGGCGTCGACGCCTCCAATATCCTCTTAGGTATTCTCAGCCTTCTTGGGTCAAAGCCCTCCCTTAACTTAAAGCTCTGTTTCTCCTTCAATATCTCTAAGCCTAGCTTGTCTAGGTCTTCTACGCTGAGGTGTAAGCCTAGTAGGCTTAAGGCTTCAGCTACTAGCCCTGGCCTATAGATCTCCCTAGCGAAGAAGCATACTACGAGGCTGCTCAGTATTTGCCTCCAAGCCTCCTCCTTTAGAAGGATAGAGGCAACCTCCTCCGTCGTTAACCTCTTCTTCTCCTTCAAGGCTTTCTGGTCTAAGCTATAGCCTCCCGAGTCTAGGTGGCTGTGCCGTGCACCTGTGAAGAAGCCTACATAGGCAGCTAGGCCTGTCTGGTAGCCTGGCATTTCAAGTCCTCCGAAACATAGCGCGTAGTCTAGGCCACCGTACCTTGAAGCCGCCGCCTCCGCTCCTTTAGCGAGGGAGGCGTAGAACTCGTTGGGTTGATCGACTATGTAGCTCACGGCTTTAAGGTAGGCCTCCGAGCTTCCCCACTTAAACTCAAGGCCTAGAGTATCCTTCTCGTTTATCAACCCCTTCATGTAGGCTTCCGTAGCCCAAGCTAGCGCTACGCCAGTGCTCATGGCGTCTAGCCCTAGTTTATCTACTTCATGTATCAGCTTCAGGAGGCTGGACACGTCGGAAACCCCTATCATGGAGCCGAGGGCGTAGAGGAGCTCGTAGTCGTAGCTTACGAAGGTGGTTTTATAGAAGTAAGGCTCATCGACGTAGGGCTCTCTTAAAGCAGCTAGGTGGATGCAGGCGACAGGGCAGTGGCTACACGCGATACGTCTACCTAAGTATTTTTCAGCTAAGCTCTCACCTGAGATTTCCTCAGCTCCTTCAAAGCCCTGTTGGGTAAGGTTTTTAGTGGGCAGCGCTTTTATGTGGTTTAAGGGGATGATGTTAGCGGCGGTGCCTAGGTCGTGGTACTTCTTCATCAAGCTGGACTTGACTGCTTCGTTAAACACCCTACTGTAAAGGTCTCTGTAGCTCGCTGGGTTAGCTACCTTTACTGTCTGGTCTCCCTGAACGACTATTGCCTTAAGCTTCTTGCTTCCAAAGACCGCCCCTAAGCCGTGCCTACCAAAGTGTCTGTAGGTCTCGGTTATCACTGAGGCATAAGCCACCAGCTTTTCTCCTGCCTTACCAATCCTCATTATTGTCCTAAGCCCTGCTCCTGCCTCTCGTTCACGTATAACCCTGCCCACGGTGAAGCTGCTAGCTACTCCCCATAGCCCTGAGGCATCCCTGAACCTTACCCCTTCCTTATCTATGACCAAGTAGACGGGGGTGGAGCTGGCTCCCTTGATCACGATGGCTCCATACCCCGCCGACCTAATGGCCACCGCGCTCCTACCGCCAGCATGGCTCTCCCCTAAGGTCTTGGTTAGAGGCGACTTGAAGACGGCCACCGTCTTAGAGGCTAAGGGGAGGATGCCTGTTAGAGGACCGACGGCAAACACGACCACGTTGTCAGGGCTTAAGGGATCAGCTGCCTTGGGGCACTCCTCTGTTAGAAGCCTTATCGCAACGCCGATCCCTCCAAGGCGATGCTTGAAGAGGTCTTCCCTATCCTCCACCTTGAACCTTCGGTGGTCGAGGTCTATGTAGAGCACCCTGCGGGGTAAAGCATCCATTAAGCAGTCACCTCCTCCACCCTCAATACATTATGTGGACAAAACTCCACGCATTGTCCGCAGTGCACGCAGATTACTGGTTTGTTGGCTTCATCATCCCAGCCGACTGCGTTGAAGGGACAAGCTTCACGGCAAAGCTCGCAACCTATACATATCGACGCGTTGACCAGCACCCCTCCCCCCTTCCTTAGAGTGATGG
>QMSI01000112.1 GCA_003649615.1 Thermoprotei archaeon | reverse complement strand
TATCAATACTTTCCCGTTATAACAATACCTCCTCTAAGCCTCTCTCACAAGCCCTGTGTTTTAGTTGGTAGTTGGTTGCCTTTTGAGCTTTAGTGCCTTAGTAAATTTACAAGTTTCTATTTCCACCCAAATTTTTTACCATCCTTTGTTGTGATAACAACATCAGGTCTTTTGATTGGAATTTTCTACCATCCTCCTCTTTATACTTAAGTTCTTCAACCTCAATTTCTAATGATTCTTCCTCAATTTCAATTTAATTTCTTCAAACCAACCGGAAACCTTCCTAAAGCCACCCACAGCCAACCCTAGAAGCCCAGCCTCAAACAGCTATATGAGGCGGTCAAGTTTAAAGCCTACTAGGACCTTAAGTTGACGAGGCAGCTATGTTACATAAAGGTAGAGAGCTGATTATCAAGAAGCTGAGTGAGTTATTCAGCAGGTTAAGCGACGTTGAGGCCGCAATACTCTTTGGCTCCACCGCTAGGGGTTATAAACACCCTCACGATATCGACGTAGCAGTTAAATTCTCCAGGGAGAAGACGCTACTCGACGTAGCAAGCCTAGCCTCACTAATAGCAAGGGAGCTAGGTGTCAGCGAGGACTCCATAGATATCATCGACCTCAGCGAAGCTAAACCCCTCCTACTCCTTAAAATCCTTAAGGACGGAGTGGCTTTAAAGGGGGGTTTAAAGGAGCTGGAGAAGCTGCACGAGGAGGCTTCAAGAGGAGCTGACCAGCTCATAGAGGTTAAGCACTGGGCCACCCTTGACCCAGAGCCAGAGGTCAATAAGGCTGTCATAGCTTCAAGAGCCGAGGATATCAGGAGGAACACCGGCTTCATTAAA
This sequence comes from Thermoprotei archaeon, assembly GCA_003649615.1. GTDB lineage: Archaea > Thermoproteota > Methanomethylicia > Nezhaarchaeales > B40-G2 > B40-G2. The sequence goes on along the minus strand of QMSI01000112.1, from coordinate 3,247 downwards.
AAAGAGGTCTTAGCTAAGAATGTTGACGAGCTGGACTATAAGGACGTACTAGCACTTGAAAGGGCGCTCCACAGGATCGCTGAGGCAATGCTAGATATATGTAGACACCTAGTAGCAGTATACTCCCTAGGCATCGTTGAAAGCTATGGAGAATACCCTAAAAGACTAGCACAAGCAGGCAAAATACCTAAAGAACTAGCTGACGAGCTAACCAAGATAGCAGGCTTAAGAAACATCCTAGTCCACAGGTACCTAGAAATAAACCTCGACAAGCTATACGAAGCAGCACGAGAAATAGCCGTGAGGATAACACCTAAATTCATAGAGTGGGTTAAAAGCGTAAACAGCTAAAAGCTAATACCGATCAGACCTCTCCCGTGCGCCCTCCCTTTAAGGTCGTTGATTCCCCGTAGCGCCTTAAACTTCACACTAATAGCTTAAGCTGGCCGCCTCTCCACTAGAACTATAACTCCTAGTGCTCTCGCCCGGAACCATGGCGGCGCGTAGTCTATTCCCCCTACATCTATGGGCTCCTCCACAATCGATACCAGCCCTCCTGCTAGGCCCTTCTTAAAGAGTTGCGTGGCTTGAGGTTTAGGCGGCTTTAATAGCTGTAGATAAGCTGATTAGTTGAAGATGAAAGATGGCTGCTGTAACCATCATCCTGCCCGATAAAGCTTTTAAAAAGCCTTAAGGAGAAGGCGGAGTTGGAGGGTAAGCCTTTAGAGGAGCTCATCAGCGAAAGCTTCTTTAAAACGCTTGGCATAAAGTCCGCCTAGGTCAATTGTAGGTAGCTTTTCATAGTCCTCCACATCACAGCCGATAAATTAGCTGTATACGCATATTACTGCTTAGTTGCAGAGGGTTATCCTGCAGGTAGCCTCATACATAAAACTACGAGCGAGGAGAAAGAGCCGAAGACGAGGCAAAGACACAGCCACTTGAAGCGTTAAATTTAACAGCAAAAACTCAGCGCAGAAATACTCCTCAACAGTAAAAGAAGCGGTAGAATACATCGTAAGCACAGAAAAACGCGTAGCCCTCATGAAGAAAGAGGCCTTACGTAGCGTTAATGTTCACTTCCTCTTAAACTTATAAACCACCCAGTACAGCCTTCTTATCGAGGTTTTCCTTGGGCGTATTTAGAGTTAAGGCGCGTATATGGAACCCTCTCGACCCTAGTAAGTCTAGGGATAGAGAGCTACTCGTAGATACTAGTGCTACATACACCGTCATACCTCATGACGTCCTTGAAGCTCTCAACATCAAGATCCTCAAGTATGCTAGGTTCAGGCTAGCTGATAACAGGGTTATTGAGAAACCAGTAGGTGAGGTAGGCATTGAGGTCGAAGGCTATAGAGCCAGCGCAACACCTGTCGTCTTCGGCGACCCAGACATCTACATACTTGGAAGCGTCACGATGGAGCAACTGGGACTAACACCCGACCCCATAACTAGAAAGTTAAAGCCAGCCGAAGCCCTACTAATGAAAACTAAGCTAAGCTTATAGAGCTCAGTGCTAACCGTCGGCCTCTTTAGGCTTCCATAAGCCAGCTCATCACGGCCCCCCTAAAAGCCTAGCCTCCTCCACCGAAACAACCAACAAAACATACAGGCAAAGAAGCGATAACCCGGCGCCATAAACTAAAAGCCTGGCGATATAGCTTAACAGTTGGTAGGGGTACCACTAATTGGTGGGGGTACCGCTCATTGCTCTTCAGCCCTGAGCCTAAAAGCAGAAGAGAGGACCTCTATGATAGAGAGAGGGAACTGGAAGAGCTAAACATGTTTCTAAGAGGTAGCTTAGGCCCCATGGCGTTACTCCTAGGACTAAGAAGGACGGGCAAAACATCGCTGCTCAAGGTTTCACTATCGGAGTTTAAAGGACCGACGATAACGGTTGATATGCGGAAAATCGAGGAGAAAGGGACAATAAGCTATAGAGACTTCATAAAGCTCCTTCAAGAAGGCATAAATAACATCACCAAGGGCTGGAGGTCAACAATCATAGAAGCCCTAAGAAAAAGTGAGAGGAGTGGAAATCTCAGGCCTCAAGGTATACTTGGCATGGGGAGGCAGAAACAAGGTAACATTAACGGGCCTGCTCGATAAGCTAAACGATGCAGCGTCAGAAGCCGGAACAAGGATAGTGGTGGCAATAGATGAAGCCCAGGAACTAATCAAGGCGACAGGGTTTAAGGTTGATGTAGCCCTAGCCTACGCATACGACAACCTAAAATCAATAAAGTTCATACTGACAGGGTCGAAGATAGGCCTCCTATACCGCCTCATAGGCATAGACAACCCTAAAGCACCGCTCTTCGGGAGGGCTATGTGGGAGGTGAAGCTATCATACTTCAACAGAGACCAGTCAATAGACTTCCTAGTGAAGGGCTTCGAGGAGCTAAACATTAAAGCAGACATAGATGAAGTAGAGGAGGCCGTAGAAGAGCTAGACGGCATACCAGGCTGGCTTAGCCTATACGGCTACTATAGAATCAAAAAACAACACAGAGAAGCTCTAAACGAAGTGAAGCAAACAGCAGAGGCGATGATAATAAGCGAGGCTGAAAACTTCCTAAAGACAAGGCCGCAAGCGAGGGCAAGATACGTAGAGATGCTTAAAGCGATAGCCTCAGGATGCGATAAATGGTCGACAATAAAGAGGGCGGCGGAATCAGCCTTAGGGGAACCAATACCACCAAAAAACTACACAGAAATGCTCAACAACCTAACCGCGGCAGGGCTCGTAGAGAAGAGGGATGACAGGTACGAAGTCCCAGATAAACTCATGAAGAACGCCTACATGAAGCTAAGAGCATAATCAAACATAAACCTCCATGCCAAGCCCTCCACAGGCCTCAAGGGCCTCCCCATCAACATACGCCGCCACGGCTCCAAGCTCCACGTCGAGCCAAGTCCAAGAAGCTCAGCCATCCACACCGTATACCGCCTAAATATCTAGGTGAAGAGCCATGGCCGAGGAACTCCCTAAACAGCCAGATTTCAAGGCAGTTAACGAGGAGTTTGGCGAGTATATGTTGGAGGACGGAACGGCCATCAGGGCCACTCCCCACCGACCTCTTCATCGTCGGCGAAGACACTATCGACCCCCAAGTAGCATATCAGGCCGTCACGGCACTAAGGTAGCGCTCTCTCAGTAGCCGCAATAAAACCTCTCTTTAGAATACCTCCAAACCGAGCGTAAAACTCACGTAAAGCCATCCTTAAAGCCTGAGCGTATTAG
>QMSI01000111.1 GCA_003649615.1 Thermoprotei archaeon | reverse complement strand
TGACACTAAGACCTCCACTACGCCGCCCTCGATGAACCCCAGCTCAGCTAGAGAGGTCAAGGAGCCTCGCTTAGCAGTAGTGGCGGAGGCCTCCTTAAGCCTGCCCGCCTCGATGAAGCCTAGGCCAACCATTGACCAGCGGGGCAAAGCTATATCAAGGCTCTCCCCTTTGGTAGAGAGAAAACCTTCTGAGGTGCAGGGCTACGAGGCGGAAGGAGGAGAACTTGAAGTTTAGGATGATGGTCGTGGAGAAGCTTAGGATGCTCAAGAAGAGCTACTCCTACAACGAGCTGGCGAGGAGGCTCGGTAAGCCCGAGACTGTGCTGTGCCGCTACGTTAAAGGCGACGTCCTACCGGGCGAGGAGACCGCCAGGGAGCTCTGGGAGGCCTTAAGCAAGTTCGAGGACTTTGCAGCCACGCTTCGTAGGAGGATTAAGCTCGATAGCTATGGCTACGCCGACACCACGGCGCTGATCTACGACCCTCACCTACTGCTGCAGGCAAGCGTCGAGGCCTCGCTTAGGTTCGCTGGAAAGAGGCTGACTAAGGTGTTGACGGCCGCTGTCAACGGCGTCCCGCTGGCGACCTCCATAGCGCTGTACCTCGAAGTACCCTTGGTGGTCGCGAAGCAGACCAAGGACATAGGCGTGAAGGAGTTCATCGAGGAGGCCTACCCGTCTGGGAGCCCGGCAACGCTGACGACGCTGTACGTGCCCAAGGATACGCTGAGCCCCAAGGACGACGTCCTCATAGTCGACGACTTAATAAGAACAGGGAGGACCATACAGGCCCTGATAAATCTGACCAGGAAGGCTAAGGCCAACCCTATAGGCGTGTTCGTGCTCGTCGCCTTCGGAGAGGAGTGGAAGAAGCAGCTTGCTAAGCCCCCCTGCCCCGTCGAGGTCGCCCTGACACTACCTCCACCTAGAGCTGAAGCTACAAGTTAAGTTGCTGCAATCCTCTAGGTCTTCTTCAGAGGACCTTGAGCCGAAGAGCTTAGCCAAGCAATGAGACCTCCCCACTCAAAGCTCAGTTATAAATGCCGAAGACTCGACATTTTTCGCTTGAATCCTTCACCCTTACGATCAAACCTACACACCTTAAGGCTCCACGTCCTCTTTACTCGTCCAGCCCCAGTAGCCTTCAAGCTTAGCTTCAGCCCTTTACGGGTTAGCTAGCCACCTTAAATATCCGTGGTTAAATATTGTGAAGAGAGCGTCTGTAAGTTTTCAAATGTAACTTGGAGGGATTGCCGTGAAGGAGTTTGAAGAATTATGTCTTAGGCTTGAGAAGACCTCCATTGAGCCAAGGGTCACCGTGATGCCCGACTTCTTCTTAGACCGCATCGTTAGGTACAACGCGAACCTCGAAGGCTTCATAGAGGACGTTAAGCGCATAGCTAGTCAAGGCGGGGGGAGCCTAGGGTTCAAGAGACAGCTCCTGATTAGGGGGGGCAATGCAGCTAACATGGCAGCGGCGATAGCGATGCTTGGAGCTAGGGTGACCTTGATACTGAGGACAAGTTGGGTGGGGTTGAAACTCCTTGAAATATTCATGCCTAGCAATGTAGACCTCTCAAGAGTTAAGTGTGACGGTGAGCTCTCTATGACCGTGGCCCTCGAGCTGGTCCTCCAAGGCAGGCTGTGTAACATCATGATAAGCGATCCAGGCTCGCTAGCCCTCTACGGCCCTGAGGACTTAGACGCAGAGGATTACGAGGCTATAGCCTCCTCTGACTTCGTATGTGTCTTCAACTGGACCTCCAATAAGAAGGGGACCCAACTAGCCGAGGAGGTCTTTAGAAGAGCTAAGGAGACCGGTAAAGCTAAGACCTTCATGGACACCGCCGACCCTTCACAGCGGGCCGAGGAGATACCTGAATTCATTAAAAGAGTGTTTAAGCGAGATCTCCTCGACGCATTAGGGGTTAACGAGAACGAAGCTCGATGGTACGCTAGGTACCTTGTCCGCGAGAGCCAAGAGGACCCGTTAAAGTGCGCTGAGATATTACATAGGGAGCTGGGTTTAAGGGTAGACTTGCACACCGTGGACTATGCAGCCACCTTAGAGGGCGGGGAACTATACTTAACGCCCACCTTCAACGTGAAGCCGCTTAGAGCAACGGGGGCAGGAGACGCCTGGAACGCAGGCAACATCTATGGCTGGGCTCTAGGTTTAAAGCCTAAGCTGAGGCTGCTCTTAGCCAACGCGGTGGCCGCCTACTACATAACTAGCCCAGATGCATCCCACCCCACTAGGTTCCAAGTAGCTAATTTTCTAAGAGGAACGGTGAGCCTTAAGGATCTACCCACCCGTCACCTTCATTGAGCCCTTAAATACGTTAGCTTTAGGTACCTTTAGCTCCCTTGAGAGCCAAGATTTGATGAGGGACTTGACCTCAGGTAGTGACCCTGAGTACACCGGCAACATTCTACCTTTTAAGACCTCCATTTCAAGTACCTGCTCCTCGTTCCCACCTTATAACGTAGGAGACACCTTCACAGCGTGAAGCCACCTCCTTGAACTCCTCCCAGGACTTGAACCTTAAAACTGAGGAAGGACCTTGAGAAGAAGGGGGCCTTTTAGCCTCAACTACGATCGGCTTAGCTGGCTCCACGGTCCTCGCTAGTGCCTGTAAGATGTCTAAACATACTTCAAGCTTCGATCTACGTGTCTGAAGCCACAGGGCTTCCACCTAATTGGTGGATTGAATAGCTACATAAAAACATTTACAAAAACTCTTAGCAACCATAGGTCAACCTTCAAAGACGTTTATCTAATCCCATAGGCTCCCAATAACCCATAATAGAGGTTATAGCTCCCTAATGTAAACAGTTGAGTGGATCTTTACAGGTGCTTGAGCAAGAAGATATTACTAAGGTAGCAAAGTCTATAGATCGGAGCCCTCCCTATTGAAAAGGAGAGTTAACATTGAGGTCTCTAAGTTGAGTGAGAATAAAGCGCTTTTCGGCTGTAACCTATGTTCCTTTACTGGGACAGCCTATGAGCTAGGCTTACATTTAATGAGAGAACATGGGCTTGAACTTAACATAGTTATAACCGCGTTGAAGATAGCTGCTAAGAAGAAGAAGGTTAAGATAGACGAGGACCTCAAGCTACTCACAGTTAAAGCGAAGGAGCTTAAGGGCGAAAAAGCATCGTTAACTCCACCCGAAATTATAGAGAAGGTGGAGGCACCGCCTGAGGTGAAGCCTGCTGAGAGGAAGGTCTTAGAGATCTACGATGTCAATAAGCCCTTCGCCTACGTGGTAATATCCATGAACCCTAACACTAAGGAGATAACCTACGAGGTCGTGGAGCCTACTCTATCAGCTGAGGAGAAGAGGTACTTAAAAATCCTCAACGAGCTACTTGTAGAGACCTTAGATGCCACATTATCTGAGCTTGGAGCTGACGATAAGGCTAAGAGCTATCTGCGATCTAAGATTGAAGAGTTAATAAGGAAGCATAAGCTACCTATAAAGGAGAACTTCGACAAAATCATTTATTACATTAATAGGGACTTCCTTGGGTACGGTAAAATAGACCCGCTTATGAGGGATCCATGCGTCGAGGACATTAGCTGTAGCGGAGTCAAGATACCGATATACGTGTGGCATAGAGAGTACGAATCTATACCTACCAACATAGTGTTCGAGGATGAAGAGGAGCTCGACTCCCTAGTTATAAAGCTCGCTTACAGGTCAGGTAAGTTGATATCGCTAGCCAGGCCGATCCTAGACGCGACGCTTCCAGATGGAAGCAGAATACAGTTAACTTTTAGTAAACAGGTGACTAGGCATGGCTCAACGTTTACCATAAGGAAGTTTAAGGTAGATCCACTAACGATAATAGACTTGATAAGGTTTAACACCCTATCAAGCGAGATGGCTGCTTACCTATGGTTCTGCGTGGAGAACAAGGTGTCTATATTCGTGATCGGCGGAGTGGCCTCAGGGAAGACCACCACGCTGAACTGCCTATCAAACTTCATAAAGCCTGACCTTAAGATAGTCACGATAGAGGACACCCCTGAAATCCAGCTACACCATAAAAACTGGATTAGGTCTGTAACCCGTAGCGGCGCGAAAGCTGAGGCGGCAGGCGAGATAACGC
>QMSI01000110.1 GCA_003649615.1 Thermoprotei archaeon | reverse complement strand
TTCAGCCAAGGTCTCCAGCCTCACAGCTAAGATAAACTCGATCGAGGGCGTTAGGAGTAGCGAAACTCTGATCGAAGCTTAATGCTCGCGCAAGATGAAAAGCCCTTTATCTTGTTAGCAGCTTGGCAATAAGCCGCAACAACGCTTTAACCACAGCGACAAACTTCGAGGAAGAGGTTTCAATCTTTCCCTCTAAGCCCATAACCCATGGAGGCCACTAATCTCTGGATGCTGAGTTCCCGGCAATGTCCATCAAGTCTGAACGTTGAGGACCCGCCATGTCATGGTTCAAAGGAGGTTACATGAAGTCGCTCAAACTGATAGTTCTACTCTCATCTACGCTATCTAAACCTTCAAGCTCCTTCTTTAGCTTCTCGAAGTCCTTTATCAAGGGCTCCTTTAACTTGGGGTAATAGAGGGCTGCTGCTGGATGATATGTGGGCATCAAGGATACCCTTAAGCCTAGTAGTTGGCTCTTGAAGATTTTCCCTCTAACCTTGACCATGCTCGTGAAAGTTAAACCGGCTCTAGAAAAGGCGTAGAAGGTGGAAAATCTCCCTAAGGTAACTATGATCCTAGGCCTCAGCAACTTAACTTGTTCGTCTAAGTAAGGAGTACAGGCTTCTACTTCCTCTGGAAGAGGATCACGGTTACCCGGAGGTCTACATTTAAGCACATTGGTTATGTAAACGTCATCCCTCGTCAACCCTATACCTCTAAGAAGCTCTGTCAGCAGTTTACCTGCAGCTCCAATGAAAGGTCTTCCTTGAAGATCCTCGTTCCTACCAGGAGCCTCTCCTATGAACATGATCTTAGGATCTAAACTGCCCTCACCCACAACAGGGCGAGTCCTAGACTTCCATAGACCACACTTACGGCATGCTTCCACTTGCCTAGCTATTTCGTCTAAGGAAACAGCCATCGAGAATCATCTAAGACCTTCTTTAAGCATCTATTTAACCTTAAAACCCTACAGGTGGGAAAAGCGAAACTATTAGGTTATAGGTGCCGTGTATTACATAGGCTGGCATAAGTCCCATGAACAAGGCCAAGGCGTTAGGCTCCCTTAAACCAAGCTTCTCGAGAATGTAGGCCAAACAGAGACAGCCAACCCCTGTACTGATCATGTGTAGAGGTAAACAGGCTATCCATCTAAACCACATAATCGCTGCATACTTCTCTGGCGATAGGCCAGAAAGGGCATTAGCGTAGATAAAATTCTCGATCACTCCGAAGGAGAAGCCTGAAAGAGCTCCCAGCAGAAAAGCGAAGGAAAGGTTAAACCTAGACCTGAAACCTAGTAAGGGGAGGATGTAGCCAAAGGCCTTACCTGTTTCTTCTACAATCGGGACCAAAATACTAGTAAACATGAGAACAAGCAATAGGATACTGAACTCGCCTCCCACATATACAGGCACTAAGAGGAGAGTAGTCATAGGTATCTGTAATGCGAGGAGGAGTTCTCCATTGACTGACGAAACAGCAGCGAGTAAACCAGCAATAAGCGCAGCTGGAATGGATACCGCTACCTCTATAGCTCGCAAACCGAGGCACCAAAAAGAATGAGGTTGTGGTCATCAGCTTTATCTTAGAGAGGTTGAAAGCATCTGGAGTATCTCGTCAGCTTTTTTACCTGAAGTTGAAATGGTGACGACGCTGCCTTCACCTTCTCTCTTAGGGCTAATCGTCACACTAATGGTATTCTTCGGTCTAGTGAAGAAGTACACTAATGCTAAAGGCCACATGATTAAGACTAATAGTATGAGGAGCCAGAGCCTATACTCACGCTTTCCTTCAGCTATGATGCTCGTGTTAGGAACCACTGACTTTATCTCGAAACCGCTGGCACCAATGGTTCTCTGTATCATTGCAAAGATGTTCTCAGGTGAGTCCTTGACTTCTGCGGTGAATGAACCCATCCTCTCGCTTCCTCCCGCGTAGATTTATGTAGCACGATTAGTTTTTAAGCTTTCAGCGTTTTTAGGCATTCAGTGGCAAAATTAAAACTTTTGTAAAATAAAGGCTACATACCTCAATAACTCTCGTTACCACTCATCGAAAACTGGGCTACCTCATTTCTTTATCAACGTGCCTGTACATTTCTCTCCTTTTAAGGCTTTAAGTAAAAGCCCCGGTTTAAGGCCGTTAACTATGATAGAAGGATACCCCTGAGTAGCAAGCGAGTATAACATCGATACCTTATGAAGCATACCTCCAGTGACATCAAAACCTCTAGCATTCCCAAGACCGACCTTGACCTTCTCTATATTATCGCTACATATAACATCGATGAGGTCGCCCCCAGGATACCTATCGTACACACCATCGACATCCACGCAGACCACTATACGTTCTGGCTTAAGTAAGGGGGACAATGACTTGATGATTGCCTCGGCGGAAACTATGGTAAAACCTTTCCTCGTATCCACTACGGCATCGCCATAAAGCACTGGGACAAGGCCAAGTTTCAACATCCTCTGTAGAGGGTTGAGGTAGCATTCCTTGACCTCGCCATCTTCGGAAACCATTATGGCTGATGGCTGGATCGAAACTGCTGGTACACCGTGTCGTAGGAGGCTCGATGTTATGAGCCTGTTTATCCGCGCTGCTGCATCTTGAGTTAAAGCATAACCCATGAGTTTTTCCTCCCCTCCTTCACCGTAGCCTTCATGAACTCTAAACCTCGCCGCCACGGGGTGGGGATATGAGCCCCCACCATGAGTAACGACGAGTTTTAGGCCACTTCGCCTAGCTTCTGCTAATTCTCGGCTTAGTCTATCTATGACCTCTTGGTTAGCAACGCCTTCAAGCTCTTTATGTGTTATGACAGAGCCCCCCAGCTTAACAATGGTTAGGGGGGTGGACATGCTACATACACCGGGCTTAGCGTTGTCTCGGCAAGAATCTACTTAGTAATTCAGCGAAGACCGAGAGAGTTCTAGTTTGCAGGAAGACCTTTCCCGGGCCTCTAAGGTTAATCACTAAGCCTTCACCGCCGAACATGAAGCTCTTCCATCCTCCAAACTTTCCTACGGAGAAGTCTACTGTGTCTTCCATAGCTACGAGGTGGCCGTTATCAACGGTCATGGTTTCCCCTGGACCCAGCTCTTTTACCTCTAAGGCGCCGTAACTATTGATCCATACCCCGCCAGCTCCATAAACCCTTAGCCATATAAGCCCAGCTCCAGGCTCAGCCAAGAGCCCTCTCAACCCTCTCCATCTCAACTCATAGTCCACAGAGCCGTAATGGGCAAGGTAAGAATAATCCTGTATTATTAGGCCTCCTCCTTTAAGTTCGAAGTACGCGATGTCTCCAGGGACGCTCGGCGCTAACCAAACAGCGCCTCCTCTAGAACCTGCCCTAAATGTGTTGAGGAATAAAGTCTCCCCTACAGCAAGCTTCCTCAGTAGCCCTTTAAGTAGGCCGCCTGCCGTACGGGTCTCTATGGCTATGTCCCCCTCCATAGCTAGCATGGCTCCAGCTTCAGCCGTTACAGCCTCTCCTGGATCCAAAACTACCTTTAACGCTGTGTAGGCAGGTCTACCGACTACTTCATACTTCAACCCAATACACCACACTAAGGAGGTGTTAGAATCAATATAAGTTCTACTTTAATGGGAGCGAAATATTTTTAATATTCCTCACCGCTAAGGGGGTGCACAACCTTTCTTGGAGGAAGCTGAGATGAGGGATGGTACCCTCCAAGTGTGAAAGACCTGCCGAAGAGCTCCTTTTACGCGAAGAAACATTTAGTGGAGGCGAATAGAATTGAAAATGAGCGGAGCTAAGGCTTTAGTGGAGGCCCTAAAAAGAGAGGGGGTCAAAGTCATCTTCGGTATCCCCGGAGGGGCAACGCTGCCTTTACATGACGCTTTTAGGGACGCTTTGGATGAAGGTGAGCTAACCTACATCCTGGGCAGACATGAACAATGCGTGGCTCACATGGCTGATGGCTACGCTAGAGCTAGCGGTAAAGTAGGCACGTGTACTGCAACATCTGGTCCCGGAGCTACGAATTTGGTAACGGGGATAGCCAATGCCTACATGGACAGCTCCCCCATCGTCGCCATAACTGGACAAGTGCCCAAGCTCATGATAGGTAGAGACGCGTTTCAGGAAGCCGATAT
>QMSI01000109.1 GCA_003649615.1 Thermoprotei archaeon | reverse complement strand
GTTTATCTTGAGAGGGTTGAACTGGTTGATTGAGTAAGTCGTTGAGTGACCGGCGGCTTCTACCTGCCCCCCAGCCTAAATACCACTGCTCAGGTTGGATTCTGCTCCTTCAATTCTATTAGCATGAAATTGGCCGCCTTACATCTACTAGGGTCTTCCCTGTCAAGGTGACCGCATACTTTAACCCACTCCTAGTACCTTTAGTCGTAGGTGCTTGCGTGAGTGATGTAGATTGAAAGCGAGGTTACTGGACGAGAAAAACAGGGAGCTAGAGGTGAAAATTGAGAGCGAGGACGATCTATGGGTACTCTACAACGTCTTGGAGAAGGGGGATGTGGTGAAGGCTTGGACCACAAGGGAGCTTAAGGCAGATTCGGGCAGTAGGAGAAAAGCGATGAAAATATCGTTACGCATGGAGCGCGCTGAGTTTCAACCCTTCACGACTAGGCTTAGGATCCATGGCTTCATCGTGGAGGGGCCGAAAGAGCTCGACCTAGAGGGGCAGAGGCATACGGTAGCGGTAGACGTCAACGATGAAGTGGTGATATATCGAGAGGATGGCTGGCCTAGCCACGCCTTAGCTAAGATAAGGGAGTCCTGTAGACGGGTATCTATAAAAGCCTTAGCGGTAGGCGTAGACTACGAAGAGGCCGCTATAGCCTACCTGAGAGACTACGGCGTTGAGGTCATAGCTGAGCTGCCCTTGAATCTTCCAGGAAAACGGGATCCGGAAGGCAGGAGGAGGGCGCTAGAGGCCAAGGTGAAGGAGGTGGCTGATGTGGCGCTAACTGCCGCCGATCGGTTTGACGTTAACGTAGTGGTGGTGGCTGGCCCAGGCTTCGTGAAGGATATGGTGGCTGAAGAGCTTGAAGGGAAGGTTAAGGTGTATAGGGAAAGCGCCTCTGACGGTGGGCTCAGGGCGGTTTACGAGGCTTTAAGGAGAGGAGTAATGGTGAAGGTACTTAGAGACCATGAATTGGTGGAGGAGGAAAAGCTCATCGAGGAGTTCATGTATGTACTTGCAAAAGATGAGAGGCGCGTAGCCTACTCACTAGGTGACGTAGAGGCAGCGGTTAAAATGGGCGCAGTAGAGAAACTCATGGTTTCCAGCGAGCTTCTCCGCAGCCTAGACGAAGAAGAGAGGCGGAGGGTAGAGGAGGTGGTTAGGGAGGCGGAGAGGCTTAGAGCTAAAGTCAAGGTGTTTAGTTCTATGCACGAAACCCACCGTAGATTGAAAGCGCTAGGCGGGATAGCTGCTATCTTAAGGTTTAGGCGCTAGCTTCTCTGAGCCCTAGCGAAGTCGAAGACTCCTTTAAGTACCATCACGGCTGGAGACGCCATGAACAGGTACATCAAGTTATGCATAGACACCGTAGCCTCCACGCTAGCCTCCAAAGGCTGGGTTAAGGTCAAGTACACGGTTAACGCGCCGCCGTTAAAGAGCGCATATATATAGATGATTCCAGCCAAGCCTAAGATCATGGTTAAGAGGCCTTTACCCCCCCTCAGTAAGATGGTGAGGAAAGCGGCAGCGGCGAAGAAGAGAGATGACGGTAATAGGAGGGGGGAGGGCTCAATCTCCAAGGCAATAGATGGAGGGAGGAATTGTTTGATCTCGCTCATAGCCATTACAGGAGCGTAGTACAGGAGCAGTATGGACACTATGAAGGCCGCTGCTGAAGCCACCATTCTGATAGGGCTTATCTTAAACATTCAACACCACCTCCTGTGTGAAGAAGCCGTAGCCAGTGGAGGCTTCCACCACTACTTTGAAGGTTCCTGGATGGATATCGCTTATAGCCACGTAGGCTTCCAGCTCACCGCTAAAGCTTTCACCTGGCTCAACGCCAAGCTCCACTGGAGCCCCTTGGGCTATAAGGTTTTCACCGTCATAGACCCTCATGGTCAGCGACCCTTCTACCCTTATAGGTGAACGGTTCCTAAAGCTTAGAGGCGTGCTCACCTTGAAGTGAGTCGAGTTATGGGTGGTTAAGGAGGGAGTCCCTGCCTGGAAATCGGAGAGCGGCGCTCCCCAGCTATAGCTGACAGGAAGGTTCATTGAGGCTTGAAAGCCTTCAACCTCCACCTCCGCCACCAAGATATATTGAAGCTCCACGTCGTTAAACACCAAGGTCTTCAGGAACTCCTCATCTATATTGACGTAGAGAGTAGCTAAGCCCTCGAAGGCTTCACCACTGGACACCGTGATCGGTAGCACTCCCATCCCTACGGGTTGGAGCGTTGAAGCGTTGAGGAGAGTGAGGGAAGCCGTGGTCTCTAGATCTATGTAAGGTGAATGGTTCTCGAAGCCTAAGGGAACCTGGATGAGAAGGCAGCTGCTATTATAGATGCTGGCTGAAGGGCTACCAACCGTTAAGCCGTAGAGCGGAGCACCCCATTCTAAGGAGACTGGGTGGCTGAAGGCTAGGGGGGCGCCTGCCCATGTCCACTCCACGTTGACCGTGTAGCTAAGTTCCGTATCCTCGAAAAGGAGCTCCTCCACCATATCGCTTATGTCTAAGTACAATACAGCTTCACCTTCAAAAGCCTCACCTCTAGGAGCATTAATGCTTAGAAAACCTCTACCTACCTCCACGCCTTCCTCGTCCAGTAGAGTAATGAGAGGTTCACCTACAAGGTCTATGTAAGGAGAGTGGTTCTCGAAGTTTATGGGTACGCTCACCTTTACATGGGTTTCATTGTACACCTCCATCGAAGGAGAGCCGAAGCTGAATCCATAGAGCGGGGCACCCCAAGGTATGCTGGCTTCCCCTTCAACCTTCGCTGAGAGAAGATCGCCAACTCCAGCTTCAGCCCTTAAAGATAAGTCGAGCACTGTATCGTTGAAGAGTAGGAGGTTTCTCAGCTCAGGGCTAAGGTTAGTTAATGCTAGTTCGACGCTTAGAGATATGGTTCCTTGGCTATTGGGAGGGATATCTATAGGGGTGCTTTGACCGGCAGCTAACATCAACTCTCCATGTTTAACGTAAGCCTCAACCTTAACCCCACGTAAAGGTAAAGGTCCACGATTCATGAGCGTTATGCGGGGCTCCACCGTCATCACACCGTCCTCCACATCCATGGAGAAGCCTTCCACAGAAAAACTGAGAGAACTTGCCGTTAAGATGGGTTGAACCGCCACCCCAGCCGCTATGAGGAGGAGCGTTAATGAAGCTAAAATGAAAATGAGTGAGGAATATTTCATACTGCTCAGCCACTTCGAAAAAGCATTACATAGTTTTTATGCTTATCCCTGCAATTTTCTAGGTAAGTAAAGGTCGTCTAACCCTGCTCCTAGTCTTGATAGAAGCGTTAAAGGATACTTTATATTCCCAACATCGCTAGCTCTATGAGCGTCGCTGCCCATGGATAGCTTCACGCCCTCCTTCAAACATTTCTTGACCACCTGCTCGTCTGGCACCGTCCATGACCCATTAATCTCTATAGCTACTCCAAGCGATGCAGCTGTCCTAACTACGCTATCAACCCAGTCCTCTGTTATCAGAGAGCTAGCCATACCTCTAATATCCTCAGGTAGCCAGGTCAAGTGCGCTATAACGTCGATCACCTTGGACTCCATAGCCTCGATGATCACCACCCTCATGTTCTCCACGAAGCCCTTAGGGTCAGGTATAGGGGTTGGATCTCCCCAGAAAGCTATCCCAGCCATTTTATGGACGCCGGCTATGACATAGTCAAATAGAGGTTTCTCCGAGGGGTCTAGGCTTAGATCCCCATCCTCGTAGATATCCACCTCCACACCTTTAAGTAGGCTAGCAGCTTGAACTTCGCTAAGGTATCTCTTTAGCCTATTGCTCCCCATCCTTCCACGTTCTCCTCCAGGACCGCTGGAGTAATGGTCAGCTAACCCCGCCATGTCGAGCTTCTTTACCTTCACCATCCTAGCGATGTCAGCGACCGTGGATTCTCCGTCAGAGAAAATCGAATGTATATGGAGGTCTACTCTAGGTAGCTCCTTACTCATAGAGAACTCCCTTAAAATAACTTACATCTTAGAAGTCAACTGCTCCGTAAACAGCTCCTTCCAGCTCCTCATCCTCGCCTTCCCTAGGCCTCTCGATTATTTTACCCGTGGATGTGCGCCATATGTTTTCATCTACCCGCAGC
>QMSI01000108.1 GCA_003649615.1 Thermoprotei archaeon | reverse complement strand
GAATCAACGCTGTACCTGTGGGCGAGCGTGATAATAGGCATGAGCTTCGCCGTGGGGCTCGCACCACTGCTATTCAGGCCTAGGGTGCTTGTGAGGAGCTTAAACGCCATACTCAGAGGCCTCTACGGCGAGGAGAGGGAGAGGATAACTGAGAGGATACTCCCCCCCACAGCGTTCGCCATCCTATGGGTGCTGGTAGGCGTGCTCTTCACCGCGATATACTGCGCACTCGATCCCGACTTCCCGATATGGGCTGGACTCCTATGGGAGTTCCCCTTCATGTTCCTACTGATGCTGATAACTGTGAGGATGAGGGGGGAGGTCGGCATTACGTGGATGTTCCCCTACGCCCAGCAGGCATACCTGCTACTGATAGGATATAGGGGTATTACGGGCTGGTTCCTGCCATTGAACATGCATCCCGGTGTGAGCTGGACTAGTAACTTCAAGGTATGCCAGTTGACTAGGACTTCGTACAAGAGCTTGATGATAGCGTACTTCATCGCGTTCCCCCTCTCACTGCTGCTAGGCCTCCTGTACACTAGCGCGTACTGGGCAATGGCGCCGATGCCATCTGCCATGTACCCAGCTACGCACATCCAGTGGCCGGTGAGCGCCATGTACCAGGCGCTATGGATCACGAGGCCTGAGAAGTTCTTTAATGTAAGCATGATACTCTACTCATTCCTCTCAATGATGGGGGTAGGTCTTGCCCTAAACTTCCTTAGACTGGGCATATGCTTAACCGGGATCCTTGCGGGAGTCTCGACGCCCATAGCCACGGTGTTCACGATATTCATGGGAAATCTGGTGGGTAGAGCGGTGGCTCTCAGACTAGGCAGAGAGTACTTCGATAGGTACGAGCAGACTATAGCAGCAGGGCTAATGCTAGGCGAGGGTATAGCGATAATGATAGGGACAGCCGGTGCTATAATACTCAAGTCAATTCAGCTGAGACCATATTAGGCTTCACCCCCTGTAGGTTGTTTATAGCATAACTATCACACTGTCATTTATTAAGCCTGTACACTCAAAGTAGCTTGATGAGGCAATTCCAGTTGTCCCTCCCTCTCCAGCTGGAGGAGCCAGGCGGTTAGATACCTATTTGTAAGTTGGAGTGAAGAGCGTATTGTGAGCATCGATAGGAGGTACTTACACGAGTATGAGAACCCCCTGATAGTGAGCGTTAATAAGGAGCCTCCTCATACAACCTTCATCCCTCACCCAACTAGGGAGAGTGCCCTGAAGAGCGAGTTCTACGAATCACCCTGGAAGCTATCCCTTAATGGTGACTGGAAGTTCAGGCTTGTCGAGAACCCTAACCAGGCTCCAGAGGGCTTCTACAGGCTAGACTTTGATGATAGCTCGTGGGACACCATACTCGTGCCCAGTAACTGGCAGATGCTAGGATACGACAAGCCCATCTACCTAAATTTCCGCTACCCCTTCCCCGTCAACCCCCCCTACGTGCCACAAGACAACAACCCCACAGGGCTTTACAGGAGGTGGTTTAAGTTGGATGCGGGAGAGCTTGAGGGTAAACAGGTATTCATAGTGTTCGAGGGCGTAGACTCCGCCTTCTATCTGTGGATTAATGGGCGCTTCGTCGGCTACAGCCAGGATAGCCGGCTGCCAGCCGAGTTCAATGTAACACCCTACATCCGCGAGGGTGATAACCTGGTCGCAGTCATGGTGCTTCGCTGGAGTGATGGAAGCTACCTTGAGGATCAGGATATGTGGCGCCTGAGCGGGATATTCAGAGACGTCTACCTGTACCTCGCCTCCGAGATCCACGTGAGAGACTTCTTCGTTAAGACCCTCCTCGACAGGGAGTACAGGGATGCTGACCTAGAAGTACTCGTCAAGGTCAGGAACTACTCGAGTGAGGTGAAGCGTAGGCTTAGTGTAGAGCTCGAACTCTTCGACGCTGATGAGAGACCCGTCTTCACGCAGCCTCCGAGGAAGGTTGTTGGGGAATTAAAGCCTGGAGAGGAGGTGTACCTGACCTTCAGGGAGAGGGTGGCTGAACCGCGTAAGTGGTCCGCTGAGGACCCCTACTTGTACAAGCTTCTAATAACCTTAAAGGACGAGGGGGGCAGGGTTCTCGAGGTTGCGAGCACCTACGTTGGTTTCAGGCAAGTGGAGGTGAAGGATGGGCAGATATTGATCAACGGAGTGCCTGTGTTACTCAAGGGCGTTAACAGGCATGAACACGATGGCGTGAGAGGCCACGCAGTGACCATAGAGTCCATGGTAGAGGACATAATGCTTATGAAGAGGCTAAACTTCAACGCTGTTCGCACCTCCCACTACCCAGACCACCCCTACTGGTACTACCTATGCGACAAGTATGGCATATACGTGATAGATGAGGCGAATGTGGAGTGCCACGGCTTAGCGAACATCTGGAGGGCTGGCGAGCTCGTGGTTAACGAGCCCGCCAACAACCCGGAGTGGCTGAACGCGTTCATGGAGCGCTGTGTCAGGATGGTTGAGCGCGACAAGAATCACCCTTGCGTCATAATGTGGTCTCTCGGCAACGAGTCAGGCTACGGGTTCAATCACGAGGCGATGGCAGCCTGGATCCACGGCTACGATCCTACGAGGCTGGTCCATTACGAGGGCGCCAGCCACGTCATGCGCACTCGGGGATACGTGCCGAGGAGCGTTGACGTGATAAGCGTGATGTACCCTACGATAGAGTTCCTCGTGAAGCTCGCTACAGACCCCGGCGACGATAGGCCGGTGATAATGTGCGAGTACGCCCACTCGATGGGGAACAGCACCGGCAACCTGAAGGAGTACTGGGACGCCATTAGGAGCCATAAGCGGCTTTGTGGAGGATTCATATGGGAGTGGGTTGATCAGGGGCTCCTGAAGGAGGAGAATGGAGTTAGGTACTGGGCTTATGGGGGCGACTTCGGCGATGAGCCTAATGACGGGAACTTCTGCATTAACGGGATCGTGTGGCCAGACCGCACGCCTCAGCCAGCAGTGTGGGAGTGCAAGAAGGTGCAGCAGCCGGTAGAGGCCGAGCCGGTGGACCTGGAGAGGGGTGAGGTGAGGGTACTGAATAGGTACGACTTCACGAGGCTTGATGAGGCGGTTGAGATATGGTGGGAGGTATGGGCGGATGGTAAAGTATTGCAGCAGGGTAGGGTGCCGACACCTCCAGTTGAGCCCCACAGCTCAGCCATAGTCAAGATACCCTACGAGAAGCCTGAGCCGAGGCCCGGCACTGAGTACTGGCTAGTATTGAGGTACAAGCTCGCTAAGGATACGCCGTGGGCTGAGAGAGGCTACGAGGTAGGCTGGAGCCAGTTCAAGCTGCCTATTAGGGTGCCTGAACCTGAGCCCTTAAGGATTGGGGAGATGGCACCGTTGAAGCTGGAGGAGGGCGAGGGGGAGGTTAGGATTGAGGGAGATAGGTTCACGGTAGTCATCGATACGGCTTCCGCCAGTATGACGTACATTTACGATGGGAGGATCCTAGTGAAGAGTCTAAACCCGCTGGAGGTGTGGCGAGCGCCTACGGATAACGACGCTGCTAGAATGGCGTACGAGTGGCGTAAATTCGGTCTAGACAGAGTGGAGCACAGGGTTGAGTGGGTTAGGGCCTCTCAGCCATCGCCGCAAGTCGCTCAGGTAGAGCTACAGCTCCGCACCTCCGCACCCGGAGTTGATGCTGGCTTCACATCGCGGTACCGCATACTCATCTACGGGAATGGGGATATCCACATATCATCGCGGATAGACCCTGACGAGGTTCTGCCGCCACTACCTAGAATAGGGCTTACGCTACAGGTTCCCGGGAGCTACTCCTCGATCACCTGGTATGGCCGCGGTCCTCACGAGAACTACCAGGATAGGAAGGAGGGGGCCATGGTGAACGTCTACTCGAGCACCGTGAAGGAGCAGTACGTGCCCTACATCATGCCCCAGGAGAACGGCAATAAGACTGATGTGCGCTGGGTAGCGCTGAGGGATGAGGAGGGGTGGGGGTTGATGGCCGTTGCTATGCCCCTCATGGAGGTTAGCGCACACTACTTCACAGTCCACGACCTCACGAAAGCCAAGCATACACACGAGTTGGAGGAGAGGGAGGACATCTACCTACACCTCGACTATAGGCAGAGGGGGCTGGGAGGAGCTAGCTGCGGTCCAGACACGCT
>QMSI01000107.1 GCA_003649615.1 Thermoprotei archaeon | reverse complement strand
TTGACGGTTGCCGACGAAGCATCTATGGTAAGCCTTAGGCCCTCGGTAAAATCTGGGTCGCAAAGGGTTTGCCCTCCTGGGCTAGGTAATGACAAGCCTCCCAGCCCCTCAACCTCCGCTACGACAATGCTAGCTGAGGAGGAGGCTTGGAGACATACCTTCACCTCTCCAGGAACCTCTATGTCCAAGTCTAGGCTTCCCGCGTTAACGTTCACCTTTACTTCAGCATCGCTTACTGAAACGTAGGTCAGCTCGCCGTCTAGGCTTCCTGCATTAACACTTATGTCTACATCAGCATCACTCAAGCCTATGAGCCTTAGCGACCCTGCACCCGCGCTCACGTAAATCTTGAGCTCTTGAAGTATAGCAGGGTTCACGTATATCTTGAGGACTCCAGCACTAACTTTACTTTCTACACGTAGTACTCCGTCAACGACCTCTTCATCCACCTTATAGCTAACCCCGCCTAAAGGCCACACATCAGTGTTCCCGTAGACCTCGACTATGTAGGAGTAGCTGGCATTCGTGCATAGAACCTCCACGTACCCAGCGCTCACATCAACAAAGATGACCGTAGACGTCGCATTAAACATTTCATCCACCCCTCTCTCATAGTGAGCTACAGGCCTCCTCTCTCCCCAAGCCATCATCCATGGCCACTCCAACCTGTAGGAGGGGGTGAAGCCTACAGCTGGAGCTAGAAGGGAAATCACTATCGCGATGCTTAGTATCGCCACCACCATCAATCCTGCTACCTCTTCTTCTCTCAAGCCTACCATCGTAGGAACCACCATGGTGAGGTTAATACCATTACGCCGGCCGCCATAATAAGCCACGGCAAAACCGCCGAAACTAGGCCTTTACTTAGCGAGAAGCCATGTGCTTCCGACAACCCTATTCCAGCTATTACTACCTTCCACACCGAGGATACGATGAGAACCACTATACAAAGTATAAGGAGGGGAGGGAATAGAATGGAGAACAGCAAAGCTGCTACTACAGCTACATCAGCGACCCATGCATAGCCCAACACGTTCAAGCTACGCATATACCCTCCTCCGCCCTTTAGGACCTTAGCTACGGCGTGGGCGAGTAGGCTCCACAGGAACCAGGCGAAGAGCTCCGAGACGGTTCCTCCAAGTATCATTCCATAGACGAGCAAGCTGCGTAGCCATGAAGCTTCACTTAAGGCTGCGAAGGGTGTCATCCCGAAACTGGACATAGCTGACTCAGAAAGACCGGTGATCAGTACTCCGCTTAGCCCCCACTTAGCTATGGCGAACAAAGCTACGTATAGTAGGGGCTCGAGGGGCTCCCTTCTCTCATGAATAACTACGTTGAAGAAAACGCGCGGGGAGGTCACGAAGCCGCCCATCCTAACCATGAAGCCGGGTATCTTCAGCTTTGACCCTCCTAGCTTCAGCTCGGTTAACTTCAACTATATAAGAACTTAGATTCACATTTAATGTAAAACCTAACGAGGCTGTAATCGTGAAATAGCTAGAGCCTCTTCAAGGTAAAGGAACGGCTTGACGGATAGAGATATAAAAATGCTTGGACAGGTTCAAAAATAGAGCGGATATGGGGCTTTGGAAACTTAGACTCTCCATGCTGGGCACTCTATCTCTTCTAATAGGGCTATCTACGTTATTCTTCGCCCTCATCCTTCAAATGCTCGGCATCACTAACTTGACCAGCGCACCTGGAATAGCGATGCTTGTAGTGTTGGTGGTGTTTTTCAACCTTCTCCAATGGTTAATGGCACCTTACATGATAGACTCCATGTACCGTGTACGCGAGGCTGATAGGAGGAGTTATGCGAAGATCTATAACATGGTGGAGAGGCTTTGCAGACGCATGAAGCTTAAGATGCCTAAGGTGATGGTGGCAGACCTACCTATCCCGAACGCCTTTGCCTACGGCTCGCCGATAACTGGAAGCCGAATAGCTGTGACGACGGGGCTCTTAAGGGAACTTGAGGACGAAGAGGTGGAAGCTGTAATCGGCCATGAACTAGGGCACCTTAAACACCGCGATGTCCAGGTAATGATGTTTGCCTCGGTGCTACCAGCGATCTTCTACCTGCTTGGCTATAGTTTAATGTGGTCTTCCTGGCTCGGAGGAAGAGATCGAGAGAGTGCTGGTGCCCTAGTGTTGGTTGGCTTCTTGAGCTTAATTATCTACTGGTTCCTTTCGCTCTTCGTGCTTCAATTAAGTAGGCTTCGTGAGTACTACGCTGATAGGGAGAGCGCCGTTAACGTAGATGACGGGGCTCGTAAGCTCTCTGAAGCCTTAGCTAAGATAGTGCATTCAACTAGCAGGGTCCGTATGGCTGCTCGTGGGGCTCAAGGCATAAGCGCGTTTAAAGCACTTTTCATAGAGGACCCTGATAAAGCAAGCAGCAATGTATTGATGCTTTCAAGGGCAGGTATGAGCGATCAAGCTCTCGTCAAAAGCATCCTTAACAGGAAGGTGACCTGGGCTGACCGTATAGCTGAGCTGTTCTCGACGCACCCCAACATAGTTAGGAGGCTTAAAGCCCTCCAGGAGCTGCAGGCTTGGAAGTCTTAGCCCTCTTCATGCAGCTTTCTGCCTTCACCTACCACCAGTTTCGGGTAAGCTTCTAAGCTAAAGGGATCTTCGCTCCAGACCGTGAAGGAAGCCCACTTACCAGGCTCTAGTGAACCCAGTATATCGTCTATGCCTAGTATCTGAGCGTTTCTACGTGTTATGAGCGAGATACACTCTGCCCTTGACATGCCGTATCTTCTAAAGAACCTCAACTGTAGGTATAGGTTACGCTGGAGGATTACTGGATGGTCACTCATCAAACCAAAGAGGGGCCTAGCTTCAACGAGGAGCTTAACGTTCCTATAACTCTCATTTTTAAGCTCAGTTTTATATGGGAAGGCGTCGATGGGCCCATAAACTATCGGTACACCCTCCTCCCTCAACCTTTCAAAGGTGTGTTTAGAGGCCACATCGCATAGATGCTCAGCGGTGGCCTTAAAACCATAGATGCTGCGCAGCCTAAGTAAGGCTGCTACGTCGTCGGAGCGGTGTACATGTATCCTTAAAGCCTCCTCGCCTCTAAGGACAGGGAAGAGTAGTTTGAGCTCAGGCTCCACCTCTTCTAGGTCCTTTTTCCCTTGCTCCACGAGCTTCATGGTGGACTTAGCCTTCTCTAACCACCGCTGAAAGATGGCAACCGCCCCCATCCTTGTACGTGGCCTAGTGCCCTTCCACTCCTCTACACTTCTAGGGTTATAGCCCAGAGCCGCCTTAACGCCGGCGTACCTTATGAAGGCGTCGTCGACGTCAACTCCGTAGTTCCTCACTATGGCTCCTCTACCTCCAAGTATGTTAGCGCTTCCAGGTAGGATACATGAATAGAGCGTGCCCTGCTCTATGGCCTCCTTAAATGCCTTGTCGTCCATGTAGACGGAGAACAACGCATCTACCATAGGTAGCACGGACTCAAACTGCTCGTTAACCTCAGCTTCCCTGCTAGGTTCTCCAGCTCTCTCCATGCCTATGTGGCAGTGCGCGTCGATGAAGGCTGGTGTGATCACCGCATCCTCCACGTCCCATACTTCAACTTCCTTACCGGGCTTCTCTTTACCTACGTAGACTATCTGCTTCCCTTCGAAGGCTAAGTATGCGTCTTGGATGGTGTCTTCAGGCTTACCGGTGTAGATTAGCTTAGCCTTAATACAGAGCATGGTCCACCGGCTTTAGTTAGTGCCCTGGGGGTTAAAAGGTACCTGCTTCTTTTATGAAGCTGTTGAGGTTAAACCTCTACGAGGTCTAAGGGAGACTTGTCTAGTACTTCATAACCTTCACTACGTACTACGAGGGTGGATTCTAGCCCGACCCCCCAGTAGCGTGGAAACACTATCTTAGGCTCTATTGCCACGGTCATGTTCTCCGAGAGCTCTCCGGGGAGCTTACCTATTACGGGAGGCTCATCTATCTCTAAGCCTACTCCATGACCTATAAACGCCACCTTCCCTCTTTCCCTGCCCATAAAGCCTTCTCCATACCCAAGCTCCTCGGCCGTTTTAACGGCCTCCATGTAAACCTCGCTTCCCTTAACACCAGCTCTCACCTTGCTCAGTGCTCTTCGATATATCTCGTGGACAGCGTTGAAGGCTTCCTCCACCCTTTTATCCGCCTTGCCTAACACGAACGTCCTAGTGA
>QMSI01000106.1 GCA_003649615.1 Thermoprotei archaeon | reverse complement strand
TTGTTTCGAAGAATACGAATACGAAACCCATGGTTACGAGACCGTTTATTGGCTAGCTCTCAGAAGAGGGCAGTGGAGGATAGGAGAACTACACGTCGAGGTCGGTTTGGAAGAAACGCCGACCGATGTAACCTTCTCCTCCTACTTTAGCTCCAAGCCGGTAGCGCTAACTCAACTTCAAGGAAGGGATTACGTATATGCCCGTGCCGCCCACGCCAGGGTAGAGGACGTCACCACTACAGGCATCGAGAATATGCATGTGGAGGCCGAGGAAACGGTAACCGACGGCGAAGTAGGCTACATAGCCATCGAGGAGGGCATTGCTAATACCACGTTTACAGGAGGATTACTGATCCAGACAGGTATAGAAGAGGATGTGGCTGTAGGGAGTAGCCTCGACGTAGACTTCGAGTCCTCCTTTACCACCGAGCCCGCGGTAATGGCTAAGATAATGACCGATACAGGACCTCTAAGAGAAGAAAGGATCGAAGACGTGTCTATAGATCAGTTTAGCGTCTTAATCGAGGATGAAAACTTAGCTTCAGGAGTTGAGGACCTAGGATGGATTGCCGTAGAGCCGTTTAAACCCATATATGGTAGAAAGTTTGCCCCGATAGAACCTATTGTAACCGTGAATCCCACTGAGGAGCTGGCTTATGGAATCTCATACCTCCCTTAGCCTTCAAGTCTTCGTAGCATAGAGCTTAGCTCTGAAGGGGAGCTTAGTACAGAGATCCCCTCCATACGCTTTAATCTCTCAACGTTTTCTAGGTCCACCCTCCTGACCCTAACCATCACTCTCTCTCCCCCCTTCACCGCTGAGTAGGGACAAGCCTCAACACAGGCTCCGCAACCGTGGCACGTAGCCAGGTCGATCCACGCTTTTCCCGCCACCATCTTTAAAGCCCCATAGGGGCAGGCCTCAACAGCAGGACAGGGAGAACAGCCAACACAGGCTTCACGGTCAACTCTATGGGGTAGAGGGGTTTCGATGAGCTCCTTCTGATCGGTAGGAACGATTAGGACAGGTACCCCTCCTTTTACAGCTTGAGCCACAGCATTAGTAACTAAGGTGTCGGCTATACCCATCACTATTTTAGCCACAGTATTGGCCGTCGCAGGGGAAACAAAGAGCGCGTCGTAGAGGCCTGCTGCTAATCTACCTATCCTATATCCGCTTCGCCCTTCAGTGCCCTCGGTTAATACTTCTTCATAGTATCCACCAGGAGAGATGTTTTTCAGCCTATCTTCGAGGCCATAAATCCTCACCAACTCCTCTCCTGCTCTAGTTAAGGCTATGGTCACCTTTACGTTAAAATTCCTCTTAGATTCCTCCACCGCCTCAAAAGACTCCCGTAAAAAGCATCCTGCCCCCGTTATCCCCCACATGATATTCATTCGTTCTCCTCCACCTTTTCCACGTACATTAATGGGTAGCCGAGGTCAGGGATAAAACGCATAGCCACGTATGCTCTGGCTTTACCATACTTAGCTACGACTTTAACCTCCAACATCTCTCCAGTTAAAGAGAAATAAGCATAAGGGCCCTTACCGCTCCTCGCTCTTTTAGGGTCAATTTTAACTTCCACCTTTTCCTTAAAAGGCTGCAATAAGATGGAGCGTTCGATAGCCCTCTCCAAGGACCTTATAACCTTGCGACTCCTCGATACGGGAGTGCCCACGAATTGATGGTATATGGTGGCTAAAGCTATAGCTCCCTCGAAGACCGCTCTTTCCCTATCGGTTAGTCCTTGATAAAAGTAGGGCTTAGCAGGATCCTCCAAGCTCCTCAGCTCCAAGCTACTGCTGAAGGAGAGAAGTCTTAAATTTAGCCTTCCACGATGCTGGCTAGTTCCTCAAGGCTTACCTTACTTATTCCTCTAAGCTCTCTATCCCCCCCAACCAGCACTAGGGGGGCTTCAGCCTTAGAGGCTAACCACTCTAGAAGCTGACCCGCAATGGATAGCTTCAACGCCTTGCTTTGGCTTGCTTCCGCCGAGGCCTGAAGCCAGGGCTTAGAATATTTACCTACTTTACGTCCAAGGTCCATGCCTATCATCGCTATTAAGCTAGCCCCACACCACTCAGCTAGAAAAGCGCAGCGATCGCCGTCAGTAAAGCCGCCGAAGTTATAGACCCTTAAAGCCGGTTCAACCTGCGTAGAGCCCAGGACAGGAGCGTGAAAGAGAGGAACATAGTTAAGTAGGGCGTTGATGTTATCACCATGAGCATGAACCACTAGCCATGCCCCCCTTCTATTAGCCTCCAGCTGGTCCTCAACCCTACCGTCGAGATCGGTGCATATAACGTCAGGGTTAAAACCACGTTCCATAAGGGCGGTGGTAGCGCCATCAGCAGCTATGAAAATGCACTTTGAGCGAAGGAAATCTAAGGCCTCCTCCCTTAAATATTTCTCAAGCGAAGGACCAGCACCGAAAACTACTACAGGTTTACCTAGAAGCTTAGCTTCGAACTCCTCCACCTTCGCACTCTTACCAGCTAAGAGCTCGCTTAGAAGCCTTGTAGCGTAACGGTCACGGCCTGTATCTATCCTTAGCTTTTCAGCTATGTCTCGATAGACGGGAAGCCATTCTTCCAAGCCGACCCTGAACAAGGTCAGCTACTCCTCGTTGAGTGAGAAGAGCTCTCTCCGAAGACCCCCCAGCGTAGCCTTCCTTATAGCCACCATATCATGCTTATGTATGCTCTCCTCGCTACGCTGAGCCAGTAGAACCTTGGTTTCATCCGGTAATTCCTTGAAGGTCTCCACTAAGCCCTTGGCCATGAACCTAATGGAGTCCTCCACAAACCTAGCGTTGCTCACCGCCCTTAACACTATTTCTACCTCATCCACTCTCTTAAGCAACTCGTAGGTAGGGGCGCTCATGGCCCCCTCCACGATATCTATTAGCTTAGAGACGTCTACATCATATCCTTCAGGAGAATCCATTAACAAGAACCCTTCGCTTCTCTGCATGTGTGTAGCTATGGGGAGAACATCTAGTAGCTTAGGGTCTAAGCCGTGGATTCCTAAGGCCTCAGCCAGTTCCGTCTTTGAAAGCTCCTTAATACCCTCCATGACACATGGACAAGCAGTTACGCCTACTACCTTAACCCCCACCATTCTGTAGGTATGAACAGAGCCTTCAATAAGCCTAGACACAGCCTTAGCATACACCTTGTAAGGTTCAAAGGTAGAAATACTGCTTTTAGGTGTTGTACGCTCCACTACAGCCTCTGCCCTAGCCTTTACCTCTGCCCTCGTGGCGTATTCATGTCTATTCAACAGTTCATTAGCTATCAGGGCGCATAGATCCTCAAGCCTATAAGTCCTCTTCGCAAACATGCTGAAAACGTCCGCCACTGCTTCATAGCTCCTAGAAGCATCTATACCCTTGCGGTCCGGAGGGAGGTCTATAAACACGTCAAACGAAGGCACTAACAGAACACGCTTAGAACCTAGCCTCGTGAAGCTTATGGGCATTCTAATGCCCTTTATCCCCACCTTCCTCAAAGGCATCGCTACAGCAGGCCTAGTACGGTGGATGTCAGGTAGAGGCAAAGAAAGACCCCTGGCGCTTTAAAGGCAGGAGCCCTATATATGTGAATGGTTGGGTAGCTTGGTCGAATTAAGCTCGCTGGGGTTCATTGAAGGGGTAATAGTCGAGGTGGTAGCCTCAACCGTTGACCGTGAAGGGAGGCCTAACGCTGCACCCATGGGTGTGACGGTAGAGGGAGGTCTGATGGTGCTTAGACCCTTTAAAACCTCTAGGACCTACCGTAACCTGGCTTCAACCATGGAGGTAGTGCTTAACGTGACCGATGACCCAGCTATCTTCGCCATTACCGCCCTCAAGCTCGAAGAGCCTAAGCTCATCTTTGAGGAGGCTAGGACAGTTAAGCCCCCAAGGATCAAGGGGGCTCAAGCCTACGTAGAGGCTAAGGTAACCCACCTGGCAGAAGACAATGATAGAGCACGAGTAGAATGTAAACCAATACATGTAGAGGCTAATCTTATCTATCCTTCAGCCTATTGTAGAGCCAAGCCAGCAGTTATAGAGGCCCTTATTCACGCCACTAGGGTCAAAGAGTTCACAGCTAAGGGCTTAAAGAACAAGGCGGAAACTCTCCTGGAGTTAGTAGATTACTATGTAAACCTCGTTAAACGGGTTGCTCCAAGCTCCACGTACACGCTATTAGC
>QMSI01000105.1 GCA_003649615.1 Thermoprotei archaeon | reverse complement strand
TGCGGGTCTGGGGGGCGGGTTGGGGAGGGGGGGGACGGAGGGCTCGGGATGTGTGTGGAGGTGGGAGCGCGCGCGCCGCTTGGGAAGAGTGGGGGCGGGGAGGGTGAAAGTGTGATGAGGGCGTGAGGGTGTACTCGGTGAAGATAGAGAAGGATGAGTTCCACAAGAGGATTGGCGGGGGGATACCGGCTGGGACGCTCGGACTGATCAGGGGTGAGAGCGGAGGGGGCAAGAGCGTTTTCTGCCAGCGGATACTCTACGGGCTGTTTCGGAACGACATTGAAGTCAGCTACGTCTCGACACAATACTCCACCATAGACTTCGTCCATCAGATGGCAAGTCTCGGATACAAGGTCAACTCCTACATGATAGCGGATAAGGTCCGGTTTTTTCCGATCTATCCGCTGATAGGCGGGACGAAGCAGCGACTGGATTACACGAAGCGACTGATGTCCGGGCTGAGCATCTTTGAGAAGGACGTCATAATCATCGACTCCATCTCCTCGTTGATCAAGTTCGATGCGGAGCCCACGCCGGTGACCGACTTGATAGGTTTTCTGAAGAGGATTACCGCCACCGGGAAGGCGGTTCTGATGACGGCCTTGGATGGGGAGCTGAGTGAGGACGTGATGATGGAGCTTGAGAGCGCCTCCACGCTGGTCGTCGAGTGCAGGATCAGGAAGTTCGGGACCGACCTGAAGAACGTAGCGACTATAAAGAAGTTCAATCTTGCGGCGGGGCAGTACCAGAAGAGCGTCGCCTTCCGTGTCGAGCCCGGGATCGGGTTGATCGATGAGATCGCTTCGGTGGCATGAAGAATGACGTTTCGGACGATCTGAAAGTCGCCCTGAAGAGGAATCCGCACCTTAAAGCGTATCTGGAGAAGTTCAAGAGGAAGTATGGGACGCTGCCGGTCTTCACCCCTCAGCTCAGTAGGGATATGAAAGCCCTACCTCGTCCCAACCTGCTTTACCCCGTCGGCGACCCCATTTTCATCCACATTTTCACCGACAAGAATGGAGATAAGAAATACATCGCCGTGGAGCCGAAATTGTCCACTCCTGATGAGAAGATGAAGTACGAGGCGGTTATGGATTCGATGCTGGAACTCGCACCTTTTGAGCCGACCCCTGAGACCGAGGAGGAGCTTGAGAAGCTAATCGACAAGCTTTTCGGCAAGGTCGTGACGATCGTCGAGGGGAAAACTCGCTTGAGCGGGAAGAAGTCCGGTAAAGTTCCCTTGACGAGGGAGGAAGCTTACAAGATCAAGTATTTGATAAAGAGGGATGTTATAGGGGTTGGGCCTCTTGAGCCTCTGATCAGAGACCCGTACATCGAGGATATCCACGTCATAGGTCCGAAGAACACCCACCTTGTTCACAAAATCTTCGACATGATGCCGACGAACATAGAGTTTGGCGACGAGCTCTCGCTGGCTGAGTATCTGAAGAACCTAGGGGAGAGGATAGGCAGACCGGTTAGCGAGAGGAACCCGATCGTCGACGGCACGCTGCCCGACGGGAGCCGAGTGAACATAATATACTCCACGGACGTCAGCCTGAAAGGTCCCTCGTTCACGATCCGGAAGTTCGCAGCCACGCCCATATCCATAACCCAGCTCATAAACTTTGGGACTCTCAGCTCTGAGATCGCCGCATATCTCTGGATCTGCCTCGAGTACGGGATGAGCATTTGGGTCAGCGGGGAGACTGCGAGCGGGAAGACCACCACCCTGAACGCCATGCTGCCCTTCATAAAGCCGCAGTCCAAGATCTACACCGCTGAGGACACGCCTGAGGTCCAAGTGCCCCATGCCGTCTGGCAGCAGTTGAACACGAGGGAACGGGGGGAGGTGGGCAGGGTTGACCTTTTCGATCTGCTCAAGGCTGCCCTGAGAAGCCGCCCCAACTACATAATAGTCGGTGAGATCCGAGGTAAGGAGGGGGCTGTTGCTTTCCAAGCCATGCAGACCGGACACCCCGTCCTAGCCACATTCCATGCCGGAAGCGTCAAAAAATTGATTCAGCGTCTGACAGGAGACCCCATAAACGTCCCGATAACTTTTATCGACAACCTGAACGTCGTTCTCATTCAGCAAGCCGTCTACAGGAAGGGTCAGTTTCTGAGGAGGTGTCTGCAGGTGGAGGAGATAGAGGGGTATTTTGAAGAGATAGACGGAATTGTCACGAGGGCGGTCTTCGAGTGGGACAGCGTCACTGACAAGCACATTTTCAGAGGACTTTACAACTCGTACGTTCTTGAGAACAAGATTGCCCAGACGGCGGGTTTTGACGATCCAAGGAAGATTTACGAGGAACTGGAGCTGAGGGCGATGATCCTTGACAAGATGGTCGAGAACAAGATCTTCGACTACCATGAGGTGTCGAAGATAATCTGGGACTACTACAAAAGGGGGATTGAAGCCCTTCCCTTTAAGTTGTGATAGCATGAGTGGGTACGTAGTCAGTAATAGATACAGGATGGCTTCAATCGTTTCGGTATTGGTGATAGCTATCATGCTCGCAGTAATGATCTTGATGATTGGAAAGTTATTTGAGATTTTCGGACTTTTTGCGTTTATATTCCTCGCTCTGCCCTTGATTTCCCTCCTTGCGGTCATTCTCTATCCGAAGATCAAGAGGGGGAGGGTGGTGAATGAGATAGAGAACAACATACACTTCTACATCACGCACCTCGGCGCCCTTGCAACGTCGGAGGTTGATAGGAAAGAAATGATGAATATCATTCATAGGAGGGCTGAGTACGGCGCCCTGGCTGAGGAGACGAGGAAGATATACATTTTGATGACCAAATGGGGCAAGAACCTTGCGCAGGCGTGCAAGTTCGTTGCGAGGAGGACTCCAAGCAAGATTTTTGCCGACTTCTTGGACAGGATGGCTCACGAGCTTGATAGCGGTGAGGATTTGAAGGAATTCATCAAGCGGGAGCAGGATGTTGTCATGAGTGCGTACACGACCCTATACCAAAGCAAGCTCTACAGCATAGACATCTTCAAGGAGATATACGTTTCCCTCATCATATCTCTAAGCTTCTTCGCAGCTTTCGGCATAATCCTGCCATTTCTGACAGGAACCCCAATCACGACGATCCTCTCGGCGGTGGTGCTGATATTCATCATGATCGACCTCGGAATTATGGCGTATTTAAAGGCTATAGCCCCTTCCGACCCGATCTGGCAGCAGTCAGGAAAGAAAAGTGATATTGATTTGAAGATACTGAGGTTGCTTGCATTGGCAGCCCTCATATCTGCGGCTACGATCGTTGTTTTATACGTGCTGACTTTCTTCCAGGTAGGAATTCCGCTGCAGTTTGCGGTCTGCACGGCGGCGACTCCTCTGATCATCCCGGGGCTCTACGCAAGGAGGGAGGAAAAGCTTATTATGGACAGAGACAGGAACGCCCCGTCTTTTCTCATGAGTCTCGGCGCCTCCGCATCGGCGAGAGGCGGGAACATCCTACAATCTCTAAAATATCTCACCGCCCACGACTTCGGAATACTCACCAAGAATGTGAAAGCTCTGTACAAACGGCTGAACACGAGGATAAACAAGCTGAAGGCGTGGGAGAAATTTGCAATTGAGACCGGCAGCAACCTGATTTACAGATTCATCAGGATGTTCGTTGAGGCGATCAATCTTGGGAGCGATCCCAAGGATGTTGCCGAGATCATATCCAAAAACTTCATAACCATAAACAACTTGAGGATGAGGAGGGCTCAGACAGCAAGCTCCTTCGTCGGCATTGCTTACGGTGTGACTGTCGGTATTGCCTTCTCTCTTTATATTTCCTTCGGAGTTGTTCAGACGATGAACAGCCTTTATGCATCGTTTGAGCAGACGGCAATAGAAAGCATCGGCTCCATCCTGCACACGGTGCCGGTCGAGAGCCTTGGAATCGTCAGGATCTTGATATTCATCGTCCTTGCAGCCCATGCGCTGATCTCAAGCTTTGCGATCAAGATAGCTGACGGTGGAAGATGGGTAAGTGGGATGGTCCACTTTGTCGGCATGCTCTGGGCTTCCGCAGGAATGGGGTATGCGAGCGAGCTTGTCATGAAGTATTTGCTCAACATTCAGAGTTTCGGCTCGTAGAGAATTGAGCTTTGTGACGGCAGCAGCAAGCGTTTGCGACGTGCCGTTATGAAATAGTGCAATGGCTGGGGGGATGCAAAGGAGCGTTAAAGCCGCCGTCACGAATTTGCCATAAG
>QMSI01000104.1 GCA_003649615.1 Thermoprotei archaeon | reverse complement strand
ACTTAGACTCCTGAGAAGAGAATTATGCTTATCTCTCCACGGCTCTCACTCTAGACTTATTACCCACTTTCTCCACTATGTACGCCTGGTCGGCCGCGTCTTCTAACTCGTGGCTGTGGGTTACGACTAGTAACTGCGGGAACACCGCCCCCTCCCTCCCGAATAAGGCTCTCAGAGCTTTAATCAAGCCTCTCCTCCTCTCCTCGTCTAGGTTTTGAGTCGGCTCGTCCAACATCATAAAGCCGAGCTTCTGACCTCCAATGGCCTTGGCTAAGGCCAGCCTCAACGCCAACCCGAGCGCGGCTTTCTCCCCACCGCTAGCTGATGACACGTCTCTACTACCTCCGGCGTCTATTATCTCGATGCTGTAGTCCTCTGTCAGCCTTATGTTGAGGAAGTCTAAGTCGAAGTGCGAAGCTATCTCCTTCAAGTAGCGCTCTATCACTGGTCTAGCTCTCTCCCTGATTAATCTCTGAGCGCCGTCTTTACTGAACGCCTTCCTCACGACTTCGAGGTCTCTCAGCAGCTTCTCTATCTTCCTGAGTTCCTCCTCTTTCCGGAGTATTTCTGCGAGTTCCTCCCTGAGTTCCTTGAGCCTCCTCCTATCCTCCTCTATGCTTGAGTAAAGCTTGCTCATCCTACCCTTAAGCTCGCCCACCCTCTTAGTCAGCTCTTTTACTTTCTCCTCCAGCTCCCTGTAGGCTTTCTCGTCGAACCCTAGCTCCGAGAGCTTAGTTTTAAGCCTCTGAACTCTCTCCTTTAGTTCCCTCCTAATTTTCTCTAGCTCCTCCACTTCTGCGCGTCTCTTATCCTTGAGGCTGGCTATCCCCTCGAGCAGGCTCCTTCTTTTCTCCATTTCCTCAAGCCTAGCTAAGATGTTGGGTAACTGGTCGGGCCCGCCTATTTCCCTTATCAAGGTCTCCAATTGTGAGAGCCTAGCGTTTACCTGGCGTAGCTCAGCCTCTGTTTCTAACAACTTCTCTCTCACTCCTGCGGCGTCGATTTTCTCAAGGTCTTCGCGCGCCTTCCTAGCCCTCGAAACTCTGTCTCTAAGCTCTTTTACCTCTTCCTCTAACGCAGTTAGCTTCGCGGAAATTTCTTTCCTTTCTTTCATTAATCCATCAATGGATGCTGCCTTCGCTCTGAGCTGTGAAACCTTCCTCTCTAGCTCTTCTTTCTCTCTAAGCAGTCCCTCGTACTCCTCTAGGTTTAAACCAAGCATGTTTTTCAGAGCTTCCTTGAGGGCTCTCTCGTCTCGCTGAGCCTCCTCCAGTTCTCTGGCTAGCTCTTCGAGCTCCCTCTCGGCTCTCTCTAAATCCCCTCTATACTCTTCTAGAAGCTCCTCCCTCTTCTTATCGGAGAGCGGAGACCCACAAAGAGGGCATTTCTCGCCAGCTTCCTCAAGTGCACTTAGGGAATCCCTTAGCTGCCTTATCTTCAGGTTAATCTGCCCCCTCTTCTCGGTAAGCCTCTTCACTTTCTTAGAAGCCTCCTCCAGCCTCCTGTCCAGTATTTCCCTCTCTACTTTAAGCCTCTCCACCAAGTCTTCAGGCCTCACTTCTCGGACGAATTCGGAAGCTCTTCGAATGAACTCTTCTATGCGCGCTCCAACCCTACATAGCTTCTCATCCACCTGTTTAAGCTCTTCTCCCGCACGCCTAGATTCCCATATCTCCTCATCTAATTCCCTAGCTCTCTCCTCCAGTTTTCTACGTTCCTCCTCTTTCCTCCTCAGTTCTTCCTCCAACTTCGGGAGATCCGCGCAGGCTTTGCTCAGCTCCTCGTACCTCTCCAGCTCCCTTAACAAGCTCTCCCTTCTCTCCTCGAGTAATCTCTTGTTCCTCTCTAACTCGTGGTATTCACGAGCTGGCTCTAACCTTGCGATCTCCTCCCTCAGCTTGGCAACTTCTCTCTCGGCTTTAATGCTTTCCTCGTACTCCTTCCTCGCATTCTCAAAGCGCTTTAAGGTTTCCTCAAGCCTAGCCTCCACAGACGCTAATTCCTCCTTCAAAGCCTTCCTTCTATCCAGAATTTCCTTCATGGCCTCCAGTTTCCTTTCGGCCTCGCCTAGCTCGGACTCCGCCTTCTTCAACTCTCTATCTGTTCTCAGAACCTCCTCTTTCTTCTTCCTCAGGCTCTCTTCTAAGGCTCGTATACTATTCTCAACTCTGCCTTTAGCCGTAACCTCTCCCCTGAGCTTGGCCTTCCTGTTCTCGAAGCGGTTTATAACGTCTTTCATCCTCTCGTATGCTTTTTCAAGCTCAGCTATCCCCAGAAGCGAGGACAGCAGCTCCTTCCTCTTCGCTGGCTGCATCGTTAGTAGGGCGGCTATCTCCCCCTGCCTGGCGTAGACGGCGGTCGTGAAGAGTTTCTCGTCTACGCCGAGTATGCCGCTTACAACCTTCGAGACCTCCCTGCCTGTGGCGAGTAACTTCCACCGGCCGTCGACTTCTTCGTAAAGGGCGTCTCCCCTTTCTTGCCTCAGCTTAGAAGTGGTTATCCTGCGCTCCACCCTGTACCTACGCCCGTTAACTGTGAATGTTAATGATACTCTGGCGTATGATGCCCCCCTGCGGATCAATATGTCGTTACTCCTCCCCCTCACGTTCTTCCTGAAGAGCGCGAAGAGTATCGAGTCGAGAATCGTGCTCTTGCCAGCCCCGTTCATCCCCACGAATACTATGGAGCCCTCGCGGGGGAAGTCTAAGCTGAGCCTCTCATAGGAAATCATGTTCTCAAGTTCCAGCCTCTCAATCCTCACTACTCCTCACCCCATAGAGCCCCTCGACCTCTTTCACGGCCCTTGCTATGGCTTCCCTCTCACTGTACCCCTCGGAGGAGAGTATTAGGAACAGGTCGTACGCCATCGAGGCGAGCCTATCGGCGTCCCTACCCATTACCGCGCGGAGGTAACTCTCGATTGCAGTCTTCAAGTCTAATGTTTCAACGACTTCGTAGCCCTCTCCGCCCTCCTCTAGGGGCGGTTTAACTTCGACTCTAACCTTGAGGCACAGCCCTCTAAGCCTTGAACTAACCTTCTCGAACTCCCTCCTATCCACATCCCCTAGAACCCTGAAGTGGACTACAGGTTTTAACCCCCCACATTTAGATACGTCAGCAATAACCCTGCGCACGGTTGAGCTTAGCTCTTCAGGCTTCACCTCGTAGAGGAGCTGCGGCCTAACACCCTCAAGCTTTATTCTGCTGAGTTCCGGCTGGTCGCCGCTTAGGTCCACCAGGTAGAACCCCTTATCGTAGCTTATCTCCGTGACGTCGACGTTCTCCGTAGAGCCCGGATAGGCGAGCACCCCCCTCCCACAGCTTGTCTTAAAGGGTTTATGGACGTGCCCGAACGCGTAGTAGTGGAAATCCCCGGGTAGCTCAGCGATCGACAACTCGTAAGAAGTCGGAAGCAACCTCCTCAGCCCCTGGTGCAGCATTAAGACTGTCTTACCGCTGAATCCGCTGGCGATAGCGCCTAACTTCCTCAGGAGTTCTAGGATTACCTGTCTCCTGTGCCGGGGTAGGTACTGGAAACCCGCGAATAAGACGCCGTTATACTCCCACTTGTAGTTCTTAGTCGTTAAGACCCGCACGCCTAAGTCGTCGAACAACATGACTGGGGGGACTCCGCGCCTACGCTGCATATCGTGACTTCCCGGCACAACAACCAACGGTACGCCTTTCTCCCATAGTCTCCTAACCACTTCTCTGAACTCCCTGAGCGTCTTTATCCTCGGCCTAGGGCTGTGGAACACGTCTCCCGAGTGGACTATCACGTCAACGTGCTCCTCCAACGCCTTCTCCACGGCCTCCCTGAAGACACTCATGAAGTCGTTCTCTCTTTCCTCTAGGCCGTACTGGGCGTAGCCTAGGTGGGTGTCCGATACGTGGGCTATCAACATGTGCTACACCTCCAACAAGTCCTCGTCTCCCTCCTCCACGACCCCGCCCCCTCTCCACTCCGAGACTATGTCTGGGTCTCCTCCTCCCTTATGCCCCGCGAACCCGTCTATCCTTACCAGTGCTGGAACCTTCACCATCAAACCCAGAACTACGGCCTCCCCGACGTTGAGAGAGGGTAGTTGCTGCAGTAAGTCCTCGCTCAACAACTCGGAGGCCTGCTGGACGTATTTTAAGTCGCTTGGCTCCACTAATCTCAATATAATCTTATTATTGGTCTGAGAGAGGGAGTCGGGGTCCAGAGCTTTAGGCCTCTGACTCACAAGGCACATGCCAACCCCGAACTTCCTACCCTCCCTAGCTATCCTACCAATCCAGTACTTAGACAAAGTCTGCCTATCCTTAGGAGCCAGT
>QMSI01000103.1 GCA_003649615.1 Thermoprotei archaeon | reverse complement strand
TCGAAACCTTAACCTTATTTGTAGGCTGCTTGGATTTAAAAGAAGGGTTTGACGTTGCAAGGTAGACTTAAGCTCTGGTTAGCTCTATGCTTAGCGTTGGCTTTAACCATCACCTCGCATGCCTGCTACGCTGACCGTGTACCTATACCTACGCAAGGCTTCATAGAGGAGGCGGAGCAGGTAGCAGTCATAGCTTGGAACGGGGAGGAGGAGGTACTGGTTTTATCGGTGAGCCTTCAGCCCAGCCGCAGCCAGGTAGAGGTATTGGAGGTAATACCCTTGCCCTCTATGCCCACCGTTGAGCTGTTGGAGGTGGAGGCCTTCAAGGAGCTCCTCTCCAAGGTGCAGTGGATGCTCCCTTTAACGAGGGGGGCTGAAGGCTTAGACGTAGCCTTTCACGAAGTCTTAGGTCCACACGACCTCTGGGTGCTGGAGGTCGAGGATGCTGAAGGCCTGGCTTCATGGATACAGGACTACTCCTCATCTAGAGGTCTACCTAGCCCTGAGGTGCTTAACGAAGCCGTAGAGGTCTTCCAGCGCTACATCGACAGCGGCTACAGGTTCTTCGCTATAGACGCCCTAACCCTAACCGGCGAGCACTGGGTGGAGCCTTTAATGTATAGGTTCAACTCAAGCCACCTTTACTACCCGCTCGAGGTCACAAGTTTAGCTGAAGGCTACACCACCATAGCTTTAATAGTCCTATCCACCGAGCAGCTAGACCTAGCTCAAGCACATAGCTTAGGGTTCATGGACCTCTACGCCGGGCTAATCGAGGTAGAGGAGCTTGAGGAAGTGTTGGGCAGCAACCCCGTCCACCTCTACCTCCTAAGCTACATGGGTTGGGTTAAGGAGCTTGAAGGAGACTTGAAGCTGAGCTTCGCCACGGAGGAGGCTGAGCAGTGGCTTCCCTACACACCTGACCCCAGCCAAGTAGAGGTTGATGTGGAGGTGGAGGATGGGAGAGCCCTCTTCCAGGTATGTATCACCTTCCCTACGTCGGGTTTCCACGTGGACTGGGGTGGTCTTGAGAGGGATGGAAATAGGTTCTGGGCAGATGTATCCGTGACGCGGTGGACAGGCCCCGTACTACAGGTAATAACTTTTGAGCGAAATACCTACGTAGCTGAGGGGCTGGGCCCTGGGGTCTACACCTTCACCTTCAAGGTGAACGGTGAAAGCGTGGCGGAGGAGACCTTCATGGTGTGGATGCCAGCCACGTTCGAGGAGCTGAAGGCCGCGTTGATACTGCTGGTAATCGGCCTAGTTGTGGTAGGCTTGCCCTTAATGAGGAGCCTCCTAGCGGCCTAGCGCCTTACTCCCACTCAATGGTGGCTGGGGGCTTATTGGTTACGTCGTACACCACCCTGGTCACCTCAGGGATCTCGTTGGTTATCCTGGTCGAGATGCGTTCAAGAAGATCGTAGGGAAGCTTAGCGAAGCTAGCGGTCATGGCTTCGCGGCTCTCCACCGCCCTTATGGCTACGGTCAAGCCGTAGGCGCGGGCATCGCCTCTAACCCCCGTGCTATTAGTATCGGTGAGCACGGCAAAGTACTGCCAAAGCTCACGGTTAAGCCCCGCCCGCTCCACCTCCTCCCTCACGATCCTATCAGCCTTCCTGACCACCTCAACCTTCATCGGCGTCACCTCCCCTATCACCCTCACTGCTAAGCCAGGCCCGGGGAAAGGCTGGCGGTACACTATTTCCTCCGGTAAGCCGAGCTGTTTAGCCACCTCTCTAACCTCATCCTTGTAAAGGTCCCTCAAGGGCTCCACGATGCCCTTGAACTCCATCTTGGAGGGCAGGCCGGCGACGTTGTGGTGAGTCTTAATCTTCTCGCTGTGCCTCCTAAACCCTGACTCTATGCGGTCAGGGTAGATAGTCCCCTGGATGAGGTACTCAGCGCCCAGCTTCTTAGCCTCCTCCTCGAACACCTTTATGAAGAGCTCACCGATGATCCTACGCTTCTCCTCAGGGTCAACTACGCCTCGCAGCGCCTTGAAGAAGCGGTCTCTAGCATCCACCGCTATCAGCTTAACGCCTAGCTTAGTGAAGGTATCCACTATGAACTCAGGCTCCCCCTCCCTCATGAAGCCGTGGTCCACGAAGACCGCCGTAAACCTATCGCCCAGCGCTCTAGCCGCCAGCGCAGCTGTGGTGCTCGAGTCTACTCCTCCGCTAAGCGCTAACACGGCTTTAGAGCTACCTACAGCTGACCTTATCTCCTCCACAGCCTTCTCGATGAAGTCCTCCACGGTCCACTCCGGGCGGCAGCCACATACGTCGAAGACGAAGTTCCTCAGCATCTCGTCCCCCCTAGCCGTGTGGACAACCTCGGGGTGCCACTGTAAGCCATAGATCTTCCTAGACTCATCCCCCATGGCAGCTACGGCGCAGTTCTCCGTGTGGGCTAAGACCTCGAAGCCTTGAGGCAGCTTAACCACAGAGTCTCGGTGGCTCATCCAAACTTTCTCCACGGGGCCTAACCCCCTCAACGGACCTACGGGCTTATCTATGTAGGCCTCAGCTACCCCGTACTCGGCCTTGTCCAGCTTGGTCACTTCACCCCCTAGCACGTGGGCCATGAGTTGGTGTCCATAGCAGATCCCGAGCAGCGGCAGCCCAAGGCTAAAGATATATGAGCCGCAGCGGGGAGCCGCTTCGTCGTAGACGCTTGCAGGACCTCCCGACAGTATGAGGCCTTTCACTGTCAACCTCTCCTGGTAGGCTTTAAGCTCCTCCTCTGTAAGGTCGGGGGGCACGATCTCGCTGTACACCTTGAAGCTTCTAACACGCCTAGCTATGAGGTGAGCGTACTGCCCGCCGAAGTCAAGGACTAGGATGGCGTCCAACCTTCCTCACAGCTGAGATGCGAGAAGGACCTTATAAAGAGTCCGTGGGGGCCGAGGATGGCGTAAAACTTATATTACATGTATTACAAGTAATACTAGGTGGTGTGCCTTGTCCGAGGAGGAGAGGGAGAAGACCGTCACGATCAGAGGAGTGGACAAGGAGCTCTACAATAGAGCCCTCGCCCTGGCCAAGGAGTTGGGCAAGAGCGCCGGTGAGATGGTAAACGAGGCCTTGAAGCTACTCCTATCCACAGCCACTACGGCAGCTACCGCCATATCCAAGGCGGCTGAGCTGGTGGAGGGCGTAAAGGAGGCAGCCATACCTGTACATGTAGTTAGCGGGGTGGAGGAGCTCACCGTCAGGAGAGCTGACTTGGAAAGCCTGGAGAAGCCTGTCGTCTTTAAGGGTATAAAGAGGCTTGTGTTTGAGGACGACGTAGACTACGAGGTCTTCGACAGCAAGGTGAGGCACCTAATCATGTGTGGAGAAGTCCAGGTGCCTAAGTCCTACCCTAAGCTCAAGGTAGCCGAGAAGTGTAAGCTAGTGGGGAAGCTGAGCGAGAAGCCATAAAGGCCCATCCTTTTTTACACTCAATAAGGAGGAGCTTAGAGCTTTAAATACCTAGGTACCTCGGACGGTTCTAGGCCTTCACCGCCCTCGAGGTCCATCCACTCCACGGTCGCCTTGAGCTTGACGAGGTTTCCAAGGCCATGTCCCTGGAACTCCACTAGGTTTTCGGCCTCGAGCCTCCTGACCGCTAGGCTGGCGGAGCTCTTCATGTAGAAAACCTATAAAACAAAGTGGAGCAGGCAGATAGAGGGCTGTTAAGGCATGGCTGTGCTCAAGATGGCTATACCCAAGGGACATCTATGGAGCCATGTAAAAAACCTACTTGA
The DNA here is from genome assembly GCA_003649615.1 of Thermoprotei archaeon. Taxonomy (GTDB): domain Archaea; phylum Thermoproteota; class Methanomethylicia; order Nezhaarchaeales; family B40-G2; genus B40-G2. The sequence continues at coordinate 575 of QMSI01000103.1, read as the reverse complement.
CAGGGCAGGCTACGGGCTGAGGCTTGAAGGAGAGCGCTCCTACATCGTCCGCTCCAACGACCCTGAGATAGAGATGCGCATCTATCGAGCCCAGAACATACCTCCCCTGGTGGAGGAAGGCAGGTACGACATCGGGATAACCGGGCACGACTGGGTTGTTGAGCATGAGGCAGACGTGGAGGAGCTCCTAGACCTGGACGTAGGGAGAGTTAAGCTGGTAGCTGCCGTGCCGCGTAGCTACAATATACCTAGCGCTGCAGGGGAAGGTGCAGAGGTGGTTTTCAAGGAGCTGGTCGAGAAGGTGCAACGCGAAGGTAAAGGTAGGATCATTGTGGCTTCAGAGTACGAGAACATAGCTAGGAAGCTTTGCGAGGAGAAGCTTGGAGGCTACCCCTTCAAGCTGATAAGGAGCTACGGCGCCACCGAGACCTTCATAGAGGTGGCCGACATGATCATAGACGTATCCGAGACAGGGGAGACCCTACGCCAGAACGGCTGGGAAACGATATACGAGGTTTTAGAGTCCACTGCTAGGGTCATAGCTAACAAGGACAGCCTGAAGGATCCCTGGAAGC
>QMSI01000102.1 GCA_003649615.1 Thermoprotei archaeon | reverse complement strand
TACAGGCGAAGTCAAGATGAGCCTCTGGAACGAGCAAATAAGCCTCGTTTCTCCTGGAGATAGGATAAGCATTGAAAACGGCTACACTACTCAGTTTAGAGGTGACGTACAGGTTAATGTTGGGAAATATGGCAGAATAGTCAAAGCGTAACGGGGCTAGCCCCACATGCAGGGGGCTTCTAAGAAATGCCCTAAATGCGGCGGGGATATGGAGCCCTGTGAGCTAAGTTTCTGTGCGGGACTATTAGTGATGCCTGAAGGGTGTGGGAGAGGGTTTAAAGGATGGATTTGCCCTAGCTGCGGCTGCTTGGAGGCAGAGTAGCTTGAGCCTAGACGAAGTGCATAGATATAGGCTTGAATGTCCTTACTGCGGCTCCAATGAACTTGAGGTAGTGGAGGTTTTACATGAGATCCCCTTCTTTGGCAAGGTGATACTCTCCTCCATGAGATGTTCAAGGTGTGGATATAGGAAGAGCGATGTAGCCAACCTGGAGTTTAAGCCTCCAGCTCGCTATGAATTGAAGGTCGAGGGGCCTGAAGACCTTAATGTGAGGGTGGTTAGGTCCTCGACAGCAACCATCCAGATACCTGAGCTCGGCATAGAGGTTAAGCCAGGGCCGATAGCGGAGGGCTTCATCTCTAATGTGGAAGGCGTGCTGCATAGAGTGAAGAGGATAGTAGAACAGTTGCTGAGAGATAGCGAGAGCCCTGAAGAGGCTGAGAGAGCCAGAGAGGTGTTACATAAGATCGAGAGGGCTCTTCAAGGAGAGTTTCCCTTCACCTTAATAATCGATGACCCGTATGGCAATAGCTTCATAGCTCCTAAGCCTTCTCAACAGCCTCGTTCCTAAGTTTAGCTTCAAGCTTTAACGCGTCTTCAAAGATCTTGTCGTGGTCGAACGCTAATCTCTCAGGCTTGACACGAAACACTGCTACCTCCTTAGCATCTGTGGAGGCTTTAAGCTCCCCTCCGATCGCCTCAGCTAGGAAAGCGATGGATACATAGTGGCCTCTAGGGTCTCTACCTGGCTCTGAATAGACGCCTACGAGACCTATTAACCTCACATCTAGCCCTGTCTCCTCCTTAGCTTCTCTCACCGCTGCTTGCTCAACGCTTTCACCGTACTCCACGAGGCCTCCAGGGATTGCCCAGTATCCCTTAAAGGGCTCGTTGCCCCGCTTAATGAAAACATGGCCACCCTTCACCTTCACGACAATATCCACTGTCAGCACAGGCCTCTTGGACATGGAGCATCAAGTAATGCCTCAACGGACAAAAAGTTAAAGGTTACTTCTCCACTGTCAGAAACTGGTGTCAAGGCTTGAGGTGGAAGGAGGACGTAAAGTTCGCGGTGAAGCTTTTGATAGCGCTGGCTATCGTGGTCTCCATTATGGGCTACTTCTTATGGGGAGAGGGGTTCTTCATAGAAATCTTGAAGAGGATAGGCTTAGCTGGCTTTTCACCATAGTGGTGAGGTACCTTGAAGGTGCTCGCCCTCACTGATGTACATAGAAGCATAGCTTGGCTCCGTAAAGCCTTGGAGTATGCCTCTGACAACAATCTGGACACAGTGACCTTTTCAGGTGACTTCCAGAGCGTGGAGGCTATCAGGCTTCTAGCCGAGTTTAATGGCAGAGTCTTTGCGGTTCCTGGAAACATGGACAGCGAAGAAGAGCTTCAAGCTTTAGAGGAGGCTAAATTAAGCCTTCATGGCAAGCTTATGGAACATGAAGGCTACACGTTCGCAGGGGTGGGAGCCTTCAACTTTAAATGGGCTCTAGAACAATTAATACAGGTTTTAAGTCAAAACAAGCCGTCTAAGCTGGTGTTAGTCAGCCATTATCCTCCAAAGGGCTCGAAGGTGGACTTAGCCTTCAACCGGATGCACGTAGGCAGCAGCTCCGTGAAGGGGTTCATCGAAACTTACCGTCCTTTGGTCTGTCTATGCGGACATATCCATGAAGCTCGAGGCTTAGACTGGCTCGGAGATACCTTGCTCGTTAACCCCGGACCATTAGCTAGGGGCTACGCCGCCATCGTGGACTTAGATAAGCGGGAAGCTGAGCTGTTAAGCCTGGAACTTGACTAAGTAGAAGCATTTTAAAAAGACCTGCTATGTAAACAAGATGTAAGGTGGATGTGCTTGGTTGAAGAAGTTGAGATCTTAGAGCTAGTCCCGGTTGAGGCTGAAGGAGCTAAGGCGGTAGAGGGGCTGCCCGACGTAGGCCTAGTAGGTGCTATCGCCACTTCCTACCTCGTAGACCAGCTAGGGATGGAAGAAGTAGCTCATGTAGACTCGGAGCTGCTCCCCCCAATAATGGTGCTGCATAAAGGTAAGTTAAAGAACCCTATTAGGATCTATGGGTCTAGAGACCTACTAATCCTAGTCTCGGAGATAGCTATCCCAGTAGAAGCGTTAAACCCGCTTGTCAAGGCTCTTGCTGGGTGGTTTAAGGAGAAAGGCATAGGATTAATGATATCGCTTGGAGGCATACCTGTCCCTAATAGATTAGACATAGAGAACCCTGCTGTCTACGGGGTTCCTAATGGAGAGGAGGCCTCTAGGCTCCTAATGAATAGCGGGATAGAGTTGATGGAGGAGGGCTTCGTTGCTGGGGCTTACGCCATGTTCCTGAGAGAATCCATGAAGCGTTCGATGCCAGCAGTGGCTTTACTGGCGCAAAGCTACCTACAATACCCAGACCCTGGAGCTGCAGCAGCTACACTAAACGCTCTCGGGAAGCTGCTGGGACAGGTCTTCGACGTTAAGCCACTTCTCGATAAAGCTGAGGAGATAAGGATTAAGACAAGAGATTTAATGAAGCAGGCGAGGACGGCGATGATGGGGATGCAGAAACCCCGCGAAAACGAGGTACCTCTAATGTACACGTAAGGAGGGAGTGTTATGTGGAGGCGTAGGAGATCGATCTTTGACTGGGTCGACGAGTTCTTCGATAAACTTGAGGAGACCTTGTTTAAGCCAAGCTGGGATGTGGAGGAGTGCTGCCTTGAACCTTTAATCGATGTTGAGGAGCGTGACGAGTACGTTATTGTCACGGCAGACCTACCCTTCGTGGAGCGGAAAGAGGACATTAAACTAGACGTGACGGAGGACACTTTAATCATAGAGGCTAACATGACGAAAAGCTTCAGGCTGGAGAGATGGGGGACGGTGCAGCGTGACGTAGAGTTCAGGAGCTTTAGGAAACTGGTTAGACTACCTACGCTCGTGGACCCAGAAGGAACGAAAGCCACGTTCAAGAGAGGTATGCTTAGGGTGATGTTACCCAAGAAGGTTAAGCGGTACACCATTAAGGTCGAGTAAGCGGAAGCTTAACCCTCTTCCTCAGCCGCCTCGTTGAAGGACTCTAAGAAAATCTCATAGTATTCTTGGGCGAGCTCACGCTCTTCTTTCCGCTGCTTCTCTAAGGTGGGAGAACCCTCTATAACCGCAGTCCTCCTTCGTTTCGAGTCATCTATTTTCTCGGTCCAAACATATCCTTTCTGCGATTTAGAGATGGGCTTGGTGTAACCACATACACGGCAAGCTAAGACTACTTCACCATCTTTGCTAGCAGCTGGGACAAGAAGCTTACCACATTTAGGACAAAACTCCATAAATCTGACCTCTACACCTATCTAAGGTAGGCTTCCCTAACTAAGGCACCTTATATACTTTTAGCCTTTAATCTAGGCCTCAGAGGCATGGTATTAACCACGTTGATGGAAAGCTTATACTTTAGAAGCCTGTTTTAAGCCTAAGACCTAAAGAGCTCACTGGTTAAAGACGAGGGCGTAGAAAATTGATACCCGTCGGCGTAACTGGTGTTAAGAAGAGGCCGTACGCTACGTGGCTACTCATAGTGTTGAACACGTTAATCTTCTTCTACTTCTACCTTCAAGGTGACGTGGTCTTCCATGTGGCCATAAAGGCCTACGGTTTAGCCCCCATCGATCTATTAAGAGGTAGAAAGCTACATGCCCTGATCACCTCCATGTTCATGCATGGAGACTTGGTACATTTATTGAGCAACATGTTGTTCCTTTACGTCTTTGGGGGAGCTGTGGAGGCAAGAATGGGAACCTTACGCTTCACTGTCTTTTACCTAGCTTGTGGCTTTGCTGCATCCTTCATGCATTCTTTGGTGGAGCTCTTTTCTTTCCATCCCTTAAACATACCATGTATAGGTGCTAGCGGAGCTATCTCAGGGATACTAGGGGCCTATCTAATTCTCTTTCCTTTCTCTTTTGTGAATGTGATGACCCTTACCCTACTAGGGCTACCTTTCATCATACCTATTCCAGCAGTGCTTTTCCTTGCCTTCTGGTTCCTCTTCCAGCTCTGGATGGGTTTTCTAAGTTTACATCTACCTTACTTCGTTGGCGTT
>QMSI01000101.1 GCA_003649615.1 Thermoprotei archaeon | reverse complement strand
TCATAGACGTATCCGAGACAGGGGAGACCCTACGCCAGAACGGCTGGGAAACGATATACGAGGTTTTAGAGTCCACTGCTAGGGTCATAGCTAACAAGGACAGCCTGAAGGATCCCTGGAAGCGCGATAAGATAGAGGGCCATACAACGCTCATTCAGGCGGCCAAGGAGGCTGGAGGAATGAATCTGCTTGAGATGAACGTGCCCTCCAACGCCATCAACGAGGTCATCTCCCTGCTCCCAGCCATGAAGAGCCCTACGGTATCTAGGCTATACAGCGGCGACTACGCCGTGGAGGTAGCGGTGAAGAGTGAGGAGGTGGTTAAGCTAATACCGCTGTTGAAGAAGAAGGGGGCTACCGATATCTTGGAGATCAACCTGGAAAAGGTGGTTAAGTAAGCTGTGCCGCCTCTTGCGGCATCCGGGGCTACGTAGAACCTCTCCAAGCTCATCTAAGCCTTGAAGTAAACCTTGCCTCAGCGCAACCCCAGCGAGTTAATGACTTAGAAGCCTAGGACATCCACGATTACCCCGGCTTTAATGCAGGCTGGGTCGAACAAGTATGTTCAACCTAGCGCTTAAGTAGAAGCGTGAGCTTTAAGGGAAAGAGATGAAGAAATCAGTCAAGAAAAGCTTCCCCTTCAAAGAGCTCTCAGCCAACGCCAGGAAGATGTGTGAGGAAAACTCCTTCATAGCGGGTGTCATCCTTTTCGGCTCAACTGCCAGGAGGGAAGCAAAACAGGGAAAAAGCGACTTAGACTTGCTCGTCCTTTGGGAGGGGCTTGATAGCTCAGTGAGTGAAAGGTACGTCAAGCTCTATGAGCTGGCTACACGCTACTTCCCCTTTAAGAGCCTGACCGTCGTTGACATGGAGTATCGACGTTTCATCAACCCGTGCAAGCTAACCCCCCTGCTCCTCAACATCATCTGGGACGCGGCCGTACTCTACGATAAACACGGCAAGCTGGAAGCCTTCCTCTCAGAGGCTAAGAAGCGTTTCATCAAGGTAGGCCTGGTCAGGGTGAAGAAAGGAAGGTTCTACTACTGGAAGCTTCCAAAGCCAGGGGTTAAGGTGGAGGCTTAGCCATGGAGATAGACCCCTTAGACGAAGTAACCTATAGGTTGAAGCTGGCTGAAGAACACCTACAGGCAGCGTCGAAGAGGTTAAAGTCTAGGGATTGGGCAGGAGCCGTAGAGGCGTCTCAATTAACCGCTGAGAACGCGGCTAAGGCTGTGATAGCTCACAGCATGATGCCTAGCTGGAGCCATGACCCTTCAGACGAGCTACTCGAAGCCGCTGAAAGCCTACCTAGAAGCCTCAAACGCGCAGTTAAAGCCCTTGCAGCCATAACGCGTAGATTAGCCCCTGAACATGGAAGGACAAGCTACGGCTTACCTGAAGAACGTTTAACTCCAAGCGCCCTCTACAACCCGGAAAAAGCTCGGAGAGCCGTGAAGAGCGCTAAGGGAGCACTGAACTTAGCTAAACGAATCTTAGCCGAGCTGGGTTACCCTACCTAGCGAGGCGCCTCAAGTTACAGTGGAGCCTACAGAGCTACGCATAGAAGGTAAACCGAGAATACATGCACCACGCCTAGTATTAGTTGAGCAGGCCAACGCGCTACGGTACACCAAAGGGTTAACGGCGGAAGGATGTGGCGACGCTGTTGAAGCCGTCAGTCCACTATAAAGATCTACCTATGCTTCAGAGAAACATTCATAAGTACAGATAGCCATCAGCTAAGTATATTAGCTATTAGGTTTCACAGTCGGTCCTCAAACATTTAAGCCGAGGAAAAACAATGACGAAGGAAAAGCCGATGAAACGAAGGATGCTTGAATACCTCAAGGAAAACTGGGGGGCACCCTTCATCCTAGCCTTCATGGCCTTACTCATAGTTGCTGCAGCGTGCTTAAGCATAGGGATGGAGGAAACAGCCAACGAAGTAGCAGTATACGCCTACTACAACTTAGTCCTAGGAGTTGTACTGCAGTTAGCCTCCTACTTAAAATACGGTGAAGGAAAAGAGAAAACGCGGAGCAATGAAAGCCATAGGAAACATCGTCAAAAAAGCACTCGAGCATGAGGCTAGATTATAGTCATAAGCATTTTAACCCAAAATCACAGATCTAACGGAGAGCGTAAGTTGAGGAGCCGAGCGTCCGATCATATCGCTGCCCTTGTATATAGCGTCGCGGCGCTCTTCTCCCTCGTCAAGTTGATTAACACGCTGAGCATCAAGTATTATCCACCACATAAGCGACATTATGGCGAAATCGTATACATGACACTCACCGGTAGCCATCAAGCCGACACCTACCTAGCATTGATTTTCATACTAACAGCTTTATCGATCACGGTTACGTTATACTTGAAGAGGCGAAGCCTTGAACCCTCCTTACGGTTAACTACAAGATACTTCATAGGACTGCTGATAGCGATCGAGGCTCTTGCAGCTATTCGTTGGTTCACCTACCCATTATGGCCTACACCGCTATACAGCGACCCGTCCTGGCACTTCGCCTACATCGAAGCTCAGCTATTCTACGCGTTAAGTCCTTTATCGCCACTGTTGATGCTATTGGTTCTCGCCTCATGGATCATAAAACCGCTAGCCGCAAGCCTTTCAAAAAGCTTCAAGATAACCTCCCTAGCCAAGCTGAGGCCTGACAGCCCTTCACCCACATTAATCCTTCCCTCAAAGCTATTATTAGCTGCAGCAATATCCTTAGCCATCTCCATGACCCTCTACCCATACCACCCTAACCTAAACCCACAAGGGTTGAGAGCAAGCGTCGACGCCTACTTCTACGATCAATGGCTGAGCGAAATGTTAAGCAGAAACCCCATCGAAGCCTTACGGTACGCCTTCATGGATGTCCAGGGAGGCTCTAGGCCCCTACACCTAATACTACTCTACGCCGTGGCCTTAACCACCCATCTACCAAGCTACGTCATAGCCAACTTCCAGTTCACCTTCATCTCCATCCTCTTCGTAGCTTCGACGTACCTACTAGCCCGCGAAGCCCTAAAAGACGGGAGAAACGCAGCCTTAGCAGCTCTAATAGCAGCCGTCTCCTTCAACATGACCATAGGTATCTACGCTGGCTTCGCCTCCCACTGGCTAGCCCTATCCATAATGTACATCGCCTTAGCCACCTATATAAGGCGGAAAGACTCCTTGAAGAACGCTTACATAACAGCGGCCCTCGGCGTTGCATTAATATACCTTTACGCATGGTCGTGGACCGGCTTTATAGCCATACTCTTAACATACGAAGGCCTCAACACCATCAAGCAGAGGAGGCTCTCCAAAGAAGCCTTAAAGAAGCTATCGTTAATAATAGGCATAGGGTTAGCGGCTAACCTCGCAAAAACCTACCTTCTAAGCTCCATAAACAGCGTACAAGCAGGCGCCCAAGTAACCCAAGCCTCATGTAATTTAATCCAGCCCATAAACCTCTATAAAAACCTAGTGGAAGCCACCTTCTTCTACTTAATGGGCTGCTACACAAATACCCCTCTGCTCCTAGCAGCCTTCATCGGTGCTTTGGCCTTAAACCTTAACGACGCCGGACACCGCATGTTAATGAGCATAGTGATCCCGGTGTCCATAATAGCTATCTTCAGCAGCTACGGATTATACGCCCACCTCCTCCTCAACCTACCCATACCTATACTAGCTGCTTACGCTGTGAAAAACCCGAAAACACAAAGACAGGAAAACATAATCCTTCCAACCACCCTACTCATCCTTCTAAACCTAAACTACACTTTACGTATCTTGGCGAGCATAACCACATACTTCTAAGAAAGTAGAGGTTGAGCTCAGCTCTTAGAACACGGCGTTTTTAGTGTATGTTAAGCCAAGTAGGGTGGTATTCGCGTAGAGCCCTACTTGAGGTTTTTAATAACCAAAGTGGACTAAGCCGTCAACCCCGCACTTGAAGCAGGCCGTAGAGGCTTGGCTAACCTCCTCACGGCTAAGACCCGCCGCGAAAACAATAGGTGTAAGCTCCACCTTAACCCCCTTAAGCATACGTTTCGCTCTCGCCACCTCCACCTCCAATATGCTTAAAGGCAATCCGTCCAGAAGCCTATCCAGCTTCAACGGTCCCTCAACGCCCAACTCCTCATAAATAGTCCTCAACCCCTCCTCCCAATAGCCCTCCTCCACAAACCCTTTCACCAGGCAAAATAACTCATAGTTCAAGCAAGAAGCTCCACCTCCACGGTGATAAACCATCGGTTATATGAAATCTAAAAGTCCACCCAGCTGAGCATAGTCCTGACCCACCATCCAAGCCAAGCAAGGCGTAAGCCCCGCTGCTCCAAGCTCCACGCCACCCGGCAGTTCACGAACCTCCTCCACATACCTAGTTATCGAATAGGCCCTAAGCTCCAACC
>QMSI01000100.1 GCA_003649615.1 Thermoprotei archaeon | reverse complement strand
TCTCTATAGTATTCGTAGTCGCTTGGATCTATTACTCCGTTGGGCTCTCTCCCCTTTACGTTTAGGAAGATTCGAGCATAGTAGCCTCCCCACCCCCACGCTATGGTTTTCGACCAGTCTACCTTGAGCTTACCTAGATCGATGCCCGGATTGGCTGGTTGTTCCTCGAGTTTTAGGTATCCCTGCTCAGCTAGCCATTGATTAATGCAGAGAACTCCTTTCATAGGTTTAGCTCCATGGTCTGAAACCGTGATTATCACGGCGTCACGCGGAATAGTTTTCAGCAGTTCTCCTATTTCTTCGTCTATTAGCTTGTAGTAGTTTCGGACTACTTGTTCATAGGGGTTGCCTGGCTGGTATTTCCGGTGGGTGGGGTCCATGTACCCCCAGAAAGCGTGCTGTACCCTGTCGACGCCTATCTCAACGAACATGGCGAAGCTCCAAGGCTTGCTGGATAAGAGGTGTCTTAGAACCTTGAAGTGCTGTTTAGTCATGTTCCATAGATCCTTCACCAGCCTATCTCTATCGAGTGTCCTGAACTCGGTGTCGAATACGTAGTCGCCGAATAGGCTTGTTATCTCATGTTTGAGCTCAGGAGGCCAGGTGTACTGCTTAGCGGAGCTCGGGGTCATGAAGTCTGTTATCAACCATCCCTTCAAGGGTTTTGGCGGATAGGAAGGAGGTATACCTACGACTAGACTTTCACCGCCTTTCTTAGCTACGAAGTCCCATAGGGTAGGATCCTTTACGCTATGGGAGCTTGCTATGTAAATCTCGGTATAACTCCCCGGTTTACGGTGGCGAAAACCGTAGAGCCCCAGTTCGCCTGGCGTTTTGCCGGTTACCATGACTGCCCAGGCCGGGATGGTTATGGGCGGGTGGCAGCTAACCAGCTCGTACCTCGCAGCGTCTCCTATGAGGCTTGCCAGGTTGGGTAGCTCGTTCAGTGTTTTCTGGTCGTAGAGGATGGAGGGAGGCGCTGAGTCTAGGCCTATAACGAGCAGCTTCCTCATGGCTTTTCACTCTATGAAGGGGGATCCGTGTCTCAGTATGGCCTCTGCAACCTCAGGCCTCATCATGTACTCTGGAGGGCTTTCTCCTCTTGAAAGTAGCTCTCTTATCTTGGTCCCGCTCATGTAAAGCCTATCCCGGTCGCTGTGCGGACAGATTTTTTCGTTTACCATGTCGTCGCAGCGCTTACAGTAAAAGGCTTCCCTTATGAAAAGCGGAGTTATTCCTAGGTCGGGGAACTCCTTGAAGATCTCCCAGGCCTCGTAGGGGCCGTAGTAGTTCCCCACACCTGCATGGTCCCTGCCGATGATGAAGTGGGTGCAGCCAAAGTTCTTCCTCATAATGGCGTGGTGTATGGCTTCGCGAGGCCCTGCGTAGCGCATCTCCGTCCTCAGTATGGCTAAGACGACGACCTCCTTAGGGTAGTAGTGCTTGATGAGAGCTTCGTAAGCCTCTAGGATTACTTGGTCTTTGAAGTCACCTCGCTTCTTCCTACCTATGAGCGGGTTTATGAAGAGTCCGTCGACGAAGGTGAGGGCTGCCTTCTGGACGTATTCGTGGCCTCGGTGAGGGGCGTTGCGTGTCTGGAAGGCTGCTATGGACCTCCAGCCTTTCTCGCGGAAGAGTATCCTGGTTTCTATGGGGCGTAAGGTGTATTTTTCGTAGGGGTTGGGTACCTCGCCTATCAGGTCTAGAGGGCCAGCTATGAAGAGCTCCTTGCGTCGAAAAGTCTCCTCGACGCCTGGGTGGGCTGGGTCTAAGGTTTTGTAGATCTTTGAGGCGTGTTCCTTCTTGTCCCAGCCGTAGATCTCCTCCACCTTCACTATGGCCAACGGCTTGCCGAGGTAAGTTAATGTTATGTCGTCTCCTTCCTCGACGCCTGCCACCTCCTCAGGGTCTACGTCGAGCGTTATAGGTATGGTCCAAGGGGTGTCGTTGCTCAGCCTCATGTCCTGAAGCACGTGTAGGTAGTCTTCCTGGTTTAGGAAGCCTTCAAGAGGGCTTAACACCCCGTAGGCTATGTTTTCTATGTCTACAGCCATCTCGAGGGTGACTTCCACCTTAGGTAGCTGGCTTGCCTCTTCGATTAAGGCTTCTTTCCTGCGGCCTGTGACAGCTCGGTTAATGAGGCGTCCTCCGTGAGGCCTAGACACCACGTTTACCACCTCATAGGTAACCTAGCTTCCTCAGCCTATCGATGATCCTTCTCTTATCCTCTTCAGTGAAGGGTTCAGCCATCTTAGCTTCCTCGTGTGCAGCGACGACCTCTCTCAGTATATAAGCGACGTACTGAGATACGCTGGTGAAGCCTGTGTCTCTGATCAGCTCCTTTATCTTATTGTAGAGGACGACGGGTATGGACACCGTGGTGTATCTCCCTTTCCTCTCATCGTTCATGTCGGTTTGACCTGTGACCTTCATCGCCACCACCTCATAAAAGTTTGTCTATACATGGTCCTTAACCTCCAAGGAACAGTAGTGAAGACCCGAGGAGGAGAATGCTCACAGCTACCATAGCAATGAGAGGTTTTCTAGGGACCGCTTTGATAGCCTTGAAGCCCAGGTAGATCCCTGGTAGGCCGGTTAGAAGCAGGATTGCAGTTAGCCTTAGATCTATAGCTCCTAGGCCTGCGTAGAAGACGGTTGTGATGGAGGTGACGGTTAAGCTGTAGGCAAGAGTGGTTCCAACAGCCTTTCTAGGAGGGGAGGAAAAGAGGTGAAGAAGGACTGCCATAACTATCACCCCGCTCCCCACAGAGGTGAAGAATAGGAGGGCGCTGGCAATGAAGCCTACTAGCTCTAGGCTTAAGGGAGGAAGGTTATGGTGTTTAGCCGCTTCTTTTTCAAGGACTATCTTGGCTAAGTGGGTGAAGGAGACAGCTATGAGAAGGACACCTAATAGAAGCCTAATCGCGTTGTTGACACCTTCGATCCCTACGCCTCTCATGTAAGTGACAAGTAGGATGTAGGATAAGATTATGGCGGGGATTCCACCCATCAACAGTTTCTTAATGCTTGTTACGTCCACCTCGCCTCTTCGATGATACAGCAAGGTGGCGAACAGCTTTGAGGGAAGAACGAAAAGGAGGTCGGTGCCCACAGCGTTGATGGGGGCTACGCCCAGCAGGATTAGGGTAGGAGTGGTTATGGCTCCTCCACCGACCCCGAGCGAGCCAACTAGTAGGCCTACGAAGACCCCGAGCAGAGCAACAGCGGGCTCTAACCCCATTAACATCACTTTTAATTAAATGTAATTAAATCGGCCGCCGCAACTTGGATTTAAGCTTTCCTGTCGTAGTCGTCAAGCTTTAAGGTGGGTCTAGGTTAAGGTTATTGGGGCCTAGGCTTGACATTAATCTTGGATAGGGCACCCGTTGTCTGGTTTACTGGACTGCCAGCTAGCGGTAAGACTGTGGTGGCTAGTAGGGTGGCTGAAGACCTTCGTTCAAAGGGTTTTAGGGTGGAGCTGCTTGACGGGGACTGGGTTAGGAGAACCATCAACCCCGATGCAGGTTTTACCAAGGAGCAGCGTAGGGTTCATCTCTTAAGGGTGGCTTGGGTAGCTCGCCTGCTCGCTAGGAACGGTGTGGTGGTGCTTTGCAGCTTTGTGTCGCCTTACCGTGATGTTAGAGGGGAGGTTCGATCCATCGTGGAGGAGGAGGGGTTAAGGTTCATTGAGGTTTACGTTAAATGTAGTCTAGAGACCTGTATGAAGAGGGATCCTAAAGGCCTCTATAGGAAAGCTTTGGCCGGTGAGGTTAAACACATGACGGGGCTGGACGATCCCTATGAGCCCCCTTTAACCCCTGAGGTGACGGTGGATACCGAGCATGAATCCGTGGAGGAAAGCGTCAATAGAGTGCTAGCTGTGCTTGAACCGTTGTTGATTGAGGCTAAGGCTTAATAGCTATGCAACCAGCTATTTCTAGGGGGCCTTAGGTAATGTCGGAGGAGAGGGTGTCCATAACTATTCCTCGTAAGCTATACGATGAAATCAAGCGTAGGGTGGAGGAAAGCCAAGGAGAGTTTAAGAGCGTTGAGGAGTACGTGGAGTTCGTGCTTAATGAAATAGTGAAGGAGGAGGCTGAAGAGGTCTATAGCCCTGAGGAGGAGGAAGAGATCAAGAAGAGGCTTAGGGCCTTAGGCTACCTTTAAGATTTAAGTTACTTGGATTATCTTGGAATTAATGATAGCTCTACGTGAAGCTCCATTGTTATAATGCATGGTTCTTCCTTAAGGGCACCTTGGCTTTGGTTGGCTTTAAGGTAGGGAAGAGGCTGAAGAGGGGCTTAGACAGGTTAGTTGAAGTAAGGTTAAGTTGGGTTAGCTATAGGGCCATAGATAGCTCAACGTTGAAGAGTACCTGGTCCACGTCGGTGAACCTTACTGGTCAATCCTTCCTCGAGTCCACTTAGGGATAAAATCCTACTACCTTTCCCATTCTTCATAAACCGTTTATCC
>QMSI01000099.1 GCA_003649615.1 Thermoprotei archaeon | reverse complement strand
GGCTTCAATGGGCTCAGTGGTTCCACCTATGCATGTGGTTAAGGCCATCCTCACGGGTGAGCCGTACCCGGTTAAGGCTATGGTGGTGTTCGGGAGCAATCCCTTATTGACCTGGCCTAACTCCAAGCTAGTTAAGGAGGCCTTGCTTAAGCTAGACTTCCTCGTGGTCGTCGACCTTTTCATGACTCCGACGGCTGAGCTGGCTGACTACGTATTGCCGGCGGCTTCCTGGCTGGAGATCGACGATGTAGCTTTCTACTTCTATAGGGCTGGCTACGTCATGGCTAGGAGAAAGGCTATAGAAGTGGAGGAGTGCTGGTCGGACCATAAGATAATTATTGAGCTCGCTAAACGCTTAGGTCTACGTCAAGCTTTCTGGGACAGCGTGGAGGAATACCTTGACTACGTGTTGGCGCCTTCAGGGATGAAGTGGAAGGAGTTCGCTGAAGTAGGCTTTCTGCGAGCTCCTCTTCGCTATAGGAAGTATGAGGAGGAGGGCTTTAAGACACCTTCAGGCAAAGTCGAGCTCCACTCGTCCATTCTTGAATCTTGGGGTTTTGACCCCTTGCCTAGCTACGTGGAGCCTCCTGAAACGCCTTATAGCCGCCCCGACTTAGCGGAGAAGTACCCATTGATCTTAACCACAGGGGCAAGAAGCCCCTACTTCTTCCACTCAGAGTACCGACAGCTCTCATCCCTAAGAGAGCTTCAACCCGATCCTCAGGTAGAAATACATCCTGAAACCGCGGCTGCCTTAGGCATAAAGGACGGGGACTGGGTTTGGATTGAGGCACCCAGAGGTAGGATTAAGCAGAGGGCTAAACTCACTAGAGGCATACATCCTAAGGTGGTTAGCGCTCAGCATGGATGGTGGTTCCCTGAAGAACCTGGCCCTGAGCATGGATGCTTTAAGTCTAACGTAAACGTGCTTACAAGCAGCGACCCTCCGTTCGATCCATGCGTAGGCGCTTCCATCCTTAACTCACTCCTCTGCAGGGTATATAAAGTAAAGGAGGAATGAAAGCTAAGAAGCCCTGAAGTGTTCTAACGCTTCGCACACCTCAACACGTATTAACCCTCACTGCACACCTCTCCATGCAATGAGGCGATGCGCTCTTCAAGTATTGCTGATCATACTGCTATCCCTCTGTGCGTGCTTAATCTCTGTTGAAGCCGCTGAGCTGCGCGTGGAGGTTGAGCCAGGTTACTGGATGAGCTTAGACGTAGAAGTGGTAAATGCTTCAGGGACACCGATGTCTAAGGCTACCCTCTATGCGGGGGTGTCTTCAGTATCTTTTAAGCTTCCTCCCGGCTGCTATGAAGTAACGGTCTTATCGCCTATAGGCCTCTACTACTCTAGCCATGTGACGGTTGTTGAAGATGAAGTAACCGTAGTTGACCTCACAAAGCTGGGGGTTGAAAAGTTTTCTATCACCTCTGAGGGCGAGGGCTCAGCGCTATATCGGGCCCACGAGCCCACCCCTTCCTTCACGGGGATGTTGATGGCTGCCCAGGCCTTAGTTTTGTTAGCTGGGTCAGCTGGGTTAGCTGGCTTAGTAGCCTTCACCGTTAAAAGCAGAGTCTAGCTCTTGAATTAAGGTATCAGCGGGGTTCCTCTGATTGACGCGCCATCAAGCTCTTTCAGGAACTACGCTTAAGGTTTACATAGCCCTGTTGAGGGCTGGAAGGCCTTTAGGTGTTAGGGAGGTTCAAAGGTCGCTAGGTTTCCGAAGCCCTTCTACTGCGCTATACCACTTGAACAAGCTCGTCGAGATGGGCTACGTGGCTAAGGCAGGGGATGGGTATGAAGCGGTAGCTAAAGAGGAGGCTGGCGTACTAGCTCTTTTCGACCGCGTGGGAACTTTGTTAGTGCCTCGACTACTGTTCTATGCTTTATTCTTCACTTTCTCGCTGATAGGCTACTTCTACTTGACCTCAACGTCTAATTTACACTCCCTCTTCCACTTCTACTTCGCCTTCTCCGTTACGGCTGTAGCAGCAGCTCTAATGTGGTACGAAGCGGTTAGGCTGTGGAGAAAAGGGCTTAAGGCTTAGCCTAACTCGGATGGAAGGCTATAGAACCTAATAGCGTTATTTAGGCAGTGCTTCGCAGCTTCCTCTAGGCCGACTTCCTTCAGCGAAGCGATCATTGCAACTACATCCACCACGTCAGCAGGCTCTGCCTCCCTATTGAACCTACCCTTATACCTGACAGGACTATCGGTCTCCGATAGTATTCTTGAGAGCGGTGTATTGAGAATGACCCTCCTATGCTCCTCGCTGTAGTCTAGGGCTAAGGTGGCTGAGACGCAGTAGCCACAGGCTAACAGTTCCTTCAACACCTCTAAGGGGCCGCTAAACCAGTGAAAGAGGGCTTCCACCTCAGCCTCCTTAACCATCTCTAAGCAATCCTTCCAAGCTCCTCGACTATGAACCACTACGGGCTTTTCAGCCTTCCTAGCTATCCTTAACTGCCTAGCGAATACTTCGCGTTGAAGCCTTCTGCCCTCACCATCCCTCCTAGCTTCGGGAAGCCAGTAATCAAGCCCTACCTCTCCTATAGCAACGGCCTCCCCAGCCCTTGCCTCGATGAAGTCTAAGGCCTCTTCAATACCATCTCTCCCAAGCTCTCTGAGGCTCCATGGATGGAGGCCTATAGCGCCGAAAACCTGGATACCTAGCTCCTTAAACCTAGACCTCGCTTCAAGGGCGAAGCGGCTCGATGAAGCATCAGAGCCAGCCGTCACTACGGCTATGACTCCACGCGAAGCGGCTCTCCTTAAACAGCTCTCTAAGTCTTTCAGCTCCTCCAAGTGAGCATGGGAGTCTATAGCTTTCAAACCACGTAGCCCCCTCTCCAGCCCTCGGCTTATAGCCAGAGGCCTGGTTCTCATTCTTTGAGTTATATACTACGCGCGCAAAGTTTATAGAGCCTTCCCTAAACGTAAGGGGCGGGTTTTGAGGTTCCTTCCATGCCAAGGCCCCTCAGGTTGACCAAGAGTTCTAAGGAATCAAGGAAAGAAAGACGCTTGAAGGAGGAGGTTGAAGAGCTAGTAGGTAAGCTCAAAGAAAAGGCCTCTAACTTGAAACTATGTGAAGCACTACTGAGCAAAATCGAAGAGGTTCTAGGCGAAGACCTTACCGGCCTTATAGGTCCTCCCCCGCTGAACGGCCTTTCAAAGGCATCCGCCACCATAATAAGCCCTGAGGATAAGGAAACTAAGCTAAGCCCAGCCGACATTGAAAAAGAGTTGAAGGAAGGTTTTCATAACTTCTCGGCCGATAGGCTTAAAGTAGCCGTTGAGAAGATGCTTGACTTCCTAGAACTCTCAGAGAATGAATGTTTGAAGTACTTAGAGGCGGCGACTGATATACTCCTTGCGAACACTGAGACCTTGCTTAAACCCTTCGAGGGGAGTAAGGCCTTCAACGAGCTGCTCTTGAAGGTAGAGGAGGCGAGGTCCTACCTCTTAACCTCGAAGGATTTAACCTCCATCAACAAGGCCTTAGACCTAGTCCTATACGTGAGGTCTCTGTTAAAGCGGCTTAAACCTAAAGCACTCATGCAGCTCAAGTCTACAGCCTCAACCCTTCTAGCTGAGAGCGAGGCGGCCCATAAGGAAGCGGTCAAGGCGAAGGTTAACCCCCTGAGCCTAGAAGACAAAGTAGCGATCGCGGAGAGGATGAAAAACATAGAGCCAGATACCACTTGGGAGCAGATCTCCTACTATAGGAGGGAGCTGGAGGAGGGCCTTCATCAACTTCGAGCCTTCAAAGATAGTGTGGGCTGGCTGGAAGAGCTACGGAGGGTCAAGACGCTGATGAACCATGTAGCTTCGAGCTTTCCTGAATTAAAGGGAGGTGTAGAGGAAGCCGAGGTTAAGGTCAAGGGCTTAATCGAGGCGGCTGAGCAGGGAAGGATGCTGGAGCTTGAAGACGTAAAGGAGGCTCAGGCTGAAGTTGAGGAGGCCTTCCGCAAGGCCGGCGCCGACCGCCTCCTCAAGGAGCTCAGTAATCTTCATAGAGAGGTCAGCAAAGAACTTAGAAGAAAAAGTGTTGAATACTCCGTCGAAACTCCTCCTTCAAACCTTAAAGGTGGAGCCTTACTAAACCTCTTGGCTGAAGCTGCCAAGTGCAAGGACGACCTTGAAGGCCTCCTAAGAACCATGACAGGCTCTGCAGAAAGCAAGCCTCCTATGACTGTATCTTCCCTGAAGGAGAAGCTCCTAAAAACTGTCAAGTCTTCTTAACCTTACTCTTTGGCGCTTGACAATATATCTATAACCAGCCTAGCCTCCATGAGGCTTATTCCACAGAGTCATCAGCAGGGACGGTCACCGCCTCACGTTTATATTGACGGTTGCCGACGAAGCATCTATGGTAAGCCTTAGGCCCTCGGTAAAATCTGGGTCGCAAAGGGTTTGCCCTCCTGGGCTAGGTAATGACAAGCCTCCCAGCCCCTCAACCTCCGCTACG
>QMSI01000098.1 GCA_003649615.1 Thermoprotei archaeon | reverse complement strand
GTTCTTGAGTTTGTTCATTTCTTCACCCCGAGTATTTCTGAGAGTTTTTCTAGGAAGGGCGTTAGGCCGCCTCTTGAGGCTTGGTCTACGAGGTTTGTGCTGGCTATTCCCAGCAGGTTGAGTTCTGATAATTTCTCTGCGACGCTCCAGGGGGAGACGGAGCAGGTTTCGGCTACTACTTCGATTCTGTGGATGTCTTCTCCCCTTATGCCGCTGGGTTCTGAGAGAATTAGCGCTATGTAGCTGGCGGGTGATACCACGTTAATTTCTCCGAAGCTTAGCCTCTTAGTTTGGACATCTTTGAATAGGGGGTACGCTGATTTACCGTAGATTTTCGTGAAGACTTCTACGCCTAGGAGGTAGGGGGGTTCTAGCCCCACAATTACCTGTGCGATTGCCCCGCCCGGCTGGTCTAAAAGGCGGGAACTAGCTACAAAAAGCCCGTTGCTCTGCAGGTAGTTGGCTAGGTCTCGTAGGCCGTCTACGGATAATTTGAAGGATGGAGCTACGAGGTCTATGTCCTTTGTATCGACCCTCTCGCTCGTTAAAATGTGGAAAGCAACGCCACCTATCATACAGTAGCTTAACCTCCTCGTTTCCATATATCTAACGATTACCGGGAGTACTTTCATCCATAGGTTGAAGGGGACTTTCATTCCAATGAGAGTGCGTGTTGACCCCTAAAAAACTGTGCCTCGGAAAGTGCAAGTAACTACTATGGTGAAATAAGTGCGATGCGTTAAGATTTTCAGTTGTGGAATAGACATTGTGGGTGTTCGAGTATGGGCATATTGGGGCTGGGGAAGGTCTCCGGGGACGTCCTAGAAAGGGTTTTAGGGTTCCTGCCGCTGGAGGAGGTCGGCCTTGACGCTAACCCCCTCCCTCCCCTGAGGGGTGGTGTGGTTTCGGTTAACCCTGCTATCGGGGTGCCCGTGGATTGCCTGGGTTTCTTCGGTTTTCACTATGCGGCTTCTAACGTTGCCGTGTCTATGGCCGTGCCCAGGTACGCTACACTCACGGTTCTACTCCCTTTAGGGTCTACTGAGGATACTTTGGAGATTATTGTGAAGGGGTTCGGCAGGGAGGCCGAGAGGTACAGGGTTAGGGTCGTGGCTGGCCACACCGGTACCTATAAGGGCGTTTCCTCCCCCCTGGTCGTAGCCACAGTGCTCGGCGAGAGAGTTAGAGAGCCAGTAGCGCCGTCTCCCGGCGACTACGTCATTATCGTGGGGTCTATCGGACTTGAAACTCTATGGCTTCTAGAGGTGGCTGAGAGGGGTGAGTACGGGGTTGACTGGAGGAGCCTGACACCTTTACCGGCGGCGCTCAAGTTAGTGAGGGTTGAGGGGGTTAAGTTGATGCACGACGTGTCGGAGGGCGGGCTCCTCGGGGCTCTACACGAGATCAGCAGAGAGTACGACGTAAAGATATCCTTGAACAGCTCCTCCGTACCCCTCGCCGAGGGAGTTAGAGGGGTAGGGGTTGACCCCCTGCTGGCTCCTAGTTACGGCTCGCTGATCGCGATCGTGGAGGAAGAAGTTGAGGAGGTGGGTAGGGTGTGCGAGGAGTTAGGCGTGAGGTACGGGGTTGTTGGCCGAGTGGAGGAAGGAGCGGGGGTCTACGTGGACGGCGTGGCTAGGAAGGCTGGGACTAGGACTTGGATTGACGAGTTATACGGGGAGTTTGAGCAGAAGTCGGAAAAATGCGAGGTGGCTTAAAGGCCTAAGGTGGGGCTAGAAACCGGTGTCTATTGTTTCTACTGGTGATGGCCCTGGTTTTTCCTCAGGTGCCTCTGTTTTCGCCCTGCGTTTTAGGAGTAGCAGTGCTGCGGCTACGACGACTATGGCTATTACTCCAGCTACAGCTATTATTAGCGGCCAGTCTATTTTCTCGGTTAGCGTGTAGGTTTTCTCAACTGTCTCGCCTTCCTCAAGAGTTATGGTGTCCTTAACCACGTTGTAGCCCTCAAGCTCCAGGACTATATCGTAGGTTCCCGGGGGTAGTTGTATTTCTACTGGGGTGGCCCCCCTGTATATTCCGTCTACGTAGACGCTGGCTCCCCTGGGCTCCGATTCCACCTTTAGGGTCGCGTATATAGACTTGAGCGTGTAGGTTTTCTCGACGGCCGTGCCAGCCTCCAACACTACGGTGTCCGTTAGGGACTTGTAGCCCTCAAGCTCCAGCTTTACTTCGTAGGTCCCGGCTGGGAGTTCTATTTCTAGCGGCGTGTCTCCCTTGTACTCCCTGTTCACGTATACCTTAGCGCCGCTGGGCTCCGACTCTACTTTTAGCTTGGCCGGGACTACGCTCAGCGTGTAGGTCTTCTCGACCGTCTCGCCCGCCTTAAGGGTTACTACGTCTGTTAGCGGGGCTTTACCCTCGAACACTACTTTTACCTCGTACACCCCGGCTGGTAATTCCAGCTCTAGTGGGGCCTCGCCCTTATACTCCCCGGCTACGTATATCTTAGCCCCGGAGGGATCCGAGTCCACTTTGAACTTGGCGGTTAACTTATAGAAGTAGAGCTTGCCCCCGTACTCGCCCACTAGTACTCCTAGGCTGTCGGGGCTCCAGGCGGCTACGTAGGAGAACGACACGTTCATCTCCCACAGGAGAGCTCCGTTTGAGCCTAGTACGAGTACCCTCTCACCTACGGCTACTAGTTTGGAGCTATCCGGGCTCCAGGAGACGTAGACTAGTTCTTCGTCGCCGTACGACCACAGCTTCTTGCCTTCGCTGTCGAACACATGTACGCCCTTACTCACAGCCGCGAGTTTAGACCCGTCGGGGCTCCAAGACACTGCGACTACGTCTGTGTACTTCTCTCCTACGGGTACCTTCTCGCTCCATAGTGGCTCTCCGTCGCTTCGGTAGACGTAGACTTTGTCGCTCCCCACAGCTAGCCTAGACCCGTCGGGGCTCCAAGATATGCTGTAGACCGAGTTCTTAGTCTTGTGGCTCCACTTCACCTTCCCCTCGGGGGAGAAGACGTATATCTTGTTGTCAGCGTTGCCCACGGCTACCTGTGACCCGTCGGAGCTCCACTCAATATCTAGTATGCGCTCTTTGGTCTTGTAGTCCCATAGGAGTTCTCCCTCCGATGATAAGGCCATCACGTACCCGTTCCACAGCCCCACCACCAGCTTAGACCCGTCAGGACTCCAGGAAACACGCCTAACTTTGCTCTCGGTCTTGTAGTCCCATAGGAGTTCTCCCTCGGAAGAGAACACGTAGACCTCTGCTCCCACAACCGCTAGCTTCGACTTGTCAGGGCTCCACTCGACATCTAGTACCTCGTCCTCGGTCTCGTTACTCCAGATGAGTTCCCCGCTGGGGGATAAGACGTACACTGTCCAGTCCTCGCATCCCACCGCTATCCTCGAGGTCTCGTAGCTCCAGTCTATAGCCTCTACGTTCCCCCCTACTACCTTTTCCTTCCACAGGAGTTCTCCCTCGCTCGTGAACATGTAGAGGTGGTTGTCCATGCTCCCCACGGCCAGCTTAGAGGAGTCAGGCGACCAGTCTATAGCCCATATCCAGCTCTTAGTCTGGTAGCTCCAGAGCAAATCTCCTTCAGGAGAGAATACGTACACCTTGCCGTCCGCGCTGCTGGCAGCTATCTTCTCCCCGTCGGGGCTCCATGAAACCGCTAGGACGTAACTACCAGCAGACCTCTTCCATAGGAGTTCCCCGTCATTGGATAACACGTATACGTTCTTGTCCACGCTCCCAGCCGCCAGCTTAGACCCGTCGGGGCTCCAGGAGACGCTTAATACGTAGTGCTGAGTCAGGTAGCTCCATAGGAGACCTCCATCTTTTGTGAAGACGTATACTCTCTGATCGTCGCTCCCAGCCGCCAGCTTAGAGCCGTCGGGGCTCCACTTGACCGTTCTAACCCAGTCCCCGGCCTCGTGGCTCCAGAGCTTAGTTCCGTCAGAGGAGAATACGTATATTTTACCGTCTCTGGTGGATACGGCTAGCCTAGAACCGTCTAGGCTCCAGTCGACGCTTAGGACGTACCCGATCTCGTAGCTCCAGAGGAGTTCCCCCTCGGAGGAGAACACGAAGACCCTCTTGCCCAGCTCCTCCTTCTT
Organism: Thermoprotei archaeon; assembly: GCA_003649615.1. GTDB lineage: Archaea > Thermoproteota > Methanomethylicia > Nezhaarchaeales > B40-G2 > B40-G2. The sequence continues at coordinate 404 of QMSI01000098.1, read as the reverse complement.
ACGTACGATCACCTCCTCCCCGGCTGCGAGCTTCGTCCCGTCCGGGCTCCAAGCCACGCACACAGTGCCGTTCATGTCGTAGTTCCAGAGTTCCTCGCCTTCAGAGGAGACTACGTATAGTTTCTCGCTGGCTATGGCCACTTTGGAGGAGTCCGGTGTCCAGGAGATAGAGGTTATGTAGCCGTGCCCCGTCTTAAACGCGCATATTAACTCCCCGTCCGCCGAGAATATGTTGACGTAGGTCTCTGAGCCCACTGCGACCAAGGACCCGTCTGGGCTCCAGAAGACGGAATAAGCTGGCCCCTTGGTCTGGAAAGTCCAGACTGGCTGTGCCGACGTGGTCAGAGTCAAAGCCACTACCGCCATTAATACAGGGACTAAGATCCCACTCTGCATCAATATTC
>QMSI01000097.1 GCA_003649615.1 Thermoprotei archaeon | reverse complement strand
TTCTTTGCTGCCTAGAGCTTACATATGATCGTGGCCTTCTTGGTTAGGGTGTCAGTTGAGCATTGCTGGCTTATTTTTCGATGATTACCAATAGGGTTGCAGCCATGACTATCGCTACTAGGGCTAGGTGTTCTATGAGCATGGTGAGATGGGTACTGGTAGCCTCGACGTGGTGAGTAAGCCGCAGGTTAGGGAGGTGATGGAAGCGTTACGTGGATCGCTCTCTCAGCTAGCTAGGGGTGGAACAGCAGCCCATAAAAGAACCCTAAGCTCCTCTACGTCCCCCTCTACTTGATTGAGGGCCTCTTCAGCCCCCTTTGTGAGCTTCCTCAAGATATGGAGGGTCCTATCTATTCCTCCGCTTTTCTCAGCAAGCTTTAATATCATTTCAAGCTCTTCTAAGGTCAACTCCTTCTTGGTCAATAAATCGTATAACTTTTTTCCATGTCTCTTAGACTTAAGCGTATAGTAGAGTGGTAGTGGAAGGCTTTCGTGCTTGACCCTTGATTTCAACTCAACTTTGTAGTTTATGAGGTCTTCTAGGTCATCGCGTAATATAGCTATCGCGCCGAGTTTTCTACCGAAGGTTCCAAGGGCGTCTACCTGCTTGTCGCTACCTCCTCCTATTAAGGCCCCCACTCTTGCGTAGGCTTCCACGTCCGCCGCTTTCATCTCAACGACCTTCAAGTAGGCTTCTGGCGTAACCTTTAGGTTACCAATGAACCTTAGCTCACAAGCTTCAGCATTTCCCAGCTCGAAAATTAAATCTAAGACCTTCTCGACCTCAGCTTCAGGTATTTTCAGCTCTCTTAGAGCAGAGGCCAGCATCCATAACCCCTTAATTAAAAGGGCATCTCCTAAGAGAAGAGTTACGTTCACCCCGTATCGTCCAAGAATCGTTCTACGACCTCTAGCCCCCTTTATGTAAGACCTATCAATGATATCGTCGTGTAGGTCGAAAGCCCCACTAATTAGTATAAGTGGCGCGGCCACTGAAGCGACATTTTCTCTTCTTCCCCCTATAGCTTTACACGACAGCGAGATTATCGCAGGCCTTGTGTAATCTCTCCACTTCTTGATAAAATCCATTAACGCTCTCCTAACCTCGGCAGACTCTATCTTCCAGCTTCTTGCAACTCTTCCAGCTTCCTCAAGTGCTCTTCCACCCTCCTCCATAACAATGGAGCGTGCTCTCTCTACGACCTCATTAAACCCTCTCAACTGACATCGCCATAAGACATAATCCCTGCGAGTAAAATATATCATATGGAGGAGTAAAGGTTACAAGCTCTGAAAAAGGAGGTTTAAACAGTTGGCTGCTATACCCCCTGATGCCTCCATCGCCGTTCTAAAGTCTCTAAGCCAAGAGGAGATTAATTTTCTCCTCGCGGCGGTGGAGGAAGAGGGGGGTACACTGAGACCTCACTTTGACTTTACTAAAGACCTTCACTTTCCACAAATTGAAGGGAAGATGGTGAGTGAGCTTAAACACGTTATTGAGAACTTGATAGCTAAAGGACTCATAGACCAAAAGCTGTCGGATAGGTTGATAGCTTGTCCAGAATGCGGTTCTCACTTAATACTCACATACTATACTTGCCCGTTCTGTGGTAGCCGAAACGTGCTAAAGGAAAATCTACACGAACATTTCATCTGTGGAGCTATAAGTAGGGAGAGTACGGTTAAACAAGGCGATAAGCTGGTTTGCCCTGTATGTAAGAGGGAATTTAAGGCGTTAGGCAAGGACTACTCCATCGTAGGCGCCTGGTTTGAATGTGAGGACTGCAAAAAGACCTTTGAAGCTCCTGTAATAATGCATAAATGCTTGAAGTGCGGCCTAGAGTTTGATGTAAGAGGAGCTAAATATGACCACGTGGTTGCCTATTCTCCCACACCTCTTGGATTAGAGGTTGCCAATAGGCTGAAGTTGATGAAGGCTATAAGCGAGGTCGGGGCTTCGTCGGGCTTTGAGGTAGAGTGGTTTGGAACCATGAAGGGTGTATCGGGCATAATCCATGAATTTTCGCTTCTAATTAAGAAACAAGACCTCACCATAGCCGTGGATATAGCCTCTAACGGTAATCGAGGTCTAATCGGGCTTACTGCTACGTTAGCCAAAGTATACGACACGCCCACGGTTAAACCTGTCGTAGCGATTATCCCTAAAGCTCCTGCTGAGACTGCAGCGCTAGCTGCCAGGTATAATATAGTGGTTGTAGAGGGGGACACCGCTGAGGTCATTAAGGAGCGCTTCGCTGATGTATTGAAGAGGTGGACAGGTAGCTCTTAACCGCATAAACGCATATATCCTGCTTGAAGTCCTCCTATAGGACGGTGGTGTACATGGTAAAGTTCGGGATAGAGCTAGTTCCTGACAGGCCTGTAAGCAAAGTAGTGGAGTTAGCTGTTGCAGCTGAAGAGAAGGGCTTAGACTACGTATGGGTCACTGACCACTACAATAACCGCAATGTCTACATAACGTTAACCTTGATGGCAACGTCCACCAAGAAGATAATGCTTGGGACAGGTGTAACTAACCCCTACGTCATCCACCCTGTGTGGACCGCATCTGCCATAGCAACTCTCGATGAGATAAGCGGAGGACGAGCAATACTAGGGATTGGTGCGGGTGATAGAGCTACCTTAGAGGGCGTAGGCATAAAATGGGAAAAACCTTTGACCTCGGTTAAGGAAGCTGTAGAGATTATGAGGAAGCTACTTGCTGGCGAGAAGATTAAGTTAGAGGGTGAAGCTTTCAAGGTGGCTAAAGCTAGATTAAACTATAAACCTTCGAGAGTCCCGCCCATTTACGTAGGAGCTCAAGGACCTAAGATGCTAGAGGTGGCTGGCATGGTGGGCGACGGCGTCCTCATCAACGCTTCGAATCCCAAAGACTTTGAGGATGCTGTCAAATACATTAAGGCAGGGGCGGAGAAGGCTGGGAAGGACCCCTCAAAGATAGACGTAGTAGCTTATACCTGCTTCTCCGTTGATGAGGACTCCGCGACAGCCAAGGAAGCGGCCAGGCCTATAGTGGCTTTCATAGTGGCTGGCTCACCTAGTCAAGTACTTTCCAAATACGGAATAACTGATGAAGCCGCTAATAAGGTGAGGGAAGCTATAGGGAAAGGAGATATTAAGGGAGCTATTGGCCTCGTGGACGATACCATGCTAAACGCCTTCTCGATCGCTGGTACTCCCAGTGAAGTTACCTCCAAGATAAATGAACTACTAAAGGCTGGCGTAACTCAAGTGGTCATGGGCTCTCCTCTCGGGCCCAAGAAAAAGGCCGCCATAGACTTAATGAGCGGGATAGCCAGCAAATTCAAATAATCGCGTCCTTTTTTTGTTGATGGTGGCCCTTTTTGGGCCTACCAAGCAAGCTTAAGGCTGGTGCATTCACGGTTATAGCGGTAGTAGTTCTCGTAGTCCTAGCTACGACTTTATCGAACTTTATATCTTCGCCCTGGTACGTTGTAGAATCAAGGAGCATGGAACCAGTTCTCCACGTAGGCGACCTTGTAATGGCGGTTCCTGTTAGTCCTGAAGAAATCAGTGCTGGGCCTCAAGGAGACATTATTATCTACCAGCCTCCGGTAGGTAAACCCATCATTCACCGGGTTATCGATAAAGCATACATAGATGGAACATGGTTTTTCTTAACTAAGGGGGATAACAACCTCTTTCCTGATCAAGATCCTTACAACCCATATACCTGGGTCAGTGAGGATCACGTGATAGCTAAAATGCTGTTCTCGATCCCCCTAGTAGGTTTCCCTTTCCTAGAATCTGTGAAGCCCTTCACAGAAACCGTACTGATAGTGGCGTTGGCTTACTTGATTTTTACCTCGTTGTCTCCTTCGAGGAGCAGGAGCGCTAAGAAGAGTAGAAGATGAAAAATTTATTAAAGGAGATGATCATTCATCCACTTAAGAGGGCTGGATGAATTGTTCTCTAAGCCTAAGTACCGTATAGAGAACGTGGTAGCTTCCGTCACTCTCGACCAGACTCTAGACCTTAATGTGATAGCTAGCGTAATACCTACCGCTGAGTATAACCCTGAACAGTTCCCTGGCTTAATATACAGGATTGATAGGCCTAAGACAGCCACGCTCATCTTTAGCTCAGGCAAAATGGTCTGTACAGGAGCTAAAAGCGAGAAAGAGGTTTACAAGGCGGTGAAGAAAATCATTCAGGAGCTTAAGTCACATAAAATCGTGATTCTAAAGGAACCGAAGATACAGATACAGAACATAGTTGCCTCCGCTAATCTTAATGCAGAGATAAACCTTGAGAAGGCAGCTTACTTGCTGGAGGACGCTATGTATGAACCTGAACAGTTCCCTGGCTTAATATACAGAATGGAGGATCTAGGCGTCGTTCTCCTCCTCTTTAGCTCAGGCAAAATGGTCTGTACAGGAGCTAAAAAGGAGGACGATGTCAAGACCGCGGTCAATAGAATATATGAGAAGCTCAAGGAATTAGGCGTGCTTTACATCTAGCTACATCTTTCTGC
>QMSI01000096.1 GCA_003649615.1 Thermoprotei archaeon | reverse complement strand
GCACTAGCTTATCTCCACATAGGATTCTTGCCTCCCAGATCTTCCTGAGTTTCTCCCCATCGAAGTCCACTGCTGATGCGTGGTCCGAGCCGGCTTCCAGCTGGAGCCTCACAATCTCCTCTCTCGTGAGGCCTAGGATGGCGACTGCCTTGTAGCTGCCGTTGATGCTCACTATATCGTAGTTGTGGCCGAGCCTGTTGCTGTATACTGGGTAGAGCCAGGCTCTAGGAGCAACAGTGCCGTAACCGCCGACCACGCTCTCAACCAGCTCCACAGTCTCGGGGTGGAGTATGTCGAATGGCGGTACTCCATAGCCGAGCTTTATCAGCATCGCCGGTTCCTCCGCCTTAGCTGCGTAGCGACCGTAGGAGAAGTACATCACCTCACTGTAGTAGGATGCCGAGGTCAACGAGGTTAGCGCTATGACTATCGCGGTGATAATGGAGAGAGTGAGCAGAGTCCTCATTCTCCTAACTCTCATCAGCTCTATCGAGAGCGGGATGGCAATCTGCATCGCGCTCTGCTCAGTACGCGCTATCCTATGCCTCCCCAGCATCCTGAGAGCAGTCTCCTCCAGCACCCTCCCAGTCTCCGTTAGCAGGACGGCGAACGTCAGTGCTATTAGGAAGACCAGCAGTGAGCCCATCACCGACAATATGGTGTTAGTCATGACCTGGAAGGCTGGGTGGAGGATGTATAGCACAGCGAATATGAGAACCCCTACCCCGATCGTAGCCACGAACCTGTCCCTACCCTCCCTATGTATGAGGAGCCTCTCAATGAGGACCACCCCCGGAATCGAGATCAGTAGCAGGAGGGTCGCAGTGAGGCCCGCATCTGTGTACATAGGCATTAGATCGCGCTTATAGGTCGTGGAGATGTACACTATAGCTTGCCTCAACTCACTGTACGCCCTACTGTACTCCCCCCTCTCCAAGTCGACCTTAGCTCTCGCGAAGAGCTCCTCGGCATTCTCCAAACCCTTCTCCACCGATGGGTTCCTCACGTAGAGTGCGCGTAGCCTAGAGTACCTGCTCTTCACCAGGTTTAGTAGATCCCTAGTGTAGTGGAGCACCGTGACGTTGAGTATTAGCGGCCTATTAGCAACAAACCCCCGGCCCTCGGGGTACGCTTCGCTGGCGTTCACCAGTACTAGAGCCGGGTAGTCCATCGAGCCAAAATAGAAGTTAAAGGCCACCCTCGTCCTCGGCTGCACGAAGAATACTGCTAGGGGCTCCCACCCCACGTACAGGTACCCATAGAAGTACGGCTCGGCCTTAGAGTTGATGTTGTAGACTCTCACCGCGCTGGCCGTCTCCAGCCATAGGGTGTAAGGCCTCCTCGGATCCAGCATCCACGGCGTCCTGTAGAAGGCCGGGTCGTACACGTCGAATACCGTTACTGGTACGCAGTCGAAGAGGGGGATTATCACGTGGTCGCTGCCTACGAGAGGCGTTACACCGGGCTTCGTAACACCCTTCCCGTAAAGCGGGCCCTGATCGCTTGCCGCGACTATCTCGCCCGTCTCGTAGTCTACAACCCACGCGTCGAAGAGCCATCTGGGGGTACTGTAGATGGGGCCTATGCTGACGTTGAAGAACCCCCTATCATCTGAGAATAGTAGCAGGTAGGAGAAGGGCCAGCCTGCAGTCATCATAGGGCCTTCAGGGTAGATCCTCACCAGCGCGTGTGGGATGGGGGAGTACCAGCCCGACGTGATGTTAATCTTGACCGTCTCCCCTGTCAGGTAGGTGTACCCAACCATGTAGCCGTAGAGAGTCGTGAAGTAGGATGGCCTCTTCTCCTCCCACTTCACCGATAGGGCTTCGTCGTTGGCGAGACCCACCAGGTGCACAGCGATGGTCAGGGATTGTATGTACACGTTATCGAAGTTTATCTTCGAGTAGTCGTCCTGGGGGTTACCCCAGTAGAGGTCGTGCTGACCGGCCGTCTTTATCGACCACGCCAGCACGTTAGCAAGGGCTAGAGGCTCTGTATCGAGCATGTAAGGGTAGTTCTGATCCCCCCACCAGTCCTGCATAGCGATATCCCACCTCACGAAATCTCCCACTATGTTGAATCCGGTGCTCGCCCCAGTGACTCGCCTGGCAATGCTGCACAGCACGTCTAGCAGCCTCTCCCCACCACTCGTCTCGCTGTACAGGTAGGAGTTCTTGGCGAACACGAACTCTACCGGAGCGAGGTACCCCGACATCCTGTCGCTAGCTATGAACCTTATACCGTAGCCCGCGTAGAGGGTCGAGATCTTCGGGCTCTCGTAGCCTATGTCTATGCCGATAAATGAGTAAATTTTGAGCTCCCCCCTCATGTACGGCTCTGTTAGGAGGACGTCCTTGACGAAAGCCCTCGCTCCCGCCAGCCCGTTCCAGTGGCCTGAGAACGCCACTACCATTACTGTCCTCTTAGGCCTATTCTCCGCGAAGATCCTCGCCATCTCCAGTAGCACCGAGATGCTCACCGCCTCCCCAGCTGCTGGCGAGACTGCAGGCACGATTGACCAGGAGTCGTACCTCGCGGAGACCCCTATTACCTGATCCCTCAGCTGCGTGCCCTCTAGTAGTGCGATGATGTTGTAGCCAGCTACCTCCTCGAGGCGGATTTTGGAGACTACTCTGACAGTCTGGCCCCTAGAGGCGGCCTCCCTTAGCAGTTGGCCAGCACCCTCCTCGACGTAGACCCTGGTGAACCTTATGGGGGTCATGGAGAACTTCGCCAAGGCCTCATACCTATCGAAATTGTCACCCCCCACTAGTACGACAGCTCTAGCCCCGAGCTTCGCCGCGTTCAGCCAGTTGGAACCGGAGTCGTAGTCCATTAGGACTATGGAGCCCTCAACATCCTTACCATCAAAGTCTTCGAGCTCCCCCCTCCCCACGTAGATGAGCCTCCCAGAATACCCCTCATCTGGCGTGTTGGATGGCTGTATCAGCCCGTTGGGCCATAGAGCGTGAGCCTCGATCCTCCTACCATCCTCCAGCTCTATGTAGCACTCCTCCTCTATAGGCGATACAGTCCTGAACTCGTGTAGAGAGACGTTGTACCCCAGCTCCTCCAGGTAGCGGGTAATGTAGTCCCTGGCGGCGTAGTACCCTGGATAACCGTCGACCCTCGAACCCAGCGAGGCGAAGTACCTTACATGCTCCCTTATCCTATCGATGCTCAGAGACCGTATGGCCCTCAGGCCAGCATCCCCAATGCTAGTGTCCTGGGGGGAGGCGAGCGTTCTTGAGGCTAACTGCAGTAACAAGAGGCTGAGCATGATCGCTATGACCGCCTTGTTCACTCTCACCATGGCCAGATCCACCCCGCACTACGCACGAAGAAGAGGGCTATGGTGAGGCCTACCGCTAGCCCATAACCCGTGGCCACACCGCCTACAGCCGCGCCTTTCAGCTGATCCCAGGCCTCCCTCCCGGCAACTCTAGGTATGACGAAGTTCCCGATAGCCGACATTATCAGTATTACAAAGACGTAGGGTGGCAGCATGAAGAAGCCGGCGACGAGGCCTGGGCCGGAGAGGGGGAGGTTGAGGAATAGCTTTAGAGCCTCGAAGAGCCCTGCGAACGCGATCGTGAAGATCGCGGAGCCGGTGAGCAGCTCGGGGCTTATCCTTATCTGCCTGGTTATTAGCAGAGAGTCGCCGATCGATATCCTGGCCCAGTCTATGAGCGAGTAGGGGTAGAGGGAGGAGGGTATTGGAGCTATCCTCCAGAACAGCTCTAGGGTTAGAGTACCTATTACCATTGCCATCACAATGCCGAGGGCTATGCCCTTTATGACGTCGAATGGGTGAGTCCTCGTCAGGTAGGCGGCCTTCAGCATGTTAAGCATTCCCGGCGTGAAGCCGCCCCCCAGTACTGGACCTATAACCCAGCCCGAGTAGCCCTGGTAGCCGCTGAAGTACACTATGGTGTGCCAGAGGTAGGGGAGGATTATGCCGTACCCCGTGGTGCCGAGCGTCACGGTGTTGGCCAGCGCGAATAGGAGGCTTAGCAGGACGGAGTATGCCAGCGATATGTAGAGGGGGAAGCCGGTTAACTGGTTGTGGATTATCGCGGAGATGCTCGTAGCTGCTAGGAACGTTAAGAGGAGGAGTAGGGGTCTCGGGTATAGGGATTCCTCGGATCTCCTAGCCTGTGAGAGGTACTTGAAGAACCTGAGGAAGTGGCGTGACGTGAGGATTAGCACTAGGAGCATTAGGCCTAGTCCAAAACCTATCTGGGGGGCGAACCACACCCTGTAGAGGGATCTCTGCCATATGAGGGGGATTCCCATCCCCCTACGGTACTCCTCCGCCCAGAGGGGGGCGATCTCCCTGAGCTGGGGGACTGTCAGGAAGAGGTTGTTCCCAACAATCCATATCAGCGTAGAGCCTATGAACATGGATAGCGCTGCTGGGAATGGGACTATGAGCCCCGTCGCCCACGTGAACGCGTCTGTAGCTACGCCGATGATGGCGCCGGGTATTATTGCGTCCGTGTAGGGCGTCAGGTCGACCCAGGGTAGGGGTATGAAAGTTATCGCGCCTATGAGAGGTAGGGTGATAGCGAATATCCCGTACAGCAGGCCTGGGAACAGGGATGGTATGAAGACTCGCAGGTACCTGATATTGCGCGTCG
>QMSI01000095.1 GCA_003649615.1 Thermoprotei archaeon | reverse complement strand
GGTAAGCTACTCTCTAAAATTGAGGGAGTAAGCGGTTCTTGTGCAGCTGCCCTTGAAGCTGAGAAGGCCGGGGTACGCGAGGCTATCCTGCTTAGCTTAGATAATGTAGGTACGCTTAAGGGTGTCGATTTGGAGTTAATAAAAAGGATCAAGGAGAGGTCGAAGCTCAGTCTACTGGTAGGAGGAGTACGTAGCTTGGAGGATTCACAGAGGCTTAGAGATCTAGGTATAACCGGAGTGCTCATAGCCACAGCGCTACATACCGGATTGATAGACGTGGAAGAAGCTAGAAGAAGAGGCCTAGAGGCTATGAAGAGGCTGGCGAGGCTTGAAGGAATTTTCTCAGAGCCAGCCGCCAGTTCAACCATAGCGGGCCTAGCTAGGCTGATAGATGAGAGTAAGATATATAGGGGCGAGAGGGTCGTATGCGTCATTACGGGGGAGAGGGCTCAAGGACCCTGAAACCGCCGCGTCACTGGCAAGTAGCCGAGCTGAGAAGCTGCTTATCAGCGTAAAGTCTCAAGCAAAGCTAGGTAGAACTAAGCTGTTAATATTGAAAACACTCTTAACTAAGCCACTACACGGGTATGGGCCTTTACCGAAGAAAAACTGGGCTTGAACTTAAACCCCCTAGCCTCTATCAACTCCTATCTGAGTTAGAGGAGATGGGCTTAATCAGAGACGTGAGGGTGGAGGTAGTGGGGGTAGGCGTAGGAAAATCTACGAGGTGACCGAGAGAGGTAGAAGAGTCCTCGAGGAGGTTTTCATGAAGATCGTCCCTGTGCTAGACGTTAAGGAAGGGGTAGCTGTACGCGCCTTTAAGGGTAAGCGCGAAGAGTATGTGCCTCTAACCACCTGGTACTGCTCCTCCCCCGACCCCGTCGAGGTGGCTAGGTCCCTTAGAGACGTTTACGGCCTAGACGAGGTGTACCTAGCTGACCTAGACGCCATAGAGGAGGGGAAGCCCAACGTAGACCTATACCGTAGGCTTCGAGGGCTAGGGATTAAGGTAATGGTAGACGCAGGCGTAAAGCACCTCGAGGACGCCTTGAGCTTAAGCCGTCACGTAGACTGGGTGGTGGCAGCTACGGAGACCTTGAAGAGCTTCGACGAGCTCAAGAGAATGGTAAGTAAGCTGGGCTTAGACAAAGTGGTCGCCAGCATAGACATTAAGGACGGGCGACTACTAGCCAAGAACTTGGACCTTAGTAGTCCCTTAGAGGCTGCTCGGAGAGTCAAGAACGCTGGGCTAGACAAGGCCTTATTAATCTGCCTAGACGATGTCGGAACCTTGAGAGGGGTTGACTTAAAGCTAACTAGGGAGGTAATCGAGGCCACTGGGCTTAAGCTATACGTTGGAGGAGGAGTTAGGGGGCTGGAGGACCTAATTAAGCTAAGCAGGGTCGGGGTTCAAGGAGCCTTAGTCGGGACCGCTATACATCGGGGGCTGTTGAGGCCTGAAGGCTTAAAGCGGATAGGTCACCTTGCCGGCAATTAAGCGAGAAGACTTCTCAGTCGACTTAGGCGACAACCTCCTATAGGACCTCAAGTACCTGATAAATGGACCCTAGTTTATGAGTATGCCCTTAAAGCTTTTAGCCGCAAACTCAATCAGCTTAGTCCATAAAGTCCCCCAACGCACTTCTCCAATTCGCTAGGCGGATCTATGGCACCTAAAAATACGTGGAAGCCATGGAGGTTAACGGGGTCTATCGCTCTTCCTTTACGCCTAGCTCTCTAATCCTAACTCCCTTAATTTCTCATCTGTAGGTTCCCCTGTGTTAACATTCCATCCTCTTAAATCGTAGTACTGGTCCAACATCTGCTTTAACGCCTCTTCACCTATAACCTTACCCGCCGTCGGTCCTTTTGAGTGGGATTCTCTAAGGATCCTTGGAGGCAACGTGTCATGTTGACGCCTTACGCCCGCTTTAACATTAAAGGCCCTGACTAAGTTTATGATGCGCTCGCCAAGCTTTAAGAAGCCCGCCTCGTTAAGTTCCATGCCTGTCATGGCGCTCAGCAGCCTAGCTGGTTGAGCTGGGGTCAAGGCGAACCTGCCGAACTCGCAGCCTATAAGAGTTTCATTGGCAGCTATGAAATCCTCCGTGTACTTCACATACTTAGGCTTCTCCTCTATGGTAAACCTTTCAAGCTTATGAGGTATACCGAAGAGCTCCATAGGTAAGACGGCCGCGCTAAGGTGGCAGGCTCCACGATCGCTTATAGCGTAAACCAGGGCCTGCCCCCAGGCGCCTCGAGGATCCCAGGCAGGTAACTCTAAGCCCTTGACATGTACAGCTAACTGCTCAGCACCACGACCAATGCGCTCAGCGGCCCTCTTTACTCCCTCAGCTAGGATATTCCCGACGCCCCAACGCCTAGCTATAAGCTCCACGGTTTTTACCAAGGCTTCTGGGCCACCGAATCTAAGCTCAAAGCCTAGCTCATCCTTAGTGAGGAGGCCCCTATCGTAGCATTCCATGGCGAAGGCTATAACTCCTCCCGTCGTGATCGTGTCCATGCCGTACTCGTCACATAGATAGTTAGCGTAGATTATGGCTTCAAGGTCACTGACTGCACAATTAGAACCCAGCGAGGCCAAGGTCTCGTACTCGGGCCCATCGATCTCAACACCTGCATACGGTCCTGAGGGAATCCTAGTGACCTTTATACAGCCTATGGGGCAGCCATAGCAGGCCTCCCTATCAACCCAGTACTTAGATAACGAGGCCGCGTTGATCTTGTCCGCTTCATCGAATACCCCCTCACGCCAGTTCATCGTGGGTAATACCCCGCTCACATTAGCTATATCGATCAGCGAGGGGGTACCAAGCTTAGGTAACACCTCACCTGTAGTTGGATGGGTTTTAAACACATCCCTAAGCTCGGCTACGATATCTTCAAACTCCTTAGGCCTAGAGGGCTCAAGCCTACGGATGCTTGAGGTAACTGCTATGGCCTTAAGCCTCTTCGAGCCGAGGACGGCTCCAGTTCCGCCTCGAGCAGCCTGCCTACCTTTATCAACGTTCACGCAGGCGAACTTGACAAGGTTCTCGCCTGCGGGGCCTATGCGGGCGACGCTAGTGTTTGCTTTATCGTTCACCTCTTCCCTGATTCTCTCCTCAGTCTCCTTGGAGAGTTTACCCCATAAGTCCTTGGCAGGCCTGAGCTCAGCCTTGCCTTCATGAACCCATAGATAGCAGGGCTCAGAGGCTTGGCCATATATCACTATGGCATCAAAGCCAGCGGACTTTAACCTCGCCCCGAAGAAGCCGCCCACGAAGCTATCTAAGTATATCCCGGTTAAAGGGGATTTAGTGGCAAAGGCCACTTTAGCAGCGAAGGTGGGCGCCGCAGACCCTGTGAGAGGCCCTGTCGCTACTATTATCACGTTGCTCGGCGACAGAGGGTCGACCGTAGGGTCCACAAGGCTTGAGACGTAGTAAGCGGCTAAGCCCTTGCCGCCAACAAACTTTTTGATAAGCCCTTCACTCAAGTCTTCGACATCAATTGAGCCATTGCTTAGGTTTACGCGTAGAACCCTTCCATGATAGCCTCCATACTTAAAGTCGGTCAAGCTAAAGCCTCCTCTCTAGCTCCTTGACGACCTGAGAGAAGGCTTCATAGGCCTTGTCTAGGTGCTCCTTGGTTATAACTAGTGGAGGCATGAATCTAAAGACCTGCCCCCAGTGGCCACATATTAAGGCGAGCACTCCTCGATTGCGCATCTGATGGACGAGCCATATCATGTTCTCGAGCGGCATGGGGGTCTTAGACGCCTTATCCTTAACTATCTCCACCCCTATCATTAGTCCTAAGCCCCTAACCTCGCCTATGATCTTAGACTCAGCCTCAAGCTCCCTTAACATCTTGATGAAGTAGCCTCCCAGCCTATTAGCCCTCTCGTCCAGCCTATACTTCCTCATGAGCTCTATGTTCTTTAATGCCACGGCACAGCCAAGGGCGTTGCCAGCGAAGGTGACAGGCTGTGAGGCCCTAGGTAGTTCATCCAGTATTCTCTTCCTACCTACTACCGCTGCCATGGGGAAATCCCCTCCAAGCGCCTTGCCTAGGTTTAATAAGTCGGGTGTTAGCCCCCAATGCTCAATGGCAAACCACTTACCAGTTCTGCAGAAACCTGATTGGACTTCGTCGTCTATGAAGACAACTTCATTTTCCTTACATACTTTGACAACCCACTCAACGAACTCTTTTGGCGGAACTATGTATCCACCCTCGCCTTGAACAGGCTCCATTATTACCGCCGCAGGCTTATCGATGAGGCCTGTGCCAGGCTGAGTTATTAGTCTCTCAACGTACCTCGCGCACTCAATGTCGCAATCCGGATACTTTTTACCGAAAGCACACCTATAACAGTACGCGTAAGGGGCAAAGTAGATGCCTGGTACTAAGGGGGGCAGCCCTCTCTTATAGGCTGGGTTAGTGGTTAACATTAACACCCCGGTGGTGATGCCATGGTAGCCTCCCTGGAAGGCTATAACTTCAGCTCTCTTGGTATACCATTTAGCAAACTTAAGGCACATTTCAGCAGCGTCGCTTCCGCTCATGGCCAATGCCACCCTGACGCTGCCCTTCATCTCGCCTGGAGCTATTTCAGAAAGCGTTTCAACCAGTTTGACCC
>QMSI01000094.1 GCA_003649615.1 Thermoprotei archaeon | reverse complement strand
CATTTATAGTCTTTGGGTAGTAGGCGATTATGAGCAGTGCTCCAACCTCGCTTATGGCCCTAGCCCACGCTAGAATAGCCCCTGTAACGATGCTCTTGGCGGCCAGGGGTAGGCTCACGGTGAAGAATGTCTTAAAGGGGCTAGCGCCCATGCACCTCGCGACCCCCTCCAAGTAGGGATCTATAGAGGCGAAGCCGTCCTTAGCGCTGTCAACGAGGAGGGGGGCACCGACGAAGACGAACACGGCAACGATAGCCCAGGGGCTGCTCTCCATTACGAGCCCCAGGGACTTAAATAGTCCGCCGATGGATGTCCTGGGGCCATAGGCCACTAGGAGCATGACGCCGACCACAGCGTGAGGGATAACGAAGGGGAGGTCTATGAGTGCTTCAACAAGGCCCCTACCTTTAAACTCGAAGCGCGCTAACAGGTAGGCTAAGGGAACCCCAACGGCTAGCAGGATTAACGTGGCTAGCGTCGCGGTCACGAGCGTCAACGATAGGGCTTCTCTAGCCCCCTTAGATGTCAACGCGAAGCCCAAGGGCCCTGGCTTGATGGACAACAGTAAAGAGAAAAAGGGGTAGGCTAGGAACGCTAAGATCGCTAGCGACACCGCGCCGAAGAGGACTACTAGCCTCTTCACACCTTCAGCTCCTCCGGAACCTCGCCTATGTAAATGGGGCTCTCGAGGAAGGGCTGCCCCAATCCTTCAAACACCTCTTCGCCGACGCTGCTTATAAGCATCTTAACGAACTCTGCGGCGTCCCCGCGGTTCTCAGCGAAGCTAGGTATCGTGACCCCGTAGACTATCGGCGCCCCTTCAATCATCTTCTCTTGTTCCGTCCCACACATTATGTGGATTGCCGCCTTAGCGTAGAAATCGGTGTGCTCAGGGCTACCTAGGCTTAGCTCCGGTGGTAGCTCGACGAAGCTTAGGTTATGCTGCACTGCTACGCTCCTATACTCGAAGGCGTAGTCCAGCGATCCAGCCTCCAAAAGCGCTATTAAGTCAACGCTCTTACTTCGGACAACGAGCCTCGAACCCCCAACCTCGAGGTCTGCTGGAACATAAATATGCAGCGTCTCATTAACCTCCTCAGCGTAGATGTTAGTAACTTCAGTCACCAGCTCTTCAAAGACCTCGGGCCCCCCGTAATATATGCTCGCCAAGCCGAGGATGGTTACTGCGCGGTAGCCGCAGGGGTCGTCGTTTGGGTTGGAGAAACCATACTTAACGTCGGGCTTTAACAATACCTCAATCCAATTATCAGAGTTTATCACGTCGGCGTACCTGCTGCTATTGGTATACGTCAACACGACCTCATTAGAGGCGAAGGCTATACACCAGTCAGCGTGTTCAGTGAACATCATCTTCGGTATCAACCTATAGTCTGCCACCGCTAGGACATCGCACCTCCTTCCTAACTCAGTGACCTTCCTAACGGCCATAACGCTTCCTGAGGGCTCAATCACGACCTCGACGTTAGCGTGTTGTTGCCCATATTTTGCCGCCAGCTCCTCTAATGGAATGTAGAGGCTACCTGCACAGAATACAACTAGCTGCCTTTTGCCGCTAGCTATGTTCAGCGAGAAATAGTACGTCATGCTGAAAGCTGCGGCTGAGATAATTGTTATGATTACTAGGATCATGATCTTCCTTGCCATTTTTACCGTTATTTCTAGCTGTACATAACGCTATATAAGCCTTCATGGAGCGTTTTACCCAAGTAAAGGTGCGGAGCTTATAAGACTTGGCGTTGATGAAGAGCCTAGCATTAATCATCTAAGAACTAGCCTTGAGGAGAAACAAACTTGTTTGTGCTCAGTATAGGTGACCGCCGCCCATTTCTAGATGCCGTTACCGATTTAAACTATAGACGCGTTATATTGGGGGGGACGTAAGAGATAAGAAAGCATTTTTTCTAGCCCGCTGGCTAAGGGGCGCAGGATACAGAGAGTTAAGTGGCCTATACTCGCGGCTTTCTTATTCACCTTCCTAGTACACTCAGCTTTAGGCGAGCCTTGCTTCAGGTTCTATGCTCCAGAGACCACGCACACTGTAATCCTCGCCTCCTCCCCTTCACGTAAATCAATCCTCCTCCAACGGCCTCAACATTTCGCCTTCATAAATAGCCTCGACAACCCTAATCAACGTAAACCTATGCTAAAATAAGTCCTTATCTTCAAAAGCCTAACTACCTACGATGATTGACGATCGATAAAGTAGCTCTGGCAAACAATTGTCCTCTCGACAAGTGAAGAGCATTCTTTATGAGTGCGATGATTATGGGCCCGCCGGGACTCGAACCCGGGACCCCCAGCTCCGCAGGCTGGTGTCCTAATCCATTCCAGGGCTTCGTGAAAGCCTAGCTAGACGACGGGCCCATTTTCGGAAGGGCTTAGGCCTCTATAAGAGCTTTTACGTCGCTCTTTAACTCCTCAAAGATTAAATAAGCTCCTCTATGTTAGGTGTATGGAGGAGCAGGTATCTTGGCTTTGAGCCGTGATAAATGTGTTTTATGTGGAAAAGAGGCTGTCAGGTCACTTGCAACCTCTAGACTGGCTGAAGCGTTTGGTAACCTTGGTAATCTTAAACTTCCTCTCAAGGGGAGAGTAGGCTTGTGCAAGGAACATTACAGGCTTTACAAGAAGAAGGTGAAGGCTGAGAGGGAGACCAGCCTGGCGCGGATGAAGGATCTCTATAGTTGAGGTGTCAATCCTTGGGCGTGGAAGAGTACCTTGAGGAGGAAGCGATGTATTCAGAGGAAGAGGAGCTCGAAGAGCTTGAAGGAATCATCGAGGAGACGGTGTTTGAGGCTGAGACGCCTAGGAATACTGATGTATGCTATGCTTTATCGGTATCGTATAGCGGTAAGGCTGGCAAGGCCCTAGTTAAACTCTATGATCCTTCTAAGGGCTGTATTTACTTCTGGTACGACAATACAGGACATAAACCGTATTGCTTAACCAACGTTCCTCTCGACGCCATCAAGAGAGCTCCTCGTATTGTTACTCACGAGGGCTTTGATCATGTAGAGGTTGTGGAGAAGTATGACCCGTTAACGGACTCCAAGGTTCCTATGACTAAAGTGGTAGCTAAAGACCCTCTCTCCATAGGCGGTAAGCCTCGTAAATCGCTGAGAGACCTGCTTCCAGCGTGCTGGGAGGCTCATATTAAGTATCATAACTGCTACATCTACGATAGAGGCATTATACCTGGTATGCCCTATAGAGTAGTTGAAGGGGAGCTTAAACCTGTAGGTTTAGACTTAGAAGGTGGTGAAGAGGTTAAAGCTCTCTTTAGTAATGAGGCTGAAGAAGTTAAAGAGGCTTTGAATCAATGGTTACCTCTTCTACTTTACCCAGCCCCTGACATCAGGAGGGTGGCTTTAGACATAGAGGTTTATTCTCCCATGCCTGATAGGGTTCCTGACCCCAGGGAAGCAGAGTACGAGGTGATATGTCTAGCCTTTTCGGGGTCTGATGGTTTAAGGAAAGTGCTTATGTTACGCCGTGAAGGTGTAGAGGAAGGTAAGGACTGGCCTGAAGGGGTGGAGATAGAGTTCTATGGAGATGAGAGGAAGATGCTGGCCGAGGCCTTTAAGCAGATATCGTCCTACCCTGTCCTGCTCACCTTTAACGGTGATGGCTTCGACCTTAGGTATCTCTGTCACCGAGCACGTAGATTAGGCTTCCGTAAAGAAGAGATACCTATCTTGCTAACTAAAGACGCCGCACTTTTACCTGTAGGAGTACACGTTGATCTGTACCGCTTCTTCCATAACAAGTCGGTGCAGGTTTATGCCTTCGGCAATAGATATAGGGAGGTCACCCTTGATGCCATAGCTGAAGCGCTTATAGGTTACACAAAGATACCGTTATCTAAATCTGTTTCAGAGCTTTCATACAGTGAGCTTGCCTCCTACTGTTTCAGGGACGCGGACATTGTGCTCAAGTTAACCTCTTTCCAGGACGACCTATTGATGAAGCTTCTTCTACTATTCATGAGGCTCTCAAAGCTATCATTAGAAGACGTAAGCAGGCTTGGCATTTCAGGCTGGATTAAAAACATGTTATACTTTGAGCATCGCAGAAGAGGCTACCTCATACCTAGACCTGAGGACATTGTCGGAGCTAAAGGGCAAGCTGTGACCAGAGCCTTAATTAAAGGTAAGAAGTATCTAGGGGCTATCGTACTGGAGCCAAAGCCAGGCGTATACTTTAACGTGCTGGTCCTTGACTTCACTTCTCTATATCCAAGCATCGTTAAAACTAGGAACCTTTCCTACGAGGTCATCAACTGTCCTCATGAAGAATGTAAATCCAACGTAATTCCAGGAACCTCACACTGGGTTTGTTTAAAGCGTAGAGGCTTAACCTCCTTAGTTATAGGGCTTCTCCGTGATATTAGGGCCTACTGGTTTAAGCCCAAGTCTAAGGATAAATCTTTGCCAGCTGGGATTAGGGGTTGGTATGGTGTGGTGGATAGGAGCCTCAAAGTTATTCTTAACGCCAGCTACGGTGTGATGGGTGCCGAATCGTTCCCACTTTATTGTCCACCTGTGGCTGAAAGCACTACAGCAGTGGGGCGCTATATAATAACCAAGACCATAGAGAAGGCGCAGGAGCTAGGGATGAAGGTAATTTACGGCGACACCGATAGCATCTTCGTCTATGAACCCAGCACAGACCAGGT
>QMSI01000093.1 GCA_003649615.1 Thermoprotei archaeon | reverse complement strand
TCAAGGCCGCAGGCTCCTCGTTTATCCCCCGTTAAGTCGCATTTGCCGAAGGTGCAGAGACAGCATAAATCGCAGAAGGGGGCGTAGAATGGCTTATAGCGGTTAAGTAGCTTCATGTCCCAGCTTCTAAGCGTCGAGATGTTGGGCATTGGAGTAGGCCCCATGGGCTCCCATTCTTCCTCCATGGCTAGCCTACCGATGGCCACCTCAAGGTCCTTTGCGTAAACGGTCCCTGTCTTAAGTTCCTTAACACTGATCTTAGCCGGCCCCTTCTCCATGAAAACATCACCGGCGTTAGCTGATTGAACCTACCTCTATATATGCTTCACGGAACCCTGTTGAGAATTCTCTCCTCTCTAAGCTGTCTTCTCTATCTTCCCAACCAGCTTTTCCGCTAAAGCTTCTATGGAGGCTACCGCCCTAGATTTATTACTCAGTAATAGGGGGGTAGACCCAGCTCTCTCAGCTTCCACGACAGCTTCATCGAAGGGTATGAGACCTATCAGCGGGATCCCAGCCTCACTGAAAAACTTGCGTATTGCAGCTTCATCGCCAGGGCCTGAAACCTTATTGCCAACGGCCTGTATGTTGGGTATGCCTAGTGACTTTGATAGCTCGTGGATCTTCAAGGCTGTGCTCAGAGACCTATAGCTCGGCTCAGAGACTATGAGCATGTAATCAACATGTTTAGCCGTGCCTCTACCTAGATGCTCCACGCCCGCCTCCATGTCCATTACCACGGCTTCGCCACGCTCCACCACTAAATGCCTCATTAACACCCTAAGCAGGGCGTTAGCTGGACAGGTACATCCTCCCTCAGCTCCCTTAACCGTCCCCATTACGAGTAAGCTTACCCCTAACGGTGTATCCACAGCGTATTCTTCGACGATATCATCAACCCTAAACTGAAGCCTATATATGCCAGGGTAGCCGGTGTAGGTTTTACGCTGGATGAGGTCTTTATCTTCTGAGATGGGCTTAATCTTCACTGCTTCTGATGCCTTGAGGCCTAGCATAAGGGCAAGGTTGGGTGAAGGATCTGCATCGATAGCTAATACCTTAAACCCTCTTTTAACAAGCGAAGCAGCTAAGCCGCCAGCAATTAAGGTTTTACCTACCCCCCCTTTTCCCGACACAGCTACCTTCAACTCTAGGACCCATGTAGGATAGCAAAGCGCCTCATATATCTCTGCATCTATCTTGCCTACTCCTCTTCGAGGACCACCTTCTTTTACGGGAAGGAACCTCTATATGACTTAGTGGCTGGGCAGCCTAGGCATCCTTGTCTCTCATAACCCTCGCAGGCCAAGCATGAAACACCGCAAGGAGTTTCTTCAAGTCCACGTCTAGATAGGTATATCCTCAACATGACGTGTTGAGGTATGCAGGACTTAGCTACGCTGTACACTTCAAGCCTCCTAATGTCCTCTTGACACCTTCCAAGTACGCAGTTATAGGATAAAATGCTCTCAAGTACATACTCGTCTTCAGCGGCGAGGAGGAAACATACGTTATATGCACCTATCAAGGTAAACGCGTAGATTATCCTTGGGCATTCGCTTAGGAGCCTTAAGACCTCCATCCTCTTAGGAGGGCTACCTATGTCCACCATTACAAGAAAAAGCTTAACCCCCAGTTTCTCCACGTCCACAGCAGCTGTTACTTTAACGAGATCCTCGTCCAGAAGTTTCTTCAACCTCTTCTTTACACCCATCCCCGTCAAGCCGAGACGTCTACCTATCTCCTCTAAGGAGATCCTGCCATCAAGTTGTAAGAGCGAGATTAATACTCTATCTAACTCGTCCAACCAACATCCACCTTCAAGCATCCACCACCCTAGCAATATTAAAACCTTCTCCGCCTAGGTTTGTTTGATTTAGAAACAAAAGAGATAAATTATAGTTTGATTTTTAAACTAATGAGGCTAAATGACTGAACATCTATCCGACGCTCAGCTTAGGGGAGAATTATGTGTGCTTTTCAATACCTTGAAAAATAGGAGAAGGCTGTCTATCTTAAAGCTGTACCTAAAGAAAGGGAGCTTAAGCCTAAGAGAAACGCAGCATCAATTAAGCCGCATAGGCTTACGACACAGCTCTGAAACCATCAAAACCGTGTACCTAGCCCCCTTGATAGATGCAGGCTTAGTTAAGCCTCGTGGGCAAGGTGGCTTTGAGCTAACCTCGATAGGTAGGAGGGTGGCGGAAGAGGCTATAAAGGAGTGGTGGCTCTTCGAGAAGCTTCCTCCACGAAGTGAGTGTTACGAGGAACTGCTGTTAATCAGCCTTCTTCACGAGCCTAGAAGCATAAGCTCCATAGACTTCATCCACCCTAAGGCCGTGATTTATAGGGTGGTCAAAAGGCTACAAGGGTTGGTGAGGGTTACTGGCCGAAGATCCATTTATATAGCTTTGGAGGGAGACGAAGCGAAGCTAAGCCCAACCGAGTATAAGGTGCTCAGAGCTGTCAAGGAAGAAGGGGGAGCAATCTCCCTAAAGGAGCTGATGTCGCGGAGACCCATAAGCAGGAGAAGAATGTTCAAGTACCTGGCTAGGCTTAGGGCCAAAGGCTTCTTAGACCGAGTACCACAAGAGACCCAGGTTGAGCTTACTGAAGAGGGACGTAAAGCAGCCGCTACTCTATGGAAGATGGCCAGCTACCTACTCTTCAATACTGAGAAGACTAGGCTTAAGGCACTTATCATAAGTTACCTTGATGATTTAGAGGCGCCCATCCACGATGAAGACCTAGTAGAAAAAGTGCTCAATCCTTACTTCAGGGAGCATTACGGTAGGAGCATTCAGCCCTACGAGTACGATGAGTTGAAGGATGAACTTAAACGAGAAGGCATCGTAGAAGGGAATCCGTTCACAGGCTATATTCTTAAACCTTATCTCAAGTCTAAGAAGCCTAAGACAGGTAAGGGCGGCTCAGACCTTGTAGAGTTGGCTCTGCTTTAAACCACTGAAGTTTAATGTAACATCCGAGACGACACGAACCCACTATGGCCTATTGTGTGCTTTTTTATGAAGAGGAGCGCCGACATGGTTTAGGCAAGCCCAACGTCTTTTTCCATGCAGTTATGGCGTTTTTAGGATAAGGAAAAGGTACTTAAGCTACAGCATAATAAAGCGGTAAAAACATCAGCGCAGGCTCGTCGGGGGCGATATCTTTGAAGCTCCTGAGGGGTCGCGAAGCCTTATGGATAGGCGCCTTAATCTTAATCATCGCTTTGGGAATAGCATTGAGACTATCCGTACACTTCAGAGAGTATCTCATCCCTAGCTGCGATGGAGGATACTACCCAGTTCAAGTAAGAAGTCTTATAACTACAGGGAAGCTTGAATACCCAGCTCTTCCATTAACTTTCTTTATACAAGCTGGCTTCGCAGAACTACTTTACTTACTAGGGTTAGGGCCGCTTGAGGAGTGTATCATTATAGGGATTAAGCTTGAAGACTCCATCATACCAGCTCTCTCAGCTATACCTGTATATTTATTAGTAGACCGCTGGAGGAAGGAAGCCTACAAGATCGTGCCTTTAACCTGCGCTGCTTTAACGGCCTTCTCCCCCATGCTCTTACGCTTTCTTGGAGACCTGGAGAAAAACGGTTTAGGGGTTTTCTTTCTCCTCTGGTTTCTCTACTTCATGTATAGATACCTAGAAACAGGCTTAAGGAAAGACCTAATCCTCTCGATGTTCTTTCTTGCTTCAACCGGTCTAACGCATGTCTTATGCCTAGGAGTAGCTTTAGCTTACCTTATCCTCTGCCTCCTTACCTCCCTAATCCTCACGCGTGAAGCTGCTTTGAGAGCCCTAACCTTAACCGTTATGGTCTTCGCTCTCCTAGGGGCTGTGGTGGGCGCTACATGGATCGTGAAGCCAGAGTTCCTCGGAAGCTTTGAGAAGTTGGCGGTCTGTCCATGCGAGCTCTTCGCGACTGAAATCCCATGGGAGTTCTTTCACCTCTCTGAGGTTCTCTTTTGGTCACCCATCTTCTTCTGGATCTTATTCGCCGCTGGACTAGCTGCGGTTGCTATGAGGCGCTTGAAGAATAACCTTGAAGCAGCCTTCACCCTCTCCTCCTCAATAATAGGGTTATTCCTAGCCTACCCCTTCATTAGCGAGGAGTGGCTCTGGAGGCTGCTGTTGATGTCTTTCATCCCCTTCACGTTGATCATAGGTTCCCTACTAAGGTTCAAGAACACCATACTTCTCTTAGCTGTCTGCGCGTTATTGCTATGTTACGTAGTCCCCCAAAACATCGAAATGTCGAGCAGGATAGTGACGGAAATACCGCCTGATGGCTACGAAGACCTAGTCTCCATGAAAAACTACATCCCTGAAGGCTCATCAGTTATACTCACACACCACTGCCTAGAATACTGGGCCTGCTGGGCCACGGGTGTTCACGCGCAGACTCTCTATGACCAAATAGACCCTTCCTACTGGGAGAGGTATGACCATGTACTGTTAATCATGGAAAAATACTGCCCACCGCCAGAGCCGCCACCTCCAACTCCTGGACCAGGAAAGGAGAAGCCTCCAGAAGAGGGAGGAGGTCAACCTCCACCCCCTCCTCCAGAGCCCTGGATACCACCACCCAACGCTATAACCCTCTTTGAAGGTAGGATGTTCATTTTGGTAGAACTGGAAGGCCCCATACCTTGATAAAAACCTCAAGAGACCCTCGGGGATACAGTGAGGTTACTTACATCTCAAAGGT
>QMSI01000092.1 GCA_003649615.1 Thermoprotei archaeon | reverse complement strand
TTTATTATCTTGGATCCCTCCGGTAAGGAGTTCACCTTAGATCCTTCAAGGCTAGGAGAGCTTAAGATACTAGATGAGCATCCTCTACTTAAACAGCTGATAATGAATGAGCTCGGGTTGAAGGAAGGAAGTCGAGGGCCTCCTCCTCACGTTAAGCTCATGGTAAAGCTAGGCTTAGTGGATTATGAACCCTCATCTGACGTGGGGCATTTCAGGTTTTACCCTAAAGGTGCTTTACTTAAGGAGCTTCTAGAGGCTTTTGCTGATGACTTAGCAGTTAGCAGGTTGAAGGCGGTGAAGGTGGAAACCCCGATGATGTATAGGCTGAGTCAAAGCGCCATAGCTGAGCAAGCCTCGAAGTTCAGGGAGAGGGATTATAGGTTTAAGGTGGGAGGAGAAGAGTTTACGCTTAGGTTTGCAGGCGATTTTGGACTCTTTAGCATGATGAAGGATATATCCTTAAGCTACCGTCATCTTCCCTTGAGGGTCTATGAACTATCTCAATCGTTTAGGTTAGAGCAGCGAGGTGAGTGTGTTGGGCTTAAAAGGCTCCGCTCCTTCACCATGCCGGATATACATTGTTTCTGCCGAGACTTAGCTCAGGGAATGGAGGAGTACCAGCTCCTCTTCCAGCTTTACACTGAGCTAGCTAAGAGCATGGAGGTAGACTTTACCGTAGCCTTCAGGGCAGCGGAAGATTTCTATAATATACATAAGGACTGGTTCGTCGAGCTCCTTAACATAGTGGGACAACCAGCCCTCATAGAGCTCCTGCCTGAACGTAAACACTACTGGGTGGTTAAACACGAATACCAGTTCATCGACTCCGTGGGGGGTAACGCTCAGCTATGTACCGTACAGCTAGATATTGAGGACTCTGAGCGCTATGGTATATATTACGTCGATGAGAAAGGAGAAAAGAAGGGATGCATCATCGTACACAGCTCTATGGGTAGCATAGAGCGATGGATCTATGCTCTTCTCGAGGAGGCGGTGAGGAAAATGAGGGAAGGCAAACCTCCTATGCTGCCGGTGTGGCTAAGTCCTACCCAAGTTAGGGTCATACCAGTATCTAAGGAGTATCTTGATCAAGCGCTGAAAGTAGCTGATAAACTTGAATCTGCTAGCTTGAGGGTGGATGTTGACGATAGGGAGGAGAGTGTGGCCAAGAAGGTTAGAGATGCTGAAACTGAATGGATCCCTTACGTGGTGGTGATAGGTTCAAAGGAAGCTGAGAGCGGGACGCTGACTGTTAGAGTTAGGAGAGATAAGAGCATCAAGACAATGAAGGCAGAGGAGCTCATAGATGAAGTCACGAAACTAATTGAGGGTAAACCGAAGCTTCCGCTCTATGAACCAAGATTGCTATCGCTTAGGCCTAAATTCAGTTAGTAGAGGCAAGGCTTCACGAGTTCCTCGCTTACTATCCTAACTTGTTCTATGTCAATATAAAAAGGAGGTTATGGCTTTAACACTTCATCTATAACTGTGGTGAACCAGTCTAGGCCATAGTGGAAGAGTGGCTTAGCAGCCTTAGGGTTAAAGAGCTTATTTTTAAATACCTCCTCATCAGCGTAGGCAGCCACCACCTCTCCAATAAACAAGGTGTGATCCCCTGTCTCGACCTGCTTCGCTACCCTACATTCTAAGTGGGCCACGCACTCCTCTATGATGGGAGGCTTCACTACCTTAGCTTTCCCCGGCGTTAAGCCCGTTACCTTAAACTTGTCTAGATCTCTTCCACTTTTGGAACCTATCTGAAACGCTTGTTTAATTAGCTCAACAGTAGGGATGTTTATCACGAACTCACCAGTCTCCTCGATCAGGCTATGAGAATAACGCTGTGGAGCGACGCTTATTACAGCCATGGGTGGATTAAAGGAAGTGGGCATAGACCAGGATAACGTTATTGCATTAACCTTCCCCTCCCTGCCGCTGCAAGTTACTATCACTACGTGGCGTGGGTGAAGGAGCCTTGTGGCAAAGGACAAGGCATCTACTTTCATATACTTCGCCAACCTTTGGTTTACACACTACTCTCTTATATCTCTCGGAGTTGATTGAGTGCCTGGATGATTCACTTAGCTGTCTGTCGTCAACGATCGCTTTTCTTCGACGACGTTTTAATAAACATGCCTTATGAAGAGATCAAGGTCATGGTTTTTACCACACCATTGATATTTCTTATAGCTGTAACCACGTTGTCTAATTGAGCAATATTGTCTACTTCTACGCGAGCTAATGCATCGTATTCGCCAAAAAGCAGCCTAGCCTCAACCACTCCTGGAAGTTTCAGTAACTCGTCTACAATAGATCTCTCCTTCGCCAGCTCGGTCACTATGAGTATAAACGCCACTACACCCATGCATCCCCTACCTCATTGGTGATAGTAGCTTTATGGGACCATACTCTTCAAGCTCTTTACATATAATGTTTATAGGCTCTTCGTTCTTGCTATTGAACCCCACGATAGCGCATCCATCGCTATGCACCCTAACGTAATGATCAAGGTCGAACCTAACGGTGAACTCACCTGCCCCTATAATTACCTTAAAAGGAGTCTTCGCGGCTACTAACTTCTCAACCAACTTCCACAGTAAGGCCTTATGCTCCTTCTTTAAGGAACGTCTTCCAGCGTATTTCTTGAGGTCCTTTACCTTCAATTTGATCTTAGAGAAACCCTTAACCTCCTCAACTTTAACCTCGTCACCTTCAAAATGTACCTCGAATCCTCTGCCACCATCGAGGAAGCTTTTTACGAGTCCTTTCCAGTCGCTCAAAGTTTTACACCGATTAAGGAGTTATAACTATCACCTTATAAAACTCAGGTCCCTAACTGAAACAGAAGCGTCATGGATACACGCTGAGCAAGAAGGAGCTCGAGAAAAGCCTTGTTAAAAGGTAAGATTTAAAAAATGTGGGAAAGAATATTCTCTGACTGTTACCCCCCCTCATCCCCCTATACATATGAATTTATAACCTTATGGAAGCCAAAGCCTTACAGGGGTAACAGTCAGACTAGCCCTTAACTCCTTTATCCTGCTGCTCATCTTCTTCCCCCATTACCTACTATAAACTTCTTATACAAAAACTTGTCGATTTGTAAAACATAGATACAAAAATGAAAAGAAATTTTTATGATCCTCTGGAACCATGTCTACTGTATCAAGGATGTAACAGGCGTTAGGGATTGCTTGGACGTAACGGAGCCAAACTTTGGGACACTCCTCTTACATGGTATGTTTATGGAGCATTAGAGGTCTCCTGGGCTTACTCGCTTATACATTATATCCGTATTCACATATTAATTTTTGAAGACTCCATGTATACTACTTCTTTGATTGGAGTTTTTACCTGTCTATTCATGATCCTCGGGTCTAAAATGGAGAACCGCCAGTTGAGAATTGCATGGGATTGGCTAGGCCTCCTAGTACCTCTAATTCTCCTCCTTAAAGATGTTAGCCAAGGGGGCCTACTCATATTCATCCTTTACCTGCTTTTCTTCTCTTTCTGCTTGGGCTTGGGGCTACCTTCAGTTTTATCTGAAGTTATGCAAGCAACGAATTTTGAAAATAGAGGGAAGGTTTCAGGGCTGCTATGTGTGTTCGCTTTCTCGTCCGTCTTCGCTTTCATCTTGCTAGGTTCTCTCCTACTGGTGGCTTTGATGAAGGCTCTTGCCCTCGCCACATATCTCTTTAAGGTGAAGTTTGAACAGCTCGTAAAAGTCGATGGTTATTTTAAAGCAGGTCGAAGAGTTACATTATCCTTATTTCTTCTTTGGCTCCTCTTCTTGCTTATTGATAGCATAGCGTCCATGAACTTAACAGTGTTATTGAATGAGATAGACGTTTTAATCTTACGCTTATTTGTTATTCTTATTGGCTTACCAGCTCTTCTTGTCTCTGGCTTTCTTTTTGACCTATATGGTAGGAGGCTCTTTATTCTCACGGCTTTCCTCCTCCTAGGCGTTGAGTATGCTTTAATTAGCCTTGAGCCTTCTTTCATCATATTGTACCCGGTTTTAGATGGGGTATCTTGGGGTTTCCTCACGGTTTTCTTCACGTTAGTCGTATGGTCAGATATTTCTCCGCCTGAAGAACGGGAGCTGTATTATGTGCTAGGTCTATCTCCACCATTTCTGGCAAATGCTTTCTCCGAATTATATAGGGTAATAGGGCCTCGCATTGAATTTTGGCAACTTTTTCCGCTTGTAAGTTTGTTCCTTTTCATGGCTGCTTTAGCTATGTTCTTTATCCCTGAAACCATGCCCGAGGCGGTGTTGGAGCGTAAACGCATGGAACGTTACATTAAGTCAGCTAAGAGGTTTAAGGAGAGGCGCGTGTAGATAGGGCTTATGCCAGTTCAATTCGTTGAACTATAGACTCTAACTCCTTAGTGAAGGGATGTTCAAGGTTCTCGAGCACATAAATGAGTTTTCTAGACTGTGTAGCTACGTCGCATGAGCAAGGGATTACGCCTATCACCTCTTCATTTAAGGTCTCTTTCATTTTCTTAATCATCTCTGCTTTTTCTCCCTCGCTCGTGACCCCGATGACTTTATTCACGACTATGGCTACTTTACGTTCGAGGAGGCGGTAGAGTTCGGAGAGCATTCTTCTTGTTCCCTCAACGTCAGAATCGTCGGCTGTGAGGACCACTACAGCTACATCGGCCGCAACTAAGGCATTAATAGATGAGTACAGGTAGCCTGGGCTGGTGTCTATAATACAGCGTTCATAACCTAGCTGGCCTAGCT
>QMSI01000091.1 GCA_003649615.1 Thermoprotei archaeon | reverse complement strand
TTCGCTAAGAGGAGGTTTAAGAGGCTGATCAAGGCCTTCAAGGCAGCTAAGCGGCCCAGCGAACCTAGCGCTCGATAAGCGCCTAATCAACACGTCAAACACATAAAAAAGAGGGGGGATTGAGCAGTTAGTCCTACTTAACGCCAGCCCGGAAAAAGTGTCCATTAGGGCACTTGAATAGACCGATGGTGACTGGCTTGCGGCCTTTGGGTGCTAGGGTCCATTTCTTGGTTGGAGTGGCTACATCAGCTCCACATTTTGGACACTTGGGCATGCGTGTTTCACCTCTGTGATGGTTTTTCGACCTTCGTATGATATAAGCATTTCGTTAAGTATATGGTTGGTTAAAGAAGAATAGACTGAAAATAATTTGAAGAAAAATTACATAGAATTTTTCTCTTTTTTCTGTTTTTTAACGTTTTTTAGGGTTTTTTCTTGGAAATAAGCTTTTTTTGAAGGTTTCTCATTTAGAAATGATTTAGTTTTTATTTGTTTTACTTAGTTCTTGGGCTTTGTTACTTTAAATCGTAGTTTTGTGGCTTTAGAAGCTCTTTTAATTTATGGCGGGTTGACACATCATCATTTTTTACTAGCTTATTTAAATTTTAAATGGGTGGTCTTGAGGTGGATGGAAGCGACTAAGCCTTGGTTTTAAGGTCTTCGAGTATCTCTCGGGCGCGGTCTAGCCTTATGTTGCCTTCCTCCACCATCCTCCGAGCAACGAGGTCTATGAGTTCACCTGTGGCGCCTGCAGCGATGGCTAGGTTTCTTGCATGTAGTTTCATGTGGCCACGCTGTATGCCTTCGGTGGCTAAGGCTCTTAGAGCAGCGAAGTTTTGCGCTAGGCCGACGGAAGCCATGACCTCAGCTAGCTCCTGTGCTGTGGTTACTCCAAGTATTTTCCTTGCTATCTTGGCTATAGGGTGCACTCCAGTTGCACCGCCTACTACGCCTACCGCCAGTGGCAGCTCTATTCTTCCAGCTAAGTCTCCTTCCGCTGTCCTCCACCAATGAGTTAAGGGCTGATAGCGCCCCGTACGCGCAGCGTAAGCGTGTGCTCCAGCTTCAAGCGCCCTTGTATCGTTACCCGTAGCTAGAGCCACCGCTACTATCCCATTCATGATGCCTTTATTGTGTGTAGCTGCCCTATAAGGGTCAGCTAGGGCGAAGGCATGGGCTTTCAACACGGCTTCCACCACTTCGGGGCCTCCTATCACCTCTTTATCAAATACGGCTTCTGCCCATGCCAGCCTCTCGGTGGCCAAATTTGTTAAGATACGTAGAAGCACTTTACCTCCAGTTAAGTCCTCGATTAAGGGGGCAGCAGCTTCACACATGGTATTAACGACGTTAGCCCCCATGGCGTCCCTCACGTCAACGTGGAGCTCGACGATTAACATGTAGCCAGCAACAGTATCCAGCACCTTAGCCGTAAGGTCCCTCGCCCCACCACCTAACTTAACGAGGACAGGGTCTTTTCGGTTAACAGCCTCAAGGACCTCCTCCCTAGCTCTAAGGACCCGTAACATAGCTTCAAAGGGATTAGGTAAGTCCACTACCTGTATCTGCCCGATCATGACGGGGGCGGTGGAGCCTGCCTTAAATCCTCCTTTAACCCTAGCCATCCTAGCAGCGTTGCTGGCAGCAGCTATCACAGAGGGCTCCTCTATACACATGGGTACGAGGAAGTCCTTGCCGTTGATCAAGAAGTTTACCGCTACTCCGAGGGGTAGCGGCATGAGGCCTATTACGTTCTCCACCATCCTATCCGCAACTTCAAGTTTAAGCCCTGCCTCAGCAATTAGCAGCTTAGCCTCCTCATCAGATAAGCCGGCAAACTCCTTAACTATCTCCAGCCTCTGAGGGAGTGGTAGTTTATGGAAACCTGGCAGCCTGGAAGTCTTAGTTGAAGGAGACACCCTTTAACCCCTAAGCAGCACGTAGGGAGATATATATTTAAGTTTGAGAGGTAACCCCTCCTCCAACTCCTCGGAGGCTTAAGTGGTGACCATTAAACTAGACCTACACGTCCACTCCATCTACTCTAGGGATGCCGGCTTAGCGCCGAAGGACATCGTGGAAATCTCTGTAAGGAAAGGCCTAGCTGGCGTCGCCGTAACCGACCACGGCACGGTTAAGGGAGGTCTGAAGGTCAAGGAAGTTAGCCCACCAGGATTCATAGCTATTCCAGGAGCTGAAGTCAAGACCAGCCGCGGAGATCTCTTGGTCCTCTTCGTGGAGGACGAGGTCAAGCCGGGAGAGCCCCTAGAGGTGATCGAGAAGGCTAGAGAGCTAGGAGGCCTCGTAATACTACCCCACCCCTTCGACCATGCTAGGAGAGCGACCATGAAGAAAGCGGAAGAGGTGGCTAGGAAGGTGGATGCTATCGAAGGTTTCAATTCTCGCTGCCTCTCCAACTACTCCAACCTTAGAGCAGTGGAGCTTGCCAAGGCTCTAGGCAAACCAACTACAGGTGGTAGCGATGCTCACTTTGCCTTAGAGCTGGGCAGAGCCTTCACATTAATGGACGAGGCTGAAAGGCCAGAAGATGTAAGGGAAGCCATCCTTAAAGGTGAGGTCTGGGTGGAGGGGCGCCTCTCACCTCCATACGTACACTTAATGAGCAGGGTGAGGAAGACTTGGATGAGCTTAACCTCCTCTCCATCCTCAAGAGGAGCTGAAGATCCTTGAAAGCCTACGTCCACCTACTTTAAACACAGACCTAGAAACGAGCTTTATCAACTCATCAGGAGGAGCCATGTTCGAAGCCCCCATTCTTAAACAGAGCGAGAGCTTGAAGGCCTCCTTTTCCCCCCTCGTCTTAATTTCTCCATTAGCGATGCGTTCAGCTGTGCGTAGAGCCACGTAAAACCTCATGAAGGTGAAGAAGTTACGTCTAAAAAATGCTAGGTGTCTAAGCGACTCGTGAAAAACCTTAGCTAAGTTATCCTCAGGCTCAAAGCCTAAAACCACCAGCGACACCGCCATTCTCAAGACCCTAAACAGCGCCTCTTGAGTAAACTCTCCCACGTTCCTCTTAACTGCAGCCTGCGGATGAACACCCGCCAAGATATCCCTATAAGCCTTCTCATAGGCTTCCTCCCTCCCGAAAACCTCTAAAAGCTGAGGATAGTCCTCCCATGAAAGCCCTAGCCCATACTTGCTTAAGGCGTATAGAACAGCCATCTCCTTATCGTAGAGGTTGCGAGCCGACCAGCCTCTAAGAGGCTCAATCCCCCTCTTCTCGTAGCTCTCTCTAAGCAGCTCTACTACCTCTTCTCGGCGGTTAAGCCTACCCGCCAGTACCTTAGCCAAGACTTCATTGCAAGCCTCTACCCTCTCCCTGTAGGCTGGTGGAGGCAAGCAAACCCCCACATGAAATGGTTGAGTCCTTATAAAGGTAACCTACACAGCAGGGAAAACCTTAAACAATGCTTAGGCATGGTGAGGCACTAGGCATAGAGCACTGAGGCTGAACCTTGGAGGCGAGTAACTAATTTTAAGTTCTGATCGATCTCTCTTAACTCGTAGTTAACCCGCGGGGGGCCGCTCGCAGCTTTGCTAGCGCGCAGCCACAAGTATGTACCTTGGAGGCAAGTGAGCAGATGGACATGTTTAAGGTGTGGAGACTGTTGCAAAAGGTTCCTTGTAACCTTGACGCCGGGGGAGGCCTTCAACCTCACCCGTAAGTATGGGATCTTTGTCGTCCAGAAGGGGGTGAAGTACGTGATGCCCTGCAAGGTCGACGGCTCCTGCATCTTCCTGGAGGAGAATGAAGACGGGTGTTACTGCACCATCTACTTTGAGAGGCCCTACGTATGCAGGATGTACCCCTTCCACGTATCGCGTAGAGACCTAGGCAGCGGAGAAGAGGCGCTCTACATTGATAAAGATGGCTCAAAGTTTTACGTTTACATAGACTCTACATGTAGAGGAGTAGGGGTTGGTGAAAGCGTCAAGAACAGGCTTCCCCTCGTAGTCAACCTGTGGAGGATGATCGTTGAGGGCCGAAGCTCTTAGCCATCTTAGCCACGACGTCTATCTTCGTCACGATGCCCACGACCTGTCCACCATCCACCACGAGTACTGCTGGCTTACCGCTAAGAAGCAGGGAGTAAGCCTCATCAACGCTGCTAGAAGGACTCAGCATGGGTAAAGCCTCCTCCATAACCTCCTCCACGCTCATCTCCAGTAAAGCTTTAGGATCTCGGCTCCGACGCAGCGCTTTCAACAAGCTAGCTTCATGGACGCAGCCCACCACCTTACCATCCCTCACCACCGGGATTTGCGAGATGCCCTCTTTCTCCATCACTTCGACCGCCTTCCTCACAGGCTCTGAGAGCTCCAACGTGATGACGGGGCTGTGCATTACATTAACCACCTTCCAATCCCTCTCCACATTTTGAATAGCTTTCAAGATTCTTCTCAGCGTGGAAGCTCTAGGGTCGACCGTCCCCGACTCTATCCTAGCTATTAGCGACTGGCTAACGCCCGCCAGCTTAGCGAGCTCACGTTGAGTTAATCCAGCTGCTCTCCTAAGCTTCTTAAGCTCCTCTCCTATAGGTACATCCAAAGACAACGTTGGCCCTCACTACCTTTACCCTACAGCCTCTTATTACACTAGCTTCTCCACCTCTAAGTCTAATACCACTTGAAAAGCTCTAGGCCCCACTTCTCTAACCACCCTGCTTGATGATATCTTGAAACCAACCTTTAAATCCCTGAGCCTACGGGCGACCTTCAACTCAACCTTACTGAGAGCATCCCTCTTTGTTTTCGCTT
>QMSI01000090.1 GCA_003649615.1 Thermoprotei archaeon | reverse complement strand
TTCTTAAGCAGCCCCCGCAGGAAGGCTAGCTTAAAGCCAGGCCTCTCCTCCTCTAAGAGAGCTAAGAACTCCTTTGCTCTAAACTCAAGGCCTCTCCTATTCACGTAGGGGCACTCCTCGTGATTAAAGGGCAGCTTGCTGGACAGTGCATAGACGAGGGCCTCATATTCTCCTACCTCTATTAGCGGCCTCAGCCTACCTATCAGGCCATCCACCGTCCCTGTATGGCCTATTAGCTTGCTTATTGGTGTCTCTTCATGTGTAAGGAAGCCTTTTACTGCGTAGGCTGCTAGGTCGTCGAGATTATGTCCTGTGGCTAGCCTCGTAGCACCGGTTAAGCTAGCTGATAAGTTGAGCAAGTAGCGCTTAAGGAGGCCGCACACCGAACAAATCGGCCTTTTAGCTCTCCTCGCCGCTTCAACCACATTAAAGCCTAAAACCTCCTTGAGGTCGAGGACCGCTAAAGGAAGGCTTAGCTTTTCGGCTAGTAGCAGTGCAGTTTTTCGGTTTTCCTCGGAGTATCCAGGTATGCCAAGGTCTATGTGTACCGATGCTAACTTAAACCTCAACTGATCTTTAACCAGCGATAGCAAGCTGGCAGCTGCTGCGCTGTCCTTACCTCCTGAAACCGCCACTACTATCAGCTGGTCTTTGCCTATGGGTGCTCCATGCTTAACGGCGTCCACCACTCTCTTAGCCAGGTATTCTTCTAAGTGAAGGTGGCATAGAGCTAACCGGGCATACCTAAGGTAGATCACAGCCTTTAAGCCACACCTGCTACACTTCACCTAAGCCACCTGAGATAGCTTCATAAACCTCTAGGCGGTCTCCGTCAACTAGCGCCTCATCTTCACTTAACACTTCCCCCTCCCTGACAGCTACGGCCGTCCCTAACGTGTAGCCTAGTGATTTAAGCAGGTCTTTGACCTTAGCTCCCTTCTTGACTTCAAGGCTCCTCGTAGCTCCACCTGGCTTAACCTTAACCTCTACCTTGATCCTCGCTTCTTCCATGTAGCTTCTTAACCCCACGTTAAGGCTTAACACGCTAACCCTGTTTTTGAAGGCTTCTCTACAAGTAAGGGCTTACTCCCCTTAACCAAACAGTTTTTCTCTAAGCTTAGCTTTCCTTCATGCTGAGCTGAAATGTCAGTTAAAGCCGTGAAGAATCTTTTCGACGCTCTCTTCTCCTTAACTGACCTTAGAGAGCTGTTTAGGGAAGTTAAACCGCTATATGAGATGGATGAGGAGCAGAGGTCTAGGGCAGCATCTTGCCTCGAAAGGGCTAAGCGATGTCTAGCTGAGCTCGAGGAATTCTTAAAGGATCCCAAACCCGTAGAGGAGGCATTTAACATGTACATATTAGACGACATAGAGGTGAGGGCGAGGGAGGAGCTTTTCATAAACATCGACCCTATTCAGCCCGCCGGTAGGTTGACCGCGGAGGCTATGAAGGCTCTCATAGCTTACGGCGACGGGTACTCCACGTGCGACTGGTGTCTAAGGCCTTTCAGGCTGGATAAGGTCAAGAGGCCTCCCTTAGCCGAGTTCCACGCTGAGCTAGCTGAGTTTCTCGGTATGGACGAGGTTAGGTTAATGCCGGGTGCTAGGCGCGCTTTTCAAGCTGTTACTAGGACTCTGCTTGAGAAAGGTGATGTAGCGCTGATATCAACGCTTGCGCACTACACGGAGGTGTTGGCCGTGGAGGAGGCTGGAGGGATAGTTAAGGAGGTCCCCCTCAGCGAGGACAACGTCCTAAGGGGTGAAATGGTCGCTGAGAAGATTGAAGAGGTTAAGCGGGAGACAGGTAGGCTTCCTAAGCTGGTGGTCGTGGACCACTTCGACTACATGTATGGGAACGAGCACGACGTGAAGGGGGTGGCCAAGGTAGCACATGAATACGGAATCCCTGTACTCTGTAATGGAGCTTACTCGATAGGGGTGATGCCGGTCAACGGCAAGGAGCTAGGCGTAGACTTCCTGGCCGGCTCAGGCCATAAGAGCTTTGCTTCTCCAGCGCCTTCAGGCATCTTAGCCACCACCGAGGAGTGGGTGGACAAGGTGTTTAGGACATCCAAGATGGTGTGCGACGTGACCGGCAGGATCTTCGAGGTGAAGGAGGTGGAGCTGCTAGGATGTACGTTGATGGGGGCGGTGGCGGTGGCCATGATGGCCAGCTTTCCACAAGTGAAAGAGCGGGTTAAGAGGTGGGATGAGGAGCTGGAGAAGGTAAACTACTTCGTGAAGGAGTTCCTTAAGGTGGAAGGCTCTAAGGTGCTTAGCCAACTACCTAGGAAACATACCTTAACCTACGTGGACACTTCAGGGAGCTTCGATAAAGTAGCTAGAAACCATAAGCGTAGAGGCTACTTCTTAATCGACGAGCTGACTAAACGAAGGATTACAGGCATCTTTCCGGGCGCGACGAGAAGGTGGAAGCTGAACACCTACGGCTTGACGTGGAGACAGATCAAACACCTCGCGTGGGCTTTCAAGGATATAGCTGGGAAATATGGGCTTAAAGTGGGAGAGTAGGCTTGAAGACAGGGGTTATCGGGCGTAAGTTAACGATGAAAGGAGAGTTCGTGGAGCTTGTACTCAGAGGAGCTAAAAGAACTACGATTAGGCTGGGCTTGATTAAACCTAGACATAAAGTAGTGGTGCTTCATGGAGGGGGGAGGGACGTAGCTAAGCTTGAGATCACTGGGGTGGAGCATAAGAGGCTAAGGGAGCTTACTGAAGAAGATGCTAAGCGCGACGGCTTTAATAGCCTTGAAGAGCTTTTGAAGGCGCTTAGGAAGGTTTACGGCAAGTTCGGCTTGGATGAGCCCGTAACCATCATAAACTTCAAGGTGTTAAAGCTGCTCGACGACAAGCCCTCTTCCATGTTATCGCCGGCGAAGGTGGCTGAAGCTATGCTTGAGAGCGGGTTAACGTTGACGAACGAGGAGCGTCGAATACTAAGTGAAGTGGCTAAGAAAGGCAGCATTAGGAAGGCAGCGGTTAGCCTTTATGGGGATGTTAATCGTAGGTGGCTTGTGAGGAGAGTGCTTAGAAAGGCTTTAAGGAACCTAGCTGAGAGGGAGTTTCCTCGTGAGGGGGAAAGGTGGTTTGAGTGACGAGGCAGGATTAAAGGTTAGAGCTCACGTATATATTAGCGGTAGAGTGCAGGGTGTCTTCTTTAGAGCTTGGACGGAGGATGAAGCTATTAAGCGAGACCTCACAGGGTGGGTACGTAACCTAGCTGACGGTAGGGTGGAGGCTGTCTTTGAAGGTGACAAGGAAGCGGTGGAGGACATGGTTAAGCAGTGTTGGAAGGGGCCGCCAGGCGCCAGGGTCAAGAACGTTGAGGTGTACTGGGAGCCCTATACGGGGGAGTTTAACGGCTTCAAGGTAATCTACGGTAGATGGTAGCTCGTCCCCTAAAGGATAGTGCCAGCCCTACGAGGAGGTTAACCACTAGGTTTAGGTCTTCTGACCTTATCGTTATGTCGGAGGCGGCCTTAACCTTAAGGCTGAGAGGGTTAAAGGCTACGCTTACGTCTGCCTCCTTAAACATCTCCACGTCCGGTACACCATCGCCCACTACTACGGTGAACTCGGCCCCTTCTTCTTCCATCAACCTCCTTAAGACCACCCCTTTACCCCAATACTCTACCTCCACCTTCATTTTACCGGTGAGTACGCACCCTTCAACCTCCAACCTATTAGCAATAACACGGTCGAAGCCCAACTCACGTAATGCTCTGTCAGCCAGCAATGAGATACCTGTGGTCACCGCGATAAGCTTATAGCCATACTCCTTAAGCTGGGACAAACGTTCAGCTCCACTCCTCCACGAAACCGATCCAGCGAGCTTAGCCATCTGATCTAAGTTTACCCCTCTCCAGAGACCTACGTCTAACTCGGCCCACTTACCGTAATCTATGGCCCCCGAGAAGAAGAGCTCAGCGTGTCTCTTCGCCTTGCTCCATGTACCTAGCTTTTCATGGAAGAAGCGCCAGGAGTCGGCTAGGTTAGTTAAGGTTCCGTCCACGTCGAACACGGCGAGCCACGTCATCTCCACCTCCTAGCTCAACGGAATGAGAGAGTTTATATTTAGCCCCTTCCTCTATCTTTGAGCTTCATGTACCCAGCTGGCTGGGCGAGGGAGCGCCTCTTAACCTCTAAGGTGCTCGATAGGTTATCGGAGCGTATACCAGGTTTTAAACGCCACGAACCTGAAGGTAGGATGCTGGTCAACGTGGCTATCAACGACTTCAAGAACTACGTCAGATCCATGCCCCCTTCTCCTAGCGTCGACCACCAGGAATACGCTGACTACTGGGCTGAGAGGTGGCTGGATAAGTGGCGTGAAAGAGTTAAGCTGGTGCTTCGTGCCCAAGATGCTCACGTCTTCGCTAAGCACGAGAGGCTAGTTAAGGAGACGAGCTACCTTTGGAGCAGGTTTCCGTACCTTTCAGAAGCCGTGGAGCTTGTCGTGGACGCTCTCATAAGTGTAAGTGAGCTTTGCTTCACTAACCTGCTAGCAGAAAGCACGCTTCGAGGAGAACTTTACAGGTACAAGCAGACGTATAAGTCGGACGAGGAGGCTTTAAGGAAGCTTCAAGGCAACCCCCTCGCTGTGGTAAAGTCAGCTATCTATAGGGCTAAGTCTCTTAAACACGTCAAAGGACCTTTGGTATGGCTGCGGGTAGATGAAAACATATGGCGCACATCCACGGGTAAAATAATCGAGAGGCCTAGGGAAGGCGAGGATGAGGAGCTGGAAGGAGCTGTTTACGGAGCAGTTGACTTCTAAGATGTAAG
>QMSI01000089.1 GCA_003649615.1 Thermoprotei archaeon | reverse complement strand
GCAGTTAAGCTGTGTCCATCAGCCGCCACGATAAAGGTAGCTATCGCGACTAATAACATGTAGGCGAAGAAAAAGCCTGCCACTCTCAATGCGTCGTTAAGCTCTAGAACTCTACCTCCTACCTTTATCGGCTTGATAGCTGAAGGAGGTAGCACTGCTCTTAACACCTCTCTATAGGCAATTTTAGCGAGCACCACTATCCTTGCTACCTTCACTGCCCCTGCCGTGGAACATAAGCTCCCACCAATCACCATGAGCACGAGTAGAACTGACTTTGATAGGTAAGGAAGCAAGTTGACGTCGGTAGTGGTGTAGCCCGTAGTAGTCATTATTGAGGAGGCTTGAAAGGCAGCTAGCCTCAGTGACGAGGTGGGGTCTAGGCCGTGAACATAAAGATCCAAGGCTATCAGTAAGCTTGAGGAAGCTAAGATAAAAAGCATGGCTCTAAACTCAGTGTTGGAGATGGCTTTCCTAAACTCCCTTCTCAGGAGGAGGTTGTGGACGAGGAAGTTCGTGCCCCCTATGACCATAAATAGGGTGAGCACCGCTTCAATAACTGGGTTTGCAAAAGCCTGTATACTAGCAGTTCTCGTAGAGAAGCCTCCTGTAGAGATGACGGTGAAGGAGTGGCAGACGGCCTCGTAAGCATCCATCCCAGCAGCAACCAGTAAAACCGTGCAAGCCACCGTGTAACCTACGTATATCAACCAGATGTTCTTAACGGTGTCCCATGCCCTCACCGTTAACCTTTCCTCTCTAGCTTCAGCTAAGTAAAGCCTCCAGACCCCTATTCCTCCAGGAGCTACCAAGAGGAGGAGGAATAGAACTATCCCTACCCCTCCAAGCCACTGGGTAAAAGCCCTCCAAAAGAGTAAGCTTCTAGGTAACGATTCAAGCCCCGCTAGCAGCGTCATACCTGTCGTCGTGAAGCCTGCCATGGATTCGAAGTACGCATCTAGAGGGGACATGTAGCCTGACAACACGTAGGGGGCGGAGCCTATAAGCGCGGCTAAGAGCCAGCCAAGAGAAGACACTGCCATAGCTTGAGGGAGCTTCACTTCGCTTGGCATAGGAAACCTAAAGCCGGGAAGAGACACTGCCATGGAGAGAGCCGCCACGGAGAGGAAGATACCCATCATCGACCATTCTCCGTAACCTAAAGCAACCAAAGCTGGAACAATAAGCGTAAACCCTACAGCTGCTACGATTCGTAATAGCAGTGTCATTAAGACGCGCAAGACGGGCACCGGTTAAGGGAGCCTCGCTTAGCAAACGCGTTTAAGAATTTTTCGTTAAACCTTTTAAGGGTGTGAGGTAGACCTTGATACGTCGCTTCTCTACATGTGGGGACTGTCAAATTGAGGATTGTGATAGTAGGCGCTGGAAAGATGGGTAACAACTTGGCTAAGATGTTGGTGGAGAGAGGGAACGAAGTAATAGTCATTGACTACGACGAGGAACGTTGTTCAAAGCTTTCCGCTGAGGTAGATGCATTGATCATCAAAGGAGACGCCACAAAGATAGATACGCTGAAGGACGCCGAGGTGGATAAGGCAGACATATTCGTGGCAGTCACAGATAGGGATGAAGTAAATGTGCTCAGCTGCCTAATAGCTCGCCAATTGGGTTCCACCAGGACAATAGCGAGGGTCGGAGACCCTAAGCTGATAGAGGTGGTCGAAGAGCTGGGAATAGAGAAGGCCATCTGTCCAGAACTAGTTACCGCAAGGATGCTTAGCTCCATCGTGAGTGGAAGTTACGGTTTAACAGAGCTGCTAATCTCTGAAGGTGGGTTTAAGTTACTTGAAATAGCCGTCTCACCAACCTCATCGGTTGTCGGAAGAGCCATTAAGGATGTGCCTAAACCTCCCACATGCATGATACTGGCTGTGAGCGAGGGAGATAAGATATTTAAGCCCGATGAGGACGAGGAGCTTAAAGAGGGGCAAAAGGTCATCTTGCTCGTGAAGGAGGAGGATGTAGAGGAAGTCAAGAAGCTCTTTACCGGCTAGGGGGCTGGTGATGCTCCATTAACGAATACCTAGGAACCCTAATATCGATCGCCTGGGCGCTTCTCCCCATCGTAGTCGCCTATTTAGTGGTAAAGGTCTTCATAGACCCTATCATCAATAGCCTAGCTCGAAAAGCAGGCGTCAGCACAGCTACGGCTTCCTTCTGGAAGACACT
Source organism: Thermoprotei archaeon (assembly GCA_003649615.1). Taxonomy (GTDB): domain Archaea; phylum Thermoproteota; class Methanomethylicia; order Nezhaarchaeales; family B40-G2; genus B40-G2. The sequence continues at coordinate 2,673 of QMSI01000089.1, read as the reverse complement.
AGTACTTATCTTAGCCCTAGTCATCGCGGCGATCATGTCCCTCTCTCAGATAGGTGTCACGGTAGAGTTTCTTTACATCCTAGTTGGATTAGCCATACTAAGCATAGTCTTAGGGTCTAAGGACGTCGTAGCTAACACCATAGCGGGCTATGCTCTCCACATTCACAAACCTTTCAGAAGAGGGGATACCATAATGTTGGGGGAGACTGCAGGGACCGTGAGGGACATAGGGACCATTTATACTCAAGTTGTGAGCGATAGAGGTGTGCTCTACGTGCCCAACATCGAGTTCCTCAAGAAAGCTGTGCTGAATAGACAGGCTCCTTCCCTAACTCGCATAGTTGTGCCGGTCAAGGTAAGAGCTACTGAAAATTTAAGCAAAGTGGAGCAGCTCATGTTAAAGGCCGCTAAAGGCTTTAAGGAGCTTACCATGCCTCCTGAGCCTGAAGTGATAATTAATGACATTAGGAGCGACTACAGCGAAGTCCAGCTGGCGGTGTACATAACTAATCCGAAGAGAAGCTTGTACGTGTCTTCAGAGCTTAGGAAAAGGATTAAGGAGGAGTTTGATAGAGAAGGGATAGCACTCTTCTAGCGCTTACGAAGCTCAAGTTTACCTTTAAGTATCATGGAGCCAAACTTGGCGAAGCCTTCTCCATATGATCTAGCAATCACTACATCAGCGACTCTCTTTAAACTTCTAGGGGCGTTCCCTAAGGCTACACCAAGACCTGATGCCTTCAATAGTTCTATGTCCACGTCGCTATCCCCTACAGCCACCACTTCATCGAGGTCTATGTCCATGAGGTCGGAAGCCACCCTAAGGCCTCTGCCCTTATCCACGGAGGCATCTACCAGGTGATAGGCGAAGCCACTGAAGAGGAGCTTGACGCCTTTGACCCTCTTAAGAGCTTTTGAAAGCTCTTCCATACTTAACGAGGAGTGAAAGGCCACGTCAACCAGCCTATAAGGGTTAGACCAGCTTTCTTCGATCGCATTTCCGTAAAGCTTCTTTAATTTAGCCAGTGCTTTCATCGCAAGGTTCCTAGATCCAAGCTTCCTGATCTCGCCACGATACTCCACCACTCCTCCTCCTTCACAAATACATGCACCTGAACAACCTATGTAAGTAGCTAGAGTCTTCACTACGCAGAGGGTGTTGCCTGAAGCCAAGATTACCCGTATTCCTGAAGCTTCAAGCCTCCTAATAGCAGAAATTGCCTTAAGACTAAGTTTCATCCTGGCGTCCGTGATTGTGCCGTCGACGTCAACGGCTATAGCCTTTACCTTCAACGTCCCTCCACCTACTATCCATCAAGTTAACCGAGATATAGAGGTTGACTATGGGCGGTAAGCTTAAGAGAGCCGAAGTCAACCATGACTTGACATAAAGGAGGGGTATAGCTTGAATATTCCACTGAATAAAGTTGATCGTTTCGTCTGGGAGATACCTAAAACCTACAAGGCAGGAATGAGGGTTCCTGCTAGGATATATGCTGACGAAGTGTTGATAAGAAAGATGATGGAGGACATGACCCTTCAACAGGCTGCTAACGTAGCTCATCTACCAGGCATCTATAAGTGGGCAATAACCCTCCCTGACGGACATCAAGGCTATGGTTTCCCCATAGGAGGCGTAGCAGCGATGGATGCTGACGAAGGTGTCATAAGTCCAGGAGGCATAGGTTATGACATTAACTGTGGAGTAAGACTGCTCAAAACCGACCTAAACCTAGAGGACGTGAAACCTAAGATAAGAGAGCTCATAGACATGCTTTACACCTTGGTGCCTTCAGGTCTAGGCTCAACTGGGAAAATAAGGATTGGCCGAGGAGAGCTTGAAAGGGTATTGGCCGAGGGCGTTGAGTGGGCTATCGATCGAGGATACGGCTGGAGCGAAGATAAAGAAAACTGTGAAGAGAAGGGATGCATGGATGCGGCAGACCCTGACAAGGTATCTTCAAGGGCTAAGGATAGAGGCCTAGAACAGCTGGGTACGTTAGGTAGCGGTAATCATTTTCTCGAGGTCCAAGTGGTCGATAAAATCTTCAACGAGGAGGCAGCTAAAACCATGGGGATAACCCACGAGGGACAAGTGACGGTCATGATACATACAGGGAGCCGTGGACTAGGACATCAAGTATGCAGCGACTATCTCAGAGTCATGGAGATGGCCGTAAGGAAGTATAAAATAGCTATACCTGACCGTGAGCTAGCCTGCGCGCCCACTACGTCGAGAGAAGCTGAAGATTACTTCGCTGCCATGTCCTGTGCAGCCAACTTCGCTTGGGCTAATCGTCAGTGTATAACCCATTGGGTAAGAGAGGCCTTCGAGAGGGTTTTGAAAAAGAGCGCTGATAGTCTAGGTCTAAGGCTAATCTACGATGTAGCTCACAACATATGTAAGGTTGAGGAGCACGTGGTTAATGGAGGTAGAAGGAAAGTCTATGTGCATAGAAAGGGAGCTACCAGAGCTTTCCCTGCCGGACATCCAGAGGTGCCTTCCTGGTATAGGCCGATAGGTCAGCCAGTGATAATACCTGGAAGCATGGGAACAGCCTCCTGGCTATTGATCGGCACACCCAAATCCATGGAGATAAGCTTCGGCTCGACAGCTCACGGAGCAGGAAGAATGATGTCCAGAGAAGCAGCACTCAGGAAGGTGAGAGGCTC
>QMSI01000088.1 GCA_003649615.1 Thermoprotei archaeon | reverse complement strand
TAAGGCCTTTAACGATGAACAGCAGCTCCTCCTTATACACATCATATCCCACATCCCTGAGCGTCTTCATCGAGGCCTCCTCGGGGTCATAGAGCACGACTACCACCTCAGACGCTAAGTTGACCTGAGCATCGACGATCCCTCTGAGCGACTTAAGTTTATTCTCCATTGTAACAGCACGGGTTGCACAGTGCATCCCAATAATCTTCAACTTTTCTTGGACGACGTTGTCTCGCATCTATTTCATCTTGCTGTGCTACTTAAACCGACGAAGAAAGAATAAAACTTCTTAGCTAGAGTCCTCCTGCTAGGCGCTTTTTATGCGCCTTGCTCAGGGTTATATATCTAAGTTGGGTGGAAAGATCTATGTACGGTGAGGAGGCCAGCAGGCTAATATTGTCGTTGGGATTAAAGAGAAGTCTCGTAGGAGTATGTTATGCTATTTCATAGCGGGCTGAGTGGTTAAGCTTGTCGTGGGTTAAGGAAGTCGGAGGACAGCCATACATCCTCATTAGGTTTGGCGGCGAAATAGGTGTTAAGAGCAGTAGGGTGAGGGTCAAGTATGAGCGTGAAGTACTGAGAGGGCTGTTGAGGAGGTTGAAGAAAGCCAAGGTGAACTACGGCGATCCACACTACCTCTTCGGCCGAGTCTACCTTCCGGTAGAGGACGTGGAAGCTGCGCTTAAAGAGGCTTCTAAGGTGTTTGGAATCTCTTCAGCTTCTCCCGCCCTTAGAACTACTAGCAGCCTTGAAGACCTCGTTAAGCTGGGGGTAAGGGTTGCTTCAGCGTGTCTCAGGCCTAGATCAAGCTTTGCCGTTAAGTGTCGAAGGGTAGGAGAACATCCATACAGGAGCCCTGACGTAGTTAAGGCGGTAGGTTCAGCGATATTGACAAATCTAAAAGAGTTGGGGGTTAGGGTTGACCTAGACCATCCCGACTTCGTGTTAGGTATAGAGGTACGGGAAGACGTCTCCTACGTCTATCTAGGTGAGGTTGAAGGCCCAGGAGGCCTACCTGCTGGAAGCCAGGGAAGGGTGGTATGTCTCGTAAGTGGAGGCTTAGATTCCCCGGTAGCGGCTTGGATGGCTATGAGGAGAGGGTGTATCCCGCTTATCCTACACTTTGACCTTCATCCCTTTGCAGGCCCTGAGACTAGAGACAAAATAATGGATTTAGCCAAGGTGTTAGCAGGGTGGATGCATGGCGGCAGGCTTAAGGTTTACGTCGCTAAACACGGCAAAGCTCTAACGGAAATTAAAGAGAAAGCCCCCGACCGTTTAACGTGCATATTATGTAAACGTATGATGTACAGAGTGGCGGAGCGCTTAGCGCTAAAGAATGGTGCAAAAGGGATAGTGACGGGGGATATCATAGGGGAACAGGCTAGCCAGACCTTGGCAAACCTAGCAGTCATCGACCCAGCCGTGACCCAGCTGCCCATACACCGTCCTCTACTAGGCTTCACTAAAGAGGAGGTGGAGCGCTTAGCTAGGAAGATAGGTTCCTATGGAGTGTCGGCTAGGCCTGAAGAGGGGTGCAAAGCCATCCCTAGGAGAGCTGCCACGCGAGCTAAGCTGGAGGACGTGGAGGAGGCTGAGGAAAACCTCAACGTGGAGGACATCATATACGAGGAGGCTGAGGGTGTTGAGGAGTTCGTGGTTGAAGGAGGTTGAGGAGAAAGTAGTCGAGGCCCTTAAGCGTAAGGGCTCCGTGCTGATAGCTTTCTCAGGTGGCGTGGACAGTTCTGTTGTTGCTGCCTTGGCTTTCAAGGCGCTTAAGGAGAAAGCAGTGGCGATCACCTTCAAATCCCCTCTACATCCACCATGGGAGCTTGAAGAGGCTGAAGAGATAGCTGAAGAGATAGGCGTTAAGCACTTAACGGTAGACGTAAACGAGCTTGAACTATCGGATGTAGCCAATAACACCCCTAACCGATGTTACTTCTGTAAGTCTCTACGCTTCTCCAAGGCGGTTGAGCTAGCTTCCAAGCTTAAGCTAAACTGTGTGGTCGACGGTACTAACGCCGACGACGTAAAGCAGTGGAGGCCAGGGTTAAGAGCGCTTAAGGAGCTTGGCATCCACAGCCCACTACTTGAAGCAGGTCTCGGAGAAAGAGAAGTACGCGAACTAGCCAAGGAGCTTGGATTGGCCGTCAGCGAGAAGCCGCACTCCTCCTGTTTAGCCACGAGGTTTCCTTATGGACGTAGACTAAGCGTTGAGCTATTAAGAAGAGTAGCTGAGGCGGAGAAGATAGTTAAGGAGGTCGCCGGCGTGAAGCAGGTTAGGGTCAGAGATCACGGAGACCTAGCGAGGGTGGAAGTAGAAGCTTCCGAGCATAAACGCCTTGTTGAGGGACACGTAGCGCAGACCTTGGCCTCGAGGCTTAAAAAGCTGGGTTATAGGTTTGTGTCCTTGGACCTTGAAGGATATAGGTTTGGCTCCTTCGATCGAGGTATGCGGTATGGGTGAGCTCATAGAGGATCCTTCGCTTAGAGGAAAGAGGTGGGTGTTTAAGGATAGAGTGGATGCTGGACGTAGGTTAGCTGAGACGTTGAAGGCTCACGTTAAGCAGGGAGACCTCGTCTTAGCTATCCCAGCGGGGGGCGTCCCTGTTGGAGTTGAAGTAGCTAAGAGGTGTATGTTAGAGCTTGACGTAGCAGTGGTTAGGAAAGCACTTTTCCCTTGGACCACTGAGGCTGGCTTCGGGGCGGTGGCATGGAACGGCAGAGTGTTCTTGAATCATGAAGCCATGGAGGCTTACGGCCTAACCAACAGCATGGTCGAGAGTAAGGTGGAGGAGGCTAGGAGAAGCGTTGAGCGTAGATTGAAGGAGCTACGTGTAGGCAGAAAACCGCTAAACCTTAAGAGCCGAACAGTGGTGTTGGTAGATGATGGTTTAGCTTCAGGCTACACCATGCTAGCTGCCGTTGAGGCTTGCAGAGATGAAAAGCCCACTAAAATCATAGTAGCAGTGCCCACTGCTTCAGTCAGCGCCGTTAGGCTGCTTCAGCCACGAGTAGATCTCATCGTTGCCTTAAACGTAAGGGGAGGGCTAATCTACGCTGTCGCTGACGCTTACGTTGAGTGGAGGGATCTTAGCGACGAGGAGGTAAAAGGACTTTTATATGGTTTCTGGAAGAAAAACTTCAGCTAGTTGAGCTAACGAGGACTTAAACGGAGAAGGATTAAGATTGGAGGAGTGGAGGCTGGTAGACCTAGGCTTAGCTGAGCCTTTAATGGCGCAGACGTTCTATGAGGCTGTGGCCATCGCCGTGGATAAAGGGATTTCACCTAACACGCTCATCCTAGTCCAGCCGTCTAAGCCTTACGTATGTATAGGTTACCATCAGGAGCTGGAGAAGGAGATAGACCTGGATTACTGTAGGCGTAGAGGCCTCCCCGTCATAAGGAGGGGGCAGGGAGGAGGAGCAGTGTACCTAGACTCTAACCAGCTGTTTTACCAAGTGGTCGCGAGCGAACGTAGTGAAGTAGTGCCTGTAAAAGTAGATGCTCTCTTCGAGAAGATCCTTAGAGCCACCGTGGAGGCCTATAGGAGGCTTGGCGTTGAGGCTGAGTTTAAGCCTCTAAACGATGTGGTGGTGAAAAATAAGAAGATCTCGGGTAACGGTGCAGGGAGGCAAGGCTCAGCTATCATCCTGGTGGGTAACCTGATTTTAGATGTGGACTACGACTCCATGGCAGCTGTGTTGAAGGTCCCAAGCGAGAAGTTTAGGGATAAGATGGCGAGAAGCATGCGGGAATGGATAACCTCGTTGAAGAAGGAGCTGGGGTACGTCCCTCCATTAGACGAGGTGAAGAAGGTCTTCATCGAAGCGTTTCAGCAGGTCTTAAACGTGGAGCTTAAGCCTGGACAGCCCAGCGATGAAGAAGTTAAGATCTGGAGGGAGGAAGTTGAGCCACGTCACTTATCCCACGAGTGGCTTTACATGCCTGAGCTCCACCACCCTGACCTAGCCGGGCGGAGAAGCGTAAGGATAGCGGACGGAGTTAAGGTAGCCGAGGCTGTGCATAAAGCGAAGAAGCTGATAAGGGTTACAGCAGAACTCATAGGGGACAGGCTTGTCGACGTGATGCTATCAGGAGACTTCTTCATGATCCCAAGCAGCGTACATCGAAAAATAGAGCTGGCTTTAAGAGGCGCGAGGCTAAACCGCGACGAGCTGCTCAATAGAGTGAGGGAGGTCTACCAAGAAACGAGGGCTGAGACACCAGGGCTCCTACCTGAAGATATCGTGGAGGCGTTGATGAAGCTCGAGGCTTTCATCGAGAAATATCCTCCAGGCACGCATCCATATGTTGAGTGAGAAGAGCCTTAATATAAGGGGCTAGCTGCTCGACGTGGAGTTGAAGAGTGGGTTGTTTAAGCGGAGTACTATCCAAGGTGGGATTGAACTAATTAAAAACCTGAGGTTTGAGGTCGGCCCTATACGTCCTCCAAGCGAAGGAGGAAGCCATTCGCTATTACTTAGAGTTACCAGGAACTGTCCGTGGAGCAAATGTCGGTTCTGCTACGGCCTACCCTACGACAGGAGGCCTTTTCAAGTAAGGTTCGTGGACGAGGTTAAAGCTGATATCGACACCGTGGAGCTTATGGTAAACGAGCTAAGGATGTTGTCTAAGGAGTTAGGATACGGAGGAGCCATAACCGACCGGTTAGCCCTAGACCTGCTATCCATAGATCCTTCACTAGGTTATAGCCCCTGGCTTAGCCTCGTGTTTAACTGGGCTAAGACGGGCTGTAGGACCGTGTTCATCCAGGATGCTGACACGCCTATCATGAAGACGGATAGGCTCTGCGAAGTATTAAGGTATCTTAGGTCTAAGTTTCCATCCATCGAGAGGGTGACCTCCTATGCAAGGGCTAAAACCCTTTTCCGTAAGAGC
>QMSI01000087.1 GCA_003649615.1 Thermoprotei archaeon | reverse complement strand
ATTCTTTCCTTAATATTTGGAGGAATAGGGGCTATTAGTAGGCGAGGTTTTGGCAGTCTTTCATTTGCACAGGTCAGAATAAATAAAGAGCTATGGGAATATGAGGATTTAATAAAGGACATCATGAAAACTAATGACCCAAGTAAGCTCCGCGAGCTTTTTTGCCGACTAATAAAGATGTCTTTAACAGACGCCCGGGAGCTTTTAGGAGTAAAGAGCACCACAGGCCCAGGTGAAGTGCCTGACCATCCACTGTTAAGCGAACCTGGTGATCCTCCAGAAGATGTAAGACCATTCAATCTAAATATCTTTACACTATCGATACCAAATGTAACGAATAAGGAGAGGAGTGCTTTCCAATTATTAGGATTTAGAGATTACGAGACCATGAAACTTCTCACACTGATTGGTTATTCGACTATGAAGCTCTTTTGGAAACTTGCTGATGGAGAGGAATTCGATGCACACGGTTTCCATTGGGAGACCTGGGTTATGGGCCTACCAAGAGGACAGAAAATCGATAAACAAAGACTACGAATACGTTGCTTTAACATAGATCTTCATGAAGACGGTACGTACATTGGGAAAGTGCCTTGGGATGTATTGAAAACTGGGTACTCGTCGGACAATAAAGATAGAAGGGCCAGCGCCATATCTATTAAGCCCATTAAACGATTAGGAGAGCGCTCATGGATCATCGCTTTACATGGCTTCTTATCAAGAGATTGGAATGACACGTTATACCATTACGGTGTGACACCACCACCTAAACGAGGGAGGGATCATTATCGGGTAGAGAAGCGCAGACTTGTTCCTCCTCAGGATATAGATAGAGCATTTGTTAAGGCGTGGGTTAGGCTCAAAAAGATATACGGGGTGAGATAATGACTATAACAGGACTCCCTGTGGAAGAAGTTAATGTTTTTAGTTATCTTTACTATGCCTTAGTGAAAGAGAAGAAATGGGAAGATCTACTAGATCCCAGTAAGAGACCCGGATTAAAGAGACAGATGATTGAAGAATCCGTCAGATCACTTAAGATACAGGCTGATGTCATTTGCAAGAGAGCCAGAGAAATTCTTAGTAACATTGAGCGTGCATATAAATACACTGGATACGAGGTGATTGTATTTGAAGCAAGATTAGAGGAGCGAGGACTCTTTGGCGCATCTCAACCTTTCGGTATAACCCTATTCGAAGTCGGACTCGAGTTTGATCCTTATCTTAATGCTCCCATAATCCCTGGCTCCAGCGTTAAGGGCGCTATACGATCAGCCTGGCGTGCTCTTTTCGGCAAGAGTGAAAAAGAGTCTGAGAATTATGTTTTCGGAAGCCCAAAAAGAATTGGAGCATGTGTATTTCATAATGGCTATCCCATAGAAGCAGGTAAAAACGGATACCTACTATATCCGGATGTCATCACGCCACATTACATGAAAGAAGGTAGAGATATCCTGGAGGAGCACAGAGCCAAGCCTTCCCCAATAGTCTATTTAACAGTTGCACCTGGAACTGTCTTTAAGTTCATTATAGCTATGCCCAGAGATATCAATGAGAAGTTACGAGGTATGCTTAAAAGAGCTATATTTGAAGCTTTGAAACTTGGCATTGGAGGGAAAACTAGCATAGGCTTCGGCAGATTTAGTTTAAAGAGTCTGCGTATGGAGGTGTCTAGATGAGGCCTAGTTGGTATGAAGACTTCCTATGGTGGAAAATAGGAGCCCTCACTCATGATCCACCCCATAAAGCCTGGATCATGGTACCGGGGTTATTAAGAAACAAATGGAAGACAGGCCTAGGTGAAGAAGGTGTTAAAGCTGCTGAAAATAGGGACATCAAAAAGAGTCATGAGTGTGCGTCATTTGCTATTCGTGCTAATATATTCTCAGAGGACATAGCTGATTTCTTGAGCGGGTACCCAAGAAAGAAGAATCAGACAAAGGAAATTAGTGAAGAAATCAGGAGAAGGGCTAAAATTGCACAGAGCGTGATTAAAGAAGCTGATAAACTGGCTTCAGCATTTGACCGATGGCAGATATCAAGGCTTCACGAGTTGTGGGATCAGATATTCAATGTTAAGAAGATATACTTATTTAATTTACTCTCCGGTGATCTCATAAAGTCAGAGGTTCCAGGCAACGTAGATATTACCAAATTCGAAAGAGTACTTCGTAATATATGGCGCGTAACTAATAATTTAAGTTTAAGATATCATCTTTTTTATGCTCTATACGAACCTATGTTTTATGAGAGGGTTGCGGGTTTACCTAGCCCAGCTGATAGAAGAACACCTACACATACGGTTTTTGATCATCTTTATGCGTGTGCTACCATAGTTAATTGGTTGTGTTCAGACGCTATAGCCAGTAGGGAAGAACTAAGCCCTAGAGGCCTGTTAGTTAGGATAGATCTTGCAGGCATTCAGGATTTCATAAGTGCTTCTAGAAAGCTACGTGATGCCTGGTTTAGCAGTTGGCTTGCCTCAGCGCTTATATTCAAAACAATAGAAGAACTGGTCAAACATATAGGACCTGACATCCTCATAAGGCCAACCGCCAGACATAACCCATTTTATTATAACTTGCTTCTTCAATGGCTTAAAGGGGAAAATGTTCCTAAGGAAGTACAAAAAGAACTTAAGGAGATTGCAGAAAAATACGCAGGTCTCGAGAAGTGGCCTAAATATGCAATTATTCCCGCTACCGTTGACTTACTACTCCCCCCATATGACGTGCTCTCTCAACTATTGGGGTTGCAAATACGCAATAATGAAGACTTCATTCGATATCTTCATGAAAAATATACTAACTGTTGGAAGAAAATAGTAGAAGAGGTCTTAAGGGGAATGAAAAGGTTAGAAAGGTTAGGAGGAAAAATAAGAGAAGAAATGGAGAAGGCAGCAAAGAAGCTACGTGAATATGGAATAGAGGAAAATCCACCTCTCATCATGCGCGTTGTCATAGTCTCGGTTCCCGAAGATCTAAGCCCTGAGGAAAGAAAGCAGAAACGGCTGTATTATGACTATGCATTTAGAAAGCTTAATGAGAATTTCAAGTCGCTCAAACTTTTTAAGATTCACCCCGCGTGTCTTACTAATCTAACTAAAGTTACGGAGGAGATGTGGAGAAACAAAGAGAGGTATTATGTATGCACAATATGTGGAAAGCTCCCATCAGTCCTCGATATACCATATGAAGAGAAGGATTATTTTGAAACAGTGCCTTCTAACCTTTGGATATACTTTGACCCAGGAGAACACCTGTGTCCATACTGCCTCATTAAAAGGCTAGCTACTCACCGGGCTATTTTTAGTTCCATCGCAAAGGAGTTAATAGGATGCCCAGTATCACCTCTTAGTTTTCCCTCGACCTCATCCATTGCTACCTATCCATTCATGAGAGGACTAGTAGAAGCGCAGGATGATGAAAATGTAAAAGGAATGATAAATGAGATTATTAAGCGGTTAAAGAAACTAAGGTTACATCCCCTCATTCCATATTGGAAAGCCTTGGAAAAGTTGCAAAAGGATGCAAGAAATGAAGTAAAAGAATTTCTAAGTTATGATACGGAGCTAACTCTCTTACCTGAGGAGGCAGAAGCTCGAAGGAAAGCTGAAAAACTTAGGGAAGCAGTAGAAAACTCCGTACAGGACATACTGGGTCGTGCTTTTACTAGGATTAATACATATTACGCCATTGTACGAGCGGATGGTGATTATACAGGACGCCTGTTTGTTGGTGAGTTAAACCAAGATACTATTGGCGTAGATTACATAGAACTTCTGACAAGTTGTATGGAGAATATCCCTGACCCGGAAGCAATAAAATTTGCCAAGCTCATCAGGGAGAGCGCTAATAATAACGTACCTACAGTAAGGCGTATACTTCGCTCAGAGTTAAGACGAAAGAAAGATGAAGTTCCAGAAGAGAAAATAAGGAAAGCTTCGGACGAACTATGTGAATTATTTTCTAGGATTCGCAAAGAGGGTAGGATACCTGTAACACCTGCATATCACGCTACACTTAGCCGCGCATTAATGATTACGGCATTGAAGGATATCAAAACAGTCCAAGAGGAGGCAAAAGGTGTAGTTATATACGCGAGTGGTGATGATTTCTTAGCATTCGTTCCTGTAGTCTTCGCCCTTGATTTAGTATTCAGGACCAGAAGATATTATAGCATCGGAGACTTGGAACATCGTGGTTTTCATAGAGTAGGAAATGGATACTTTATGTCGCTTGGCAGAGCTTCACGTACATATTCGGTAATCTTTGGGCATTTCAAGTACCCAATGAGTCAATTATTGAGATTATCGTATGAATTCCTTAAGAAATTAGCAAAGAAAGCACAGGTAATCCATAGAACGTTCAGGAGGACCAAAGATGTGCTTCTGTTGGCTTACTGTCCACGGGGAGGGGGTGTGAAAGTAAAGTCAATATTACCTCTGTCAGGTGAAGGACCGATAAAGCTACTAATATCCCTTGTTGACGGTATCGAAAACAATCTACTTTCACATTCGACCGTGTACGATTTAATAAGGGAAGTCAAAAGATACGGAAGAGAAACACAGCAACTCGGAACATTTGAAATAGTTGAGAATATACTTAACTACTTGCTGAACAGAAATCTAATCGTTAAAGGAGCAAGATCTACTACAAGACTGATCGCTTCTAAGCTTAAGGAACTAGCGGACTATACAATACTTGATAGCGAGGGGAATGAAGAAACATTATCATCTTATGTAGTGTTAGCGCTCTGGGCTACCCTAGCTGCATTGAGAGGTCGAGAGTTATGAGGCCTGTAGGATCCATCCTGTTTGAGCCAAATGGCCCCCTGATGTTCCGAGGGCCTATGGAATTCATGCCTACTGTGAGAGGACCTCAAGCCCTTGCGAGAACTCTCCCGCTCCCCTTACCATCGACTATTGCAGGTTGTCTGGCAACATTATTGTTGGATAAAGGAGTGGCGAGTTTACCAAAAACACCTGTTAGTTGGGAGGATGCTTT
>QMSI01000086.1 GCA_003649615.1 Thermoprotei archaeon | reverse complement strand
GCCATGAACGTAGTTGAGGAGCTAGTGAGGCTTGAGGTACCAGTGGTCTTCCTTAGTGGAGGAGAGCCTTTGATGAGGCGCGACATATACGATGTCTTATCCTCACTAAGCGAGCATGGGGTGTTGACGGTGCTGAGCTGCAACGGCTTATTGCTTAGCGAAGACATCGTTAAGAGGCTGGGAAGGTGCGACGTATGGTTCGTAGCAGTCCCGCTCTATGGTCCTCCGCAGCTGCACGATAACATAACAGGGGTTGAAGGATCCTTCGTACGCATAGTCGAAGGAATAAAAGCCTGCGTAGAGGAAGGGATGCACGTATGCGTTAAGACCCTCGTGTCTTCACGAAACTACGACCATATCCCTTACCTCTTAGAGAAGTGCTTAGAGCTAGGGGTTAAAGCCTTCTACATATGTGACTTAGTAAACCTCGGTAGAGCCAAGACGCTTAATAAAGAAAAGCTACCACCTTCCCGGTGGATGGCCCTCCTAGATAAGCTAGTAAAGCTCGTTAAAGAAGAGAAGGTCGAAGTAGACATCGGCGCCATGCCTTCAGCAGCTCCATATCTCATTGAGCAGTTCGGCGGCCCAAGCAAACCTCTACGTAGCAGCTGCCCAGCTGGGAAAGGCTTCATATCTATATCCCCCTTCAGGAACAGTGTTACCATGCAACTTCCTCTTGGAGGTTGAGGTAGGCAACATAAGGACAGCGAGCCTCGAAGAAATAGTCAGAGAATCTGAAGTGCTGAGCAGACTACGGCATTCACGGAGGTTTAAGGGACCTTGCGGACAATGTAGGTACAACATGCTTTGCGGCGGCTGTAGAGCCAAAGCCTACATCTCAGGAGACCTTGAAGGCAGCGACCCCACATGTCTATTGTACATGCAAACATGGTCTAGGGAAGAAGGGAAAAACTAAGGATGATCTACGCGCTACGCATCTGCCTTAAAACCCTGGGGAGGATGACCATTACTAGGGACGGCGTTAAGGTCATAGATGCTAAGACGATGCACACCGATGAAAGTTCAAGTATTATAACTACGTCGAGTAGCAGTCCTAATAAGTGAAGGAGAAGCGATGATACAAGCCAGGCAAACGCTACTCTAGCTATTTTACCTGCATCGATCGACTTGAACCTGCGACCTAAAACGCTTCTCAGCAAGACTGCCAAGGGGCTAATGTAGGCTAGAGATATCAGCATACCAGCAGTAATGCCAGCAGCTACCACAGCCGCTTCAACGTTCCAACGAGCGAATACATCGAAGACCCTCTCAGAGACCAGGAGAGAGCTTAACAGTGGATATAAGCTGCACCTGACAACTTGCCTCAGGTATTCATAACGGTACTCAGCTTCAGCTACGTAAGGGCTCCAAGAATAATACCAAGAGTTGAAAACTACCATAAACGCAGCGCCGCCTTTCGTCGACGTGACCTTATAGTCCCTAAAGTCTCTCAAGAACTGGACAGGGCCCTCAAGCTCAGAGCCGAAGGCAGCCGTAGCGATTAAACAGCCGGGTGTAGTAGGCTGAGGCTCCGTGGGTGTCTCGACAGTGAAGGAAACAACTTCGCTAACTGAGGCTTCATGCTCAAGGTCTCCTCCAAACACTGCCTTAACGCTCCAGCTACCTTCAATCTCAGGGTTGAAGCTGTAGGTAAAGGAACCATCGTCATCGCTTACCACCTCAACCGTCGTCGTGGAGCCGTCAGGACGGGTAAACACCAGCTCCAAGCACGCGTTCATGGCTGGAGCTATGCTACCGTAAACCGTTATCGCTGAGCCCAGCTCCACCTCACCGGACGAGACCGATAAGGTTAGTGAAGTAGCTTCCTTAGTAAACTCAGCCACCGTGAACTGAGTAAAGTGAGATACGCTGGCGTATACATAATTAGCGTCTAGGTTCACATAGCTCTCCACTGGACACCATTTTTCCATCTCCTCATTATAGTACACTATGCATAGCTTAGCTTCATCCACCCCTAGCTCAAACACCAGCTCGTCGGTATAGGTGAAGTTTAAGGTTACCGGGTTGTCAAATGAAGCTTCAGGGCCTAGGTCAAATACCTGTAGGAAGAACTTTATGTGAAGGTCAGGGGGTGAGGGTGTCTCAACCACCTTCACGACCAGCTGCTCTTCTCCCAGCGAGAGGCCTTGTGGCAGCCCTAGGCATAGCTTGAGGTCGCCCATCGCTGTTTGGTTCACCACGGTTAGCTTTATGGACCTTGAAAGCCTTCCACCCTCGACAGCCTCAGATAGATCGAAGACTATGGGTAAGCTTTCCGGCAAACGCTCACTCACCATTACAGCTACCTCCTCCAAATCAGGCACGAAGCTTAGCAAGGTGGGGGCAGTGATGCTGGTTAAGCCCATCCTCAAGGACGAAGAGACGTTAACTCTACACTCAACCCTTGTAGGTTCAGGGACCTCGAGGTTAATAGGGGCGTTAACGTGTAGGACGAAGTCACCCGTGATGGGGCCACAATACCTCTTAACCTCCGCCTGTACGACCCCTAACCTATACTCCGCCTCGGTCAGCACGGATCCCATGAAAACCTTGACTGGTTTGTCGGCGTTAACGACCTTAGCTCGGTACTCAACGAAGTCATCCACCGACACTACTATCACGGTCACCTCTTCATTGCTCAGCGGCATATAGATGGGTAGATGAGGGTAGTGGGGTACTTCGACTAGGCCCATAGTAGCGTTGCTAATGAAGCCCTCGACCTCGACCCTAAGGTCGCTCGGCAACAGAGTGGATAGAGCCTCGCTGAGCTTAGCCTTCACAACCTCCGCTCCATCAGGAGCCTCGACCAGTTCAACTCCAGGAGGTAATAGTTCGTAGACCACCACCTGCTTGATATCTCCAGACACGCCTTGCCACATCGGTGGCTGCCAAGCCTCTAACGTTAGCTTAACTGTGAAGACTTCTCCTTCCTCGACCGCGTGATCAGGCAGTTCCCTATACACTGCAGGCTTAAACACTGTGCCTCCCATGCTTCCTGAAGACGTCGGCGCCGCTATAGCGGAGGAAGCGACGGTCATGAGTATCAGGAGAAGCAGAGTCAAGAAACTTAACCTTTTCAATAGTGATCACCTTAAGCGTATAAGTTATGGGGCCCTGCTTTAATGTTTTTGTAACTTTAAGTAGTAACAAAATGTACCCTAGTCTAGGATTTCTGCCCTAAGGCTAAAAACCGGGGGAGCCGCTAGGCTCTATGACACGTACATGGTAAGCGCGGCGTAGCCCGCGTGAACGCTGAAGGTTAACCATAAAGGTTTATAGGGCAAAAACACAACAATCCTCCTCGGCCCCTTTGGGCTCGGCGGGCAGAGCTCCGCCGTTACTCCGGATGCGGCTCAGCCAAGATGAAGGCTTGGCCAAGGGAGAAATCAACCTCTCCCATCGGAGGGGTGGGAGGTGGCTGAAGGAGAGGTACGTGTAGTATTAACGTCGCTATTCGTATCTTCGCTAGTGGTAGCTAACATAGCAGCCTCCAAGCTGGTACAGTTCTGGCAGCTCATATTTCCAGCTGGGACGCTGGCTTACTGCATAACGTTCCTATGCACCGATCTTTACGCAGAGTTCTTCGGCAGGAGAGAGACCGAGGTAGTGGTGTTATCTGGTTTCGCCGCCAGCATACTGATGGTAGTGTTACTGCGCCTATCCATAGCAGCCCCCATAGCCCCCTTCCAGTCCAGCTATCAAGAGGTGTATGCCAGCGTATTGGGCTCGACGGAGCGTATCGTGCTGGCCAGCATGGCGGCTTACCTCGTGGCACAGAGCCATGACGTGTGGGCTTTCCATTTCTGGGGTAGGCTTACGAAGGGTAAGCATCTATGGCTTCGCAACAACGCCTCCACCATGGTTAGCCAGCTACTCGACACCGTGGTGTTCACCTTGATCGCGTTTTGGGGCTACACGCCGCTCCAAGCACTTCTAAACATGGTAATTGCGCTATACCTCGTTAAATGGTTCATAGCGCTTTGCGACACCCCCTTCTGCTACATAGGTGTATACGCCGTGCGTAGGGCTGTAGGCCTTAAACCCATCTGGATGAAGGAGGTCTAAGATGACAGGCCTTAAAGCTGTGTCAATTATTAGCGGCGGGCTCGATAGCATAGGCTACGCCATGCAATGGAAAGTAAGGGGCTACGAGATTTACCCCTTGATATTTAACTATGGACAGAAAGCATCCAAAGAAGTCGAGGTTGCCCTACGGCTCTCGACTAGGCTAGGGTTTAAGGAACCATTGGTACTAGACCTCAGCTCATTAAGAAAACTCTGGCCTAACACTCAACTCACCGACGAAAAAGTAGGCGTAGAGACCGAGTATATGCCTACCGTCGTGGTCCCCATAAGAAACGTGGTCTTCCTATCCCTAGCTTGCGCGTACTCGCTATCGATAGGCGCCAGCGTGGTTACCTATGGAGCCCACCTAAACGACATAACCCCTAGACAGGACACCGGGGAACCTCTATACCCAGACTGTCACCCTGAAACTGCCAGAGCCTTCGAGGAAGTAGTAGCCTTAGCCCACTTCCCCGTCGGCGAGAGGAAAGTCGAGATCTGGAGCCCAGCCAGAGAGGGATTAAGCAAAGCTGAAAACCTGAAAAGAAGCTACCAGTTGATGGGCGAGTTGATCTACGAGACCTGGAGCTGTTACCTAAGCAACGCTAAGCATTGCGGCCGATGTGAATCATGCTTAAACAGGCATAAAGCCTTCATCGAAGCCGGTATTCCAGATCGCACAGAGTATGAACACTACCCCTAGTCCGGAAGGAATGCTTCAAGCGCTAATGGACTCCCTGATCCAATCTAACGTTGCTTCCACTCATGGATCATGAGGGCAAAACTAAAAAGAAAATTTTCCTTAATGCGGATGGAGGGGGCCGTAGGCTAGCTTGGTTAGACTGCGAGGCTTGGGCCCTCGTGACCCAGGTTCAAATCCTGGCGGCCCCATAATTTATGTCATGTATCGTTAACGTGGGCTAACGATAACTTAATGTTTGAAGATGTAGCATAGTACCGTTAGCTACTCATGGCCAGGAGGGAGGTTTATGTTAGTTCAGCCTCCAATCCTTCCT
>QMSI01000085.1 GCA_003649615.1 Thermoprotei archaeon | reverse complement strand
TATAGGCTTAAGCTACCTTGTCCTGAAGCTAGTTTAAGGATGATGGTAGCTGAACTCTCTCTCAAGGAAGTATTGCCATAGCCTCAACCACTCGAGAGTTTTACCCATGACTGAAGGAGCTTCCACGAAATCATCCTTAAACCTTAAGATAAGGCCTTCACGCAGTTTATCGATTACCTCGAAGAGCTTCTCTTCAAGCTGAGCTTCTACGTAGCGTTTCACTTCCTCTACATTTTTCCCTTGAACCTTCTCGATATGGTTTAGCAGCCTCTCAACCCTCCACCAAGCTGAAGGTCCTCGTGGACAAAGCCCATGCTTATTCATAAGCTTCCTTAAAATCTCGTCTCTTGCTGCTTGGAGCCTAAGCCTTCGTTCTACCCGGTCGTTTAACCCCAAGGTTGAAGCTACTTTTTGCTCTGCCCAGAGCGCTGGTGTCTCCATTAATATGTCTACTTCAAGGCTCATGGATCTAAGCGCTTCTATGTCATTGTCGTCTAGGAAGGGAAGCTGCATGGCCAACCTTAGGTCAAGGCATGCCCTCCTAACAAACTCTAAGTCAAGCTTTCCTGAGAGGAGGAAAGCCACATGTGCAAACTCATGTATTAAAGCCGGAAGCATCACCGGCGAAGTCCATTTTGAAGCCATGCCTTCAAAGTAGTATACGTACGGATTCACTGCTACAACTGGTCTATGGAACTCGGCTATGTATTGGCCGCTGTAGTACCTGAGAAACATGGGAAGGGAGGAGAAGGCTCCGCCAGCGATGAAGTTCTGGTGTACCATAAATAGGGGACCTTTAACCACCTTAAATACAGGTGGGCTATGCTTAACCTTAAAGAGTGTTGATATTAATCTCCAAGCCTTAGCCCTAACGGCCACTGTGTTCTCGACCTCCTCCATCATAGGTCCCTCGTACATTTCCTCTAAACGTTGACAAGGCAGCAGCAGCTGGATCTTCTCGCCGTCTACTTCAAGGCTTAAGCTTGGTAGAGGCATAGCTGAGAGCCATAGTATACAGAGAGCCTTAAGTCTCTTCTCTATGAGCCTCATTGGTAGCCTGCCGACCCGCCGCGTATTGCTTGATGAAGTTCCATGGTAAAAGTCCATGAGCGAGAATATTATATTCTGCCTCGCTTAGTTTACCGAGGGAGCGATGAGGAAGGCAGGTATTGATGAGGGGTGATGAGTGACACCAGAGCCGAGCTCCCACTTTTAAGATGAAGGTGAGTTTTGTGGAGGAAGCAGTGAGCGTGGAGAGGTTGGTGAAGGCGTATGGAAGGGTCGTAGCTGTAGACAAGCTGACCTTTAAGGTAAGTAGAGGCGAGGTCTTCGGCCTTATAGGCCCTAATGGCGCGGGGAAAACTACGACGCTTCGAGTCCTTGCGACCCTGATAAAACCTACGGCTGGCCAGGTAGAGATCTACGGTTTAGACGTGGTCCAAGAAGCGGGGAAGGTTAGGAAGCTTATAAGTTACTTGCCTGAAGAGGCAGGAGCCTACAATAATCTAACGGGGTTGGAGTTCCTTAGGTACATGGCTTCACTAAGCTTAATAGGAGACGTAGAAGAGGCGGTGTCTAGGGCAGCCGAGCTCTCAGGGCTGGAAAATAGGCTTAAAGATAAGATTAAGACGTACAGCAAGGGGATGAAGCGTAGGCTCCTTGTTGCCAGGGCGTTAATGGTTAGGCCTAAGCTGGCTATCCTTGACGAACCGACTAGCGGCTTAGATGTGGTGAGTGCGTCGCAGGTTAGGGATATGATCAAGCGCTACGTAGCGGAGACGAAGACGGCAGCGGTGATATCCAGCCACAATATGTTGGAGGTGGAATACCTCTGCGACCGCGTCCTTATCATCAATGAAGGCAGATCTCTAGTGGAAGGTCCTCCTCAAGAACTTAAGGAGAGGTTCCAGGCTTCAAACCTTGAAGAAGTGTTCATGGCAGCGGTGAGAAAAGCTTGACGAGAATGTTTCTACAGATGGTCAAGAAAGAAATCATGGAAATTGTGAGGGATCCTAGGCTGCTTTTAGGCATGATCCTTGTGCCCATCATCCTGCTACCGGTGATGGGCTTAGCTATTAGAGGTGCCATCGAATCTACGGCAGAGCAGCGACAGACGATGGTAGCCTTGTTAAACCTCGATCAAGGACACCTCGCTGAAGAAGTGTTAGGCACCGAGGTTTTCAGTACTAAGCTGGCTGAGGCAGGGGTTACTTTAAGGGAAGTTGAGGCTTCTAACCTAGAGGAAGCATTAACAGTAGTGCTAAGCAACAGCAGCTATAGCTCTCTCCTCATCATACCTGAGGACTTTACCCAAAGTTTACTTAACCATAACAAGGCAGAGGTTAAAGCATACGTTACCATCAGGTCCATGAGCCCGACGAAGATAGCTCAAAGCTTAGCTGTCGAGATCGTTATGGAAGCCTTTGAGCAGAGCTTAACCGAACTACTACTTCATGAAGCAGGTGAGGTTGAGCCTGAATTTTTAATGAACCCCTTAACCTCCAATCTATCCACGGTGTATAGGGGGAAGATACTGGAAGGCGTTAGACCTAGCGTCTTTATAGGAATGGTCACCTCTCAGCTATTTGCCCTAGTTTTTGCCATGGTGATCCTCCTAGTGTTGGCTTCTCAGCTAGTCGCCACTTCGGTAGCCTCGGAGAAGGAGCAGAAGACCTTAGAGACGCTGCTTACACTACCTGTGTCCAGAACCACTATTATTGTAGGAAAGCTGGCTGGCGCTCTCCTAGTCTCCATTGTGGGCGCGATCGGATTTATGGTAGGCTTAAGCTTTTACATGTCCTCCGTCATGTATATGAGCTCGCCTCAAGGACTTGAAGCAGCCTACATAGCAGCTGCGTTAAGCATACCCATGGAAGGGTACTTGCTCCTAGGAGGCTCATTAAGCTTATCGCTTATTGCATCCCTCTCCGTTGTAGTGGTGTTAGCAGCCTTCGCTGAGGATGTCAGGTCGGCTCAAAGCTTGTTAAGCTTCGTGTTTATACCTGTATTCATAGTCGCCTTCATAGCCTCCTTCGCGGCGATGGAGAGTGGAGCAAACCTCTTAACCTGGGGCATGCTTGCCATACCGTTTACTAATCCCGTGATCTCTATCATCTTCATCCTCAACGGGGAGTACCTACCGGTGACCATTAGCCTAGCCGTGCTATTGGTTGAGACCCTCGCGCTCATCTACTTGGCTACAAAGTTTTATTCCTCGGAGAAAGTGTTACTGGTCAGGTTAAGGTTAAAGCGGAGGAAGGAAGGTTGAAGGAGGAGATTCTAGAGGAAGGGGAGGTTAAGTTAGCTATGGAGAAGTGTGGGCCTATAGTGTCGAAGGAGATGTTAGATTACTTTAAGGAGAAGTATGGAGATGATGTGGAGCTTCGAGTTGAATTTATTAGGGCTGAAGGAGGACCTAAGTTAAGGTTTAGGGTCGTAAAATTAGCTGAGAGAACGAGTTGAGGCTGGATGGAGCTTGAAGGAATTAAAGCCCTCATTACAGGTGGGGCAGGCTTCGTGGGGAGCCACCTAGCTGATGAGCTGCTCAAGACAGCGTCTCTCGTCATAGTTTATGACAACTTCGACCCTTTCTATGGAGGTAAAGAAGAGAACGTTGCTCACAACCTGAGCAACCCTAAGTATAAGCTGGTTAGAGCTGACATCTTAGACTTCAGCTTATTGCTAAGCTTAGCTAAAAAGGTGGACGTGATCTTCCACCTAGCTGCCCAACCAGGAGTAAGGTTTTCGGTGGAGAATCCCCAAAGGACTGTGAAGGTCAACGTGGATGGAACCCTCAACGTATTAATGGCAGCTAAGCAGGCAGGTGTAAGGAAAGTTGTATTCGCCTCTTCATCTTCAGTATACGGGAACCCTTCCTACGTACCCATGGATGAAGAGCACCCCAGACGACCTACCTCGCCTTATGGAGCTAGTAAGGTTGCTGCTGAAGAGTACTGTAGGGTCTTTAATCAAGTCTACGGGGTAAACGTGGTTTCCCTAAGGTACTTCTCGGTTTACGGTCCGAGGCAAAGGCCTGACCAGGTGATACGAGTCTTTGCTGAAAGAGTGGCTAGAGGGGAGAGCCCTGTTATCTATGGTAGTGGTGAACAGACTAGGGACTTCACCTACGTTATGGACGTGGTGGACGCTACCATTAGGGCTGCTCAAAGTGACGATGTCGAGGGCGAGGTATTCAATATCGGTTTCGGCGCGGAAGTGAAGATAGTTGACTTAGCTGAGAAGATCATTGAATTAATGGGAGCGAAGGGAAAGGTTCAGATGATCTTTAAGCCAGCCTATAAAGGAGATTTCCCTAGGACCTTAGCCGATAACCGTAAGGCTGGTGAAATGCTAGGATGGCGCCCTAAGGTAAGCTTAGATCAAGGGTTGAAGCTCTTCTTGGCTTGGTTTAACGCTAGGAAAAGCGAGAAAGGAGGAAGTCGAAGTGTTTCTTCTGCTCTTTGAAGATGAGTGCTACGTAAACTTCCTGCCGCTAACCTACACTAAACCTGTATATGAACTTAAGTGTGGGGCTTACACGCTTTGCGATCGGTTATGGAGAGCTCTCCCTGAGGCTAAGGTCGCTTTAGCTTGTAGAAGTTACTTAGCTAAGGTGATAAGTAAGCTAAGGCCTCAAGCCTACGTTAACCGCCCTGACGAGCTTAGCGAGGAGATCCTGTTAGTTAATGGGAGGGCTTTACCTCTTCAGTCAGGTCTAGCCGAGTTGGCTGTGAAGGGGACAGTGTGGGTGAAGGATAACGAACTGGTAGCTTGCCTACTTAGCGGTGAGGAGGTTAGGGAGTTATGGGAGCTAATAGAACAAGGTAGGAGCAACGAGTTATTGACAAAGTTGAAGGAGGAGCGCGAGGTCAGGGAAGCTACAGGGTTGAGGTTAATCGACCACCTATGGGAACTGGTGGAGCTAAACCCTCAACTTTTAGGCCTCGACCTTTCACGAAACCCTGGAAGAATTGATGGTGTGGTCGAGGACTTAGCTGTAATTAAAGGTGATAGGTCTAGGCTAACCGTTGAGGAAGGAGCTGAGGTTGAAGCTTTATCACTCATAGACTTGAGGGAAGGCCCTGTCTTTATAGGTAAAGGTAGCAGGATAGAAGCGGGATCTAGAGTAGTGGGCCCAGTATATATTGGGAGAAACGTAGTTGTCCAGGGAGCTTTCATTAGGAAAGGTTGTCATATAGG
>QMSI01000084.1 GCA_003649615.1 Thermoprotei archaeon | reverse complement strand
CTTGGAGCTGGCAACGTGACGGAGCTTATTGACGCAGATAGCCAAGGACTCAACGCGCTCCTAGCCGTCCTAGCCATGGAAACAGGAGTAGGATTGCTTCTAACAACTGAAGGCAGCGCTAAGACTGTAAATTGCGTTAAGGAACTAGTAACTGCAGCGAAGATGGTTTCATTAGCGAGGGAACGACAAGCCCCTCCTAAAGATCTTGGGGTTGATCTCCTCATATTGAAGGAGAAAAGAAGAAAAGAGGAAGATTACGTAAGGCCTGATGGTGTAAAAGTCGTCGAGGCTAAGGGGGAAGGTGAGCCTCGTAGAGATCCTGCAGGCTCATTTAAAGTCATGGTAGATCGGCGCAGGAACTTAATCACCCTCCTACACTTTAAAAGAGGGGAAGTCAGGCCCGATGTCATCATAGAGGGGCAAAAAGCTTTCGATCTACGCGACACTATAATTAGGGCAGGGCTAGTGACAGACCTTAAACATGCTTTCTACTTAGGTTATGAACTAGCTAAGGCTGAATTGGCCTTAAAAATAGGGAGAAGCTACGTACAGGACGAAAACCTGCTATAGTTTATCACCATGATAAACGAGTCCTCTCTCTAGGCTAGGAGATGATATATTACGCAATATAGTGATTTCACTTAGAGCAAGTTTAAATGAGTCAGCTCCTAGCAGAGGAGGAGGGAGTGGTTTTGGAAGTCAAGTTTAAAGCAGTAGTAGTAAGTAAGACCCTGCTTAATGATCCTGTGCTGGGCAAAGGTATCAAAATAGAAATGGCCGAGGAGAGAGATCTACCGCCACCCATCATGATTTCCCAGAATCGTGAAGGAGCTGAGTGGGCAAGGCAAGTAATGCCTATCGTAAGCCAAGTCCTACAGGCTATCCCCTTCGCGAGGCAAGGTAAGGCCACTTTTCATAGGGTTACCTTATGGCTCACCGATGATGAGTGGGAGCGTTTAGAGCCTAAACCTGACATAGGCGACGAAGTAGAAGTGGTAGTTAAAGGAGGCAGTCTCAAATTTAGGGTTGGTGAGGGGAGCACTTGAAGGTCCATATGGTAAAAGCTCTATCTCTACCTGACGCTTGGTATCAGGTCTTGAAGCTCATCCAAATTGAAGGAGAGGAGTTTAAGGTAGAAAGAGGCTCTGAAAAGGCGCGTACGAAGAAAATAGCGTCCTTGGTGTTCGTTGAGAGACCTGAGCTTAGACCTCTTCTACATGAAAGGGCCCCATACACCCAGTCTTATATCTATCAGTATTATTTAGAGTACTTAGCCATGGGGGAGCGTAAACCCGAGGAAACCTATACTTATGGAGAGAGGTTAAGAAGACCTGTAGACCAGGTAAAGAAAGTGATAGAAAGGTATAAGGAAGCTAAAGGGGATAGGCAGTGTACCATGGTTCTTAGGCTGCCGCAAGACCTAGACCTCGATGACCCTCCATGTCTAACAGTAATAGACACTGAGATACTAGGAGGAAAACTGAACTTCTACCTTTACTTTAGGAGCTGGGATGCCTACGCGGGGTTTCCAGCCAACATGGCAGCGCTTCA
The DNA here is from genome assembly GCA_003649615.1 of Thermoprotei archaeon. Taxonomy (GTDB): domain Archaea; phylum Thermoproteota; class Methanomethylicia; order Nezhaarchaeales; family B40-G2; genus B40-G2. The sequence goes on along the minus strand of QMSI01000084.1, from coordinate 3,738 downwards.
ATTATTGAAGGAGGAGATGGCGGCAGAGATAGGCGTAGAGCCGGGCTTTAGCGTAGCCTTCTCCAAAAACCTTCACGTATATGAGCGTGAGGAAAACTTTGTTAAAGAGATCTTAGAGCCTTCACCCACTACCCCTAGACGCTGGGCGACCTTTAAGAAGCCATGAAAGAGGGATATCCTGGTAGCGCCCATTAGGCAGTCTACGCCTAATTGTCATGGGCAGGAGGCCTAGCTCAAGCTCCATTGAAGCTATCTTGATAGGGTCCATGCCCTCTGGAGGAACAGCTATTAGGACAGGAGCCCCCATGGAGATCTGTAAAGCCCTAGCCCCTATTATCCTAGCTTTCTCGTACCTTGTCAGCCGAGGCAGCCAGACTTTAACCTCCTCAGCCTTTATACTCCTAGATTGCTTTTTACTCAAGACTCTTCGCCGCTAATCCTTATACTGGCCGAGAGCGGGCAGTAAAGAAGTTATAGGGGGTTTTTAAGTTTTGAATAAGCTGGTGTGCCGTGAACACAAACAGTAAACACTCACCGACCCCGGTTTTAATGATGCTTGGCTTAGCTCTCCTTTTCACCTACCTTAAGCTAACTCTAGAGTCCCCGTTAAACCTTGACGCCTCGTTTTATGTCTTCGTCCTCTACATCCCTACCGCCTTATTGTTAGCGGATTGGCTAAGGTGTAAGTTAAAGCAGCCTCGCCTTAAACTCAGCCATACAGCTAAGGCCGATGAGGTGTAGGTTCCCTATATGGACATTCTCTAAGTGCCTCTTAGCGGCGCGATAACATGAGACTACCTGGCTTACAGGGGTTACAGGTAGGTCTTTCATAGCAAATGCTCCATAGAAAATTAATAGGCTATAAGGGATCGTGGCGTCGAGGTCAGCTATGAAGCTAGCAATAGAATCTACCTCGTCTTCATCCACATAACCAGGAACCAGGAGAGTGGTAGCGGTCAAAACAGGGTCGTGAGGGCGTTTATCATAGAGCTCTTTGGCTATCATAGCAAAGTTCTCGTAAGCTCTAGAGTTATCTACTCCGCTTAGCGCTATGCTGAGCGTGGGGCTACGCGCCTTAAGGTCGAATTTGATGTTGCCTCCAGTGATCAATGAAAGCTCAGCTGCTTTCTTAACGAGCTCTTTATTGCCGCAACCATTCCACTCCCAGCATATTTTCAAGGACCTCTCTTCCTTGATAGCCTTATGATAAGCTTCCTGGCTAGCCTTCAAGGCGAAGGGTAGCTGAGGCTCAGGTGAGCCGCCAAAGTAGCATATACACCTTACGCTGAAGCCAGCTCTTTCAGCTAGCTCCCTAGGAGTGACCGTGAAGCCCTCGATAATGTTCTTATGAGAAGCGTTCTGGCAAAAAAGGCAGTCAAAGTTGCAGCCATAAAAGAATACAGCTAAGTTGTAGCCGCTCTCCTTTGAGCCTGGACAAAACCAAGCTGCGCAGCAATTAGTGGGCAAGGGGTCATAATAAGCGTAGAGAATGCCTACATCGATGCCTGCTAGGTGCTCAAGCTTACCCTCAACGTTTCTTCTAAGGCCACAGTAACCGGTTCCACCTTCAGGTATGGAGCATTCATTACTACATAGACTACACTTCACACCCTTAGGGTCTTTAGGTATTCTTTCAGGTAAGTGCAGGCGAGCCCTAACCTTTGCATGAGCTTCTTGTGCTATCTTAACCGCCTCAGCTCCTCCATTCCTCGCGCAGCTAGGACAAAGACCCAGCTGGGAAGATATTAGGGGGTCTTTAACACCACATAGCTTACACTCGGTCAAGGAGCTGGCCCTCACCATAGCTGCCTAGCCATCAACCAGGCGTCCTCGCCATCAACGTAGTAGCCTACGAGCCTCCTCACTATTTCAAAGTTCATCTTCCTGTATAGGTTTATGGCTGGTTCGTTGGTCACCCTAACCTCCAAGTATACTTCTGAGGCTCCATATTTACGTAGCGCCTCCAAGGTTCTTGTCATAAGCGAAGTGGCTATCCCCATCCTCCTAGCGCGCGGCAGGACAGCGATGGAGATGACGTGCCCCTTCTTAGCGAAAACTCTTCTAAAATTGGAGAAACCATGTTCTACGCGGCTCATGCTGTAGCCTATAACCTCACCATCAAGTTCAGCCACGAGGAAAGCCTCAGGGTGTTCTCGATGGTGCATTAGGAAGAAGTCAGGTGGGTAGTTTTCAGGTAGACAAGTCCTGTTGATATATATGACACTATCTAGGTCTCTTGGCTCAAAGACCCGCAGCTTAAAGAATATACTCCGCGAGCTCCCCACCCCACCTTCCGCAAAAAGGATTTAAAGCAGGCCTTAATAGCATTAGCGCTGCCTTTAAGGTGCCTTACTTGTATACGCAAGCACTACATATAGCTGAGCTCGATAGCTTGGTTAGAGCTTACTTTCAGGTAGAAGACTGGATATTGGATCTAGGCTGGCCCGTCTACTTTATCAAGCCTGGGAAGAACCTTGATTCCTCCTTCAAGGCCTTATGCGAGAAACTTCAGCCACTGGGCTTAACACCTACGCTTAGGAGAGTGAGGGGGAGAGTTGCGTTAAGGATCATACCTTTACCTAGACGTAAGCATCGCGGCAGACTCTTGGCGCTCAGCCTTTTCATAGCTACGCTGGGAACTATTCTCGCCGCAGGCTACCTCATAACTGTTCTTGACGAGGTTCTTCAACGCCTGGACCCCACCGTGGCTTTAAACCCTCTTCCTCATCTTTTAGGCTACGCCGTCGCTATGGTTAGCATAGTCGGCATCCATGAACTAGGACACAAAATAGCCTGCAAAGTACATGGTGTTAAAGCCTCGCCTCCACTGTTCATCCCTTTCCCTCCCATACCTTGGTTCCCCATAGGCACCTTAGGAGCCTTGATAATGCAGGAAAGCCCCCCTCTAAGAAGAAATGATCTATTCGATATAGGTATTTCGGGTCCTCTTTTCGGTTTTCTAATCTCCATAATCGTCTCAGCCATAGGCTTAAGCCTCTCCTATCCAATCCCTGCTCAGTTAATAGAGGAAATGGAGCAAGGAGGGGTGTCCCTACAGTTTTTACCCACACCCTTAATCTATGAAGCCCTCATACCTCTTGTACGCCCTGATCTAACTGAAGCTTCTCTCATATACCTTCATCCTGTAGCTTGGGCTGGATGGGTTGGGTTCTTGATAACTTTCCTCAACACCTTTCCTGTGGGGCAACTCGATGGAGGACACGTGTTGAGGGCTGCTGTCAATGAAAAGCTTCACCTAATCCTGTCAGTCTTGTTCATAGTCGTTATGGTGGTGATGGGCTTCCTGGTAATGGCCATATTAGCTGCCTTTATAGCTTTAAGAGGACATCCAGGAGCTCTCAATGATGTGTCTCCCCTTAGCAATCTTAGGAAGTTGGGGCTCATTTTACTCTTCGTGATGTGGATTGCGTCACTACCAGTCCCGCTAATGTTGTGGCTTTAGACCTCTCTTTGCTTAGGGGAAATGTTAAATCCCCCCTGAAGGCTAGGTTGTTGTGGGTTTCAGCCATCTACAGCTCAGCGGCTAGCTGGGCTCAAGTTAAGGCTAAACTAGCTGAAGAAGCTGCCTTAATACTTCATGAAAGCTCCGCTATATCCTTCGGTTCCTTTAAGCTAACCTCTGGGCTCAATAGTCCTTACTACATAGATATGCGGTTAATTCCAAGTTACCCTGAAAAGTTTAATAAGATCTGTGAAATCTATTGCAAGCTCATCAAG
>QMSI01000083.1 GCA_003649615.1 Thermoprotei archaeon | reverse complement strand
ACTTTAAAGTTCCATTGTAGTGAAAGCCTAATAACGTGTGGCTCTTTCCTTCCGCATAGATCGATCCGTTCCTTGCTTTCAAGAGCATTGGGAGCCCCTCAGTATATTCATGGCATGCTGCATTTACATTCTTGTCAAAGGCTACTAGATGGCCATTCCTGAAGCTGCCGTTCAATAGAGAATAGTTTTCAGCGAAGGTCATACTTCTCAGTCTCTACAGACTTGAACGCCTCAAACCTTTCTATTAGTGTTTACATCCATGAGCGCTATGTCTGAGTCCTCTAAGGGACCGTAGCGAGTTTCCTTTAGATTCTACTAAGCTTCACTACTCTAATTAATGTTGCTCAGTTATCTTAAATAGTAATTACTCCCTGCTAAATAGGTAGACGTTTCCATCATGGCTCCCCGCTGCGAATAAGTAGTTTGAAGATTTTGAAGAAATTCATCTATAATCTCTCCCTTAATTAAGTTTAGGCCTATGGAGCCGGAGATAGTCTTTATTGCGTCTAGGAGTGGCGGTATGGAGGCTCCAACAACTGGCCCTAGTGCTTTTAGATATAGGTAGAGAAAAGAATGAAAGAGTATTTGAGCATGTAAATCCTTATTTGCTCTCCCTTAAACAACTCCTTACTCCGATGTCGTGCTACGGCTTTAAAACCTTTTCACACCGCGGCATCAGGCGTATGGGTATCACTTAGCTAACCAAGCTATGTTAGGCATAGGCTAAAGAAAGTCTATTAAGCCTCTTGATGACCATCAGTGTAAGTTTCACTATGAGGTCTTAGGGCTTCTTTCATGGCCTTCCAGAGCCCTCTATGGAAGATGTATGTTGCGTCGAAGACTAGAATGAGGACGGTAGCAGTTATGAGGAGAGTAGTTAAGATTGAAATGTAGGGGAGGTCTGATACTCCGCTTATACCTGGTGCGAGAATTATTGATACCCCAAGTAACACTACTGCAAATGATAGATTACGGGTAACTCTTCTCACTCTTCCGCTTTCAGCCCTAAGCCTTGGAAATCTAGTCAAAGTTTGCGTCATCAACATTCCGGCTACCTTGTCTGTATCCATTAACAGGTCCGCCAGGGGATAGGCTATGATGGCTAAGGCTATAAGTAGAGTGAAGGTCTCTTTGCCGAGTAGGTGTAGTTGTGGAATGTTTTCATAGAGGAGGAGAACGTATGGTCTAAGCATGGATAGCAGGCTGAGGGCGATGAACATGAGGAACACGTTGAAGAGCATTCCTTTAACCCTGTTCTTAAACTTAGTTAAGTGGACGTGGCTTTGAAGGATGTTCTTAAATGATCCTCCAAGCCCCCTTCTTAAGAAGGTGGACATGGCCTTTAGGGGGGCAGGTTGTCTCTCCAACATTTTGGCGAAGGTGCTGGGCATACGGTTAATGAGTGGAGGGGAGATTATGGTGGTTGCCACGCACATGAGCGCTAGTGAAGGGAATACTGTGTCTGGAAGAACCCCTAGCTCTACTCCTTGCTTCGCTATGATGAAGCTGAACTCGCCTATTGGGATTAACATAGCTGCTACGCCCAGCGAGCTCTCCTCGCTTAGGCCTCCCATCAATCCTCCCATGGAGCATCCGATCACTCGGCTTGCTAATATTATCAGTATTAGGGGCACGGCTAGTAGTGCTGCTTGGACGGCTTCTTGAAGGTCGATGTAGATGAGCGTACCTATGCTCACGAAGAAGATGGTCATGAAGAAGTCCTTTAAGGGCGAGACTACGTCCCTAACAAGCTTAGCGTTTGGAGAGTAGGCTATGGTTAAGCCTGCTGTGAAAGCTCCTACCGCCTTCGAGACACCTAACTCACCGGCTAAGAAGGCTACGAGGAATGCTAAACTGAGCGCTGTCAGTAGTGGGGCTTCGGTCATTTTCATTTTAGCCACTTTATCGAGGACAAAGGGAATGGCTTTTACTCCTAGCGCTATGGAGAGCACGATGAAAGTTATGGTTTTCGTCAGCGTGACGGCAACTACATCTAATGAGGCTCCACCGCTGGTCGTGGCGTTAAGTAGGATTATGAGAAGCATTACAGCCATAGCGTCTTGAAGTACAAGAACCCCAACGCTAGTTTCATACTCTGAGCTACCACCTAACCCCATATCTTTAAGCATCTTAACTATGATAGCTGTGCTACTGAACATCAAAGCTCCTCCTAGATACATAGAGGACAATGTTGTCCATCCCATAGCTGCGCCGGCTAAGTACCCTAGGAGAAAAGCTATGGAAGTTTGAAGAAGCCCTATGGTGATTATTGCCGGCCCGAGCCTAGATAGCTTCTCGACCTCGAATTCCACACCTACAATGAATAGAAGAAGGATTATTCCGATCTCTGCAAATAGGTCGAGTAGTGGGCCCTTCGTTATGAGATTTAGGCCTGAAGGCCCTATCAATGCCCCGACAGCTATGAAGCCCACGATGGGTGAAAGCTTAGCCTTGAGTGCTAGGGCTCCAGCTACCGCGGCGGTAGCAAATATCAGGCCCACGCCTAGGAAGAAGTCGGCTTCCAAGGTTTTCCTTTATGCTAAAGGAAGAGGACGTATATTAAGGTTAAAGATGAAGGCCACTCACTTAGATTAGAAAGTGAGCTTTTTCGTAATGCTGATGCTAAGTTATCTTTTAAGGACGAAGCTTTTAAGTTAGATATTGAACTTACTTAGATCAACGATTTTATCTTCGACTCTAGACAGTTCTTCAGCTAAGCAATAAGCTATGTTAAGTGCTTTTTCTCCCACCTTCACTGTCAAAGACCTCTTCTTCACCATTTCTTTCAACTCTTCTTCGTCTATTACCTTAACACCTTGTTTAGGACTCCATACGACGTCTATGCATAGATCCACGTACTTGATCTTCCCTGGCTTAATTTCAGGCGGTGTAGATATGTTGTAGTAAACCCCTTTCAGGACCATGTTTCGAGAGTAATAAACAGTACGAGATACCCAGCATCCTTCCTTAAACAAGGTGATGCCGTAATCCCCTTCCTCTTTTACTTCACCCAACCCGTCATAAACTCCTCCTCCCTTAAACCTCCTCTCCACCATAACTTCTCCGTTTTTCACCTCAATGGTCTTGCCTGGTCTTAAGCTGTAAGCCCTCCCGTCAGGTTTGATGTGGATTATTTCCATGAACCTGCCAGGCTTTATGGCTTTTTTGAACATATAGTCAGAGGCTTTTACGAAGTTTTCTCTAGATAGAGCTTCATTCAAGGCTTCAAGGAGATCAACTGTGAGGGAGTATGGTTTACCCCAAGTTTTGAATAAGTGGTGTCTAGGTATAGTGGTACAAACTTCGCTTCTCAATTCATCAAGCTTTTTTTGTGAGCCTCCAGGGAACATTAGCTCAGCTACTTTATCGCCCTCAAATATCAATGAGGGCGCTTGTTGTTGTTCAGCTATCTTTAGAGCCTCCTCAGCTCGATGTTTGAGCTCTTCTACTTCTCTCATCAACTCCTCCATACTGGCATATTGAGCGCTCCGCCTCCACCTGAGGCCCCATCCTTCAGGCTTAATCATCCTTCCTAGAGCCAACAACTCCATAGCTTTACCTCTTTTCTTGATCCCGGCGCTCAGGGTGATTTCCTGTCCTGGTAATAACTTAGCGTAGCGGCCTACCACCCTTAGCCCTAGGGAGAGGATGGGTTTGTTAGGTAAACACTTAACGACTGTAACCAATACTTCCTGCCCAGGGCTTAGATGATGTTTAGGTAGTAGTCCTTTGTCTTCACCTAAGTTTACCCAGCAGCCTTCGTCCACCTTCTTCTCAGCTACGCCCTTATAAACAGCGTTAACGCATGGTTTAAGTTCCCTTACGATGACGTCTGGGAGCTCCTCCACTAGGAGCTCAGTTATTTTCTTAATCCCTTCTGCCTTACCTTCCAATGTTACGCCTTCCTTGCTGGGGAGGTCATAGATGTCAATATCAGGAGGTTCCACTAGCTTCTCGAGTTTAAACCTCGACATGATAGTCTCTGAGCACTGCGTAGGGTAGAAGCCTCTGGAGATTAGGAGCTTCGTCAAAGCTGTAGAATATATCCCCCTAATCCTGAAAAGCAGCGGCGTGGAAAGCACCCCTGTCATCTTTGGAAGGTTAAAGGAGCAGAGCCCTATGTGCTTAACGCTTATAAACTTGAACGTGTACATGTGGTCTGAATACGACTCATCCTTATAAGCCTCTTAGGAGGTGCTCCTAAATGTCCACGGTTCCTGAAGGATTAAACCCTGAACAAAGAATACAACAAGCTATTGCCGTGTTGCAACGCATTGCTGACGATTTAGGGGTTCCACGTAACATTAGGAGAGCTTGTAGCGAGTCTATTAAGATTCTTCAGTCAAAGAAGGATAGTCCTGCTCTTCGAGCTTCTAATGTCATAAGCGTGTTGGATGAGTGTAGCCAAGACCCTAACATACCGCTTTTCGCTCGAACCGCTATTTGGCAAGCCGTCTCTCTCCTTGAAGGAATAAGGGATGAGGGGTAAGGACTAGGTATAGAACCATCAGGGGTTTAGGATTTGGGACAGGGACGTAAAGATGACGTGTCGAGAATGGTAGACTTGCTTAGAAGCGGAGCTGTAATGTTAGCTGAGACTTGCCCAGTTTGCCATACACCTCTTTTTAAGTTGAAGAGCGGCGATGTATACTGTGCTGCCTGCGAGAAAAAAGTCTTAATAGTGAAGGAGGGGGAGGCAGGGGAGTTTAAGGTTCTCCAGCTTTCTACTATAATGGATTTAGATAGGACAATATTTGCTAAGCTAGCTGAGCTTAACGATATGATCAGGCATGAAAGCGATGTAGATAGGCTCTATGAGCTGGCGAGATGTTTGATCGCTTGGCTTGAAGCCCTAGATAGGGTCAAGAAGCTCAAGGAGGACCTCAGCTAGGCAAGCTATATTCTATTTTTAAGCGTTTGGCCCCTTTAACTTCTATTACTGTCCAAGGATTCTGTCTCCTAAACTTCCACTTGACGGCTATGAACGGCTTTAACCCGAAGGCCTGGCAAAACTCTAGGAGCGCTTTCACTTCTCCCTCACTTAGGTATATGCGGTTAGCCTTGGTTTCCTTGACTTGATACCCTCTACGGTCTTCTCCCTTAGCGGCCAGTATATCACAAGGTAGACCTCTGCCACCACTGATGGGTATTCTTACAACATAGAAGCCTTCTTTACGAAGGTTTTCCATTAACTCTACTTCGGCTCTATAACCTTTGCGGAAAGCCAAGCCTTGACAACCTCCTCAAGGAGTTAGCCTCCATTTATCTCTTGGATATAGGACTACTTCCCTTATGTTTTCACGTCCCGTTATTATCATTAGTAGTCTTGCTAGTCCTAGTCCCCATCCTGCGTGGGGTGGCATGCCGTAGTCGTAGCATTTAAGGTGGTGTTTGAAGTTTTCTGGGTTTAGTCCTTGTTCTTCTAGGCGT